>NZ_JBFTNY010000002.1:0-399201 GCF_056397705.1 Variovorax sp. 05L425 | reverse complement strand
CGGTTGCTATCACCGCCGGATCTGCACTGCTGCCCTACGCCGCTGAATACGTGGCTGTCAATGGAGCTGCTGGCGCCGGCGCAGCCAATTCGAGCGTGATGTACACGCTCATCTACCAGTAATTTCTGGTAGCCCGGAAGCGCGCCGCCCGGCGCGCTTCCTCCCCCTCTTTATTCCTTATTACCAATTCGGACCTGCAATTCCGATCCACTACCACCATGAAGCAAATCTTTAAGACTTTCTTGGCCGCTGGCGTGCTCGCGCTGGGGGTGGCTGGCGCGCTGCAAGCGCAGGCGTCCGTCGTTGTGGGTGGTACGCGGGTCATCTATAACGCCAAGGATCGCGAGACCACGGTCAAGCTCAGCAATGAAGGCAAGTCGCCCGCGCTGACGCAGATCTGGATCGACAAGGGCGATCCCAAGGCGGCCCCCTCAAGCATCCAGGTGCCGTTCACCGTGACGCCTCCCGTGGCGCGTATTGACCCCGCCAAGGCGCAGACCTTGCGCATTATTTACACCGGCGAGCCGTTGCCCCAGGACAAGGAGTCCGTGTTCTGGCTCAACGTGCTCGAAATTCCTCCCAAGGCATCTGCTGATCAGGCGGATACCAACAAGCTCCAGATGGCATTCCGCACTCGCGTGAAGTTATTCTTCCGGCCCGCGAGCCTCGAAGGCAAAGCGAGCGAGGCGCCTGCGCAGATCGCCTGGCGCCTGGTTCAGGACGGCAATCGGCCTGCGCTCGAAGGGCGCAATCCCACGTCCTATCACGTGTCCTTTTCTTCTTTGAAGCTCATCGGCGGCGGCAAGGAAGCTCAGTTCGATGACGGCGGAATGATCGGCCCGGGCGAGACGAAGGTCTTCCCGCTTTCCGGCGATGTTCCGCAAGGGCCTGAGTCCAAGGTGCACTACCAGGCCGTCAACGACTATGGCGGCACGACCGCGGGTGATGCGGTGCTTGGCGCACCGGCTTCCTCCTCTTCGAAGTAGGCCGCGTAGGCCAATTCCGGGCAAGCCCCGGCCCTCTTTTCTCTCCGTTCCCAATTTCAACATGCCGCATGCGCCGGCAGGGGATCGTCTCGCCTCAATTTTCACGACAACACTCCGATGCAAGCATTCAACGATCAGACTCTCCGGTTTCGGCTGCGCCCCACGAGCGCGCTGGTGTTGTCCTTGTTTGCAAGCGTCGGTGCCTGGGCTGACAGTGGAAATGCGCCTGCCTCCACCGCGGTGGCCCAGGTGGAATTCAACGACTTGTTTCTGCAACAGCCTGGCGGTGCCCGGATCGACTTCAGCCGCTTCAACAAGGGCAACGTCGCACTCCCGGGTAGTTACCGCGTCGACCTCTACGTCAACCAGGCATGGCTCGGGCGCTCGGAGGTGACGCTGCGCCAGATCGGTGATGACAGCGCCAACGTGCAACCCTGCTTCGACCGGGCCTTCCTTGAGCGCATTGGCGTCGACCTGACCAAACTCACCCCCGAGGTCAGCACGCGCCTGGAAGCCGGCGGCGACGCCTGCACGCCCCTCTCGGAACTGGTCACGGACGCCACCGCGGCATTCGACAACGGCGAGCAGCGGCTCGACATCAGCGTGCCTCAGATCGCGATGGTCCGCACGGCACGTGGCTATGTCGACCCGAAGTATTGGGATGACGGCGTGACGGCCGCCCGGCTGCAATACAACGCCAACACCTACTGGGCGGAGAGCGCAGGGCAATCGTCCGCGCAAAGCTATATCGGGCTGAATGGCGGCGTCAACGTTGGTGCGTGGCGCTTTCGTCACAGCGGCAGCCTGACCAGCGGCGATCATGGCGGAACCCGCTACCAGAGCGTGCTGACCAACGCGCAACGCGGCATCACTTCGATAAAGAGCCAGTTGGTTGTGGGCGATGCCTATACCGACGGCTCGATCTTCGACAGCGTGGGCTTTCGCGGCGTGCAGCTGGCCAGCGACGACCGCATGTACCCTGAGTCGCAGCGCGGCTACGCCCCAGTCGTGCGCGGCATCGCGAGCACCAATGCACGCGTGCAGATCCGCCAGAGGGGCAACATCATCTATGAGACCACCGTGGCGGCCGGCGCGTTCGAAATCAACGATCTCTATCCGACGGGCTATGGTGGCGACCTGGAGGTCATCGTGACTGAGGCCGACGGCCGCGTGCGCATTTCCACAGTGCCCTATGCAGCCGCCGTGAACTCGCTGCGTGCGGGCTTGACGCGCTACAACGTCACCGTGGGCCAGTATCGCAATACCAGCGTGCAGAGCACGTCGATGATGTCCCAGGCCACCGTGCAGCACGGTTTCAACAACCTGGTGACAGGCTACGGCGGCCTGACGCTCACGCAAGGCTATGCGGCCGGCGTGTTTGGCGCCGCGCTGAATACCGACTTTGGCGCCTTCGGCGCCGACATCACCCATGCCAGCACGCGCCTGGAAAACCAGCCCGACCGCAACGGGCAAAGCGTTCGGCTGAGCTATAGCAAGCTGCTCGAACCCACCAACACCAATCTGACGGTGGCGGCCTACCGCTATTCCAGCCGTGGGTATTTGAGCCTGTCCGACGCGATGGCGCTGCGCGACCTGGACAGTCGCGACATGGGATATGCCGCGAACGACACTCAGCGCGGCAGGCTGCAGTTGGTCTTGAACCAGGCCTTGCCCAAGGGTTATGGCTCGCTCTACGCATCCGGCTCCAGCCAGACCTACTGGAATCGCGGCGGCACCGACACGCAGTTTCAAGTGGGCTACAACAACAGCTACAAGCAGATCAACTACGGCGTCTCTGCAGTGAGAGAGTACAACCCGGCGGCCCGCAAGTGGGACAACCGCGTGATGCTGAACCTCAGCATTCCGTTCGGCGGTGGCCGGCATCCGGTGTATTCGACGACCAACTTGCAGCGCGACAAGAACGGGGACACCAGCGTCCGGCAATCGGTGACCGGTGCGTATGGCGAGGACAACGCCCTCAGCTATGGCCTGAGTGCGGCTCACAGCGGCGGCGCGGACAACACGACCAGCCTGGGCGCCAACGTCGCCTACGCTTCTCCGATGGCCACGGTCACCGGCAATGCCAGCAAGAGCAGCTCGTATTCGCAAGTTGGCGCTGGTGTTTCGGGGGCGGTCGTTGCCTACGCCGGTGGCGTGGCCTTCACGCCGAACGCGGGTGACACCGTGGCCATTGTCGAAGCCAAGGATGCAGCCGGTGCACGCGTTACCAACGGCAGTGGCCTGCGGGTGGACCCGTGGGGCCACGCGATTGTGTCGAATCTGGTGCCGTTCGCGAGCAATCAGATCGAAATCGACCCCAAGGGCCTGCCGGTGAACGTGGAACTCAAGTCCACGGAACAGCGCGTCGCCCCGACATCGGGCGCTGTGGTGGTCGTCAAGTTCGATACGGACAACACCGGCCGGGCAGCAATCATCAGCGCCAAGGCCAGCGATGGCACGCCGCTGCCGTTCGGTACGGAGGTGTTCGATGCCGAGGGGAACAACGTGGGCACCGTGGCGCAGGGGGGACGGATCATCGCGCGCGGCCTGAAGAGCGACAGCGGAACCCTGACAGCGCGTTGGGGCCAGGACGATCAATCGACTTGCTCGCTGGGCTACACCTTGCCTCCTGGCGACAGTCAGTCCGCATCCTACGTGGCTTTGGATGCCGACTGTCGATAGATCATTCCCAGGAGATTTTCCTGGGGACACTTACTTCCGAAAAGAATTGCGATGAGATTTAACAGGTATTCGACGCGGTGGCACGCCATCGCTAATACGGCAGGGCAGCGCCCGACGATTTCGTTGGGGCACAACTTATTGCGCAGGATTGATCTATGAAAAAGGTAATTCAGATATTTCTAGGCATTGTGATGGCTGTAGCCGGTTCATCTAGCGTCCAGGCGGCGTGCCGCGCTATTAACTTTGGTGATGCATATTATAATATGGCAACCATCCCTGTTATTGACGCCACTGCTTCCGCTGACCTGCCGGATGGTGCAATTCTATTTTCTACCACTGTAAGCAACAATACCGGCCGTTCTTTAACGATTGCAGGATGTGCTGGCAAGCAAGTGAGGCTCGACCTTTATGGCATGAGTGGGCCGCATAACACCACACCCTCGGGAATCCCAGGGATCGGAGCGCGTTTGGTGTGGACTGGCCAGGGCGCTATCTTTTACCAGCTCCAATTACCGTCAGGATATCTTCCCCAGACTTCGACGAGCCCTTTGTCTGCCAGCAGTCAGCTCAATTGGTCGGGGAGCCTGACCTTAGAGTTGGTCAAGACGGGTCCACTGTCGGCGGGACGCTATACTTTAGGCCGAATTGCGTTTTCCCTTGCAGTGGTGGGTGACAGCCTGGACCTTACCCCTTGGGGTTACATTTACGGTCTCTCAGGCCCTACTTCTCCCATTATTGAAGTCAGACAGAATCCGACCTGTAGTGTGTCCTCTCCTTCGATGCAAGTGCCATTAGGCAGCGTCCCGATTCGCAATTTCTCCGGGGTCGGGAGTACATCGCCACAATCACAATTGTTCAATATCCAACTTGCCTGCTCGGGCGGCGACACTGGGGCAACGACCAAGGTCTTCACCACATTGACTGACCAGACCGATCCTGCGAATCGGTCGGACACCTTGTCATTGGCCTCGGGTTCCACTGCAAGCGGTGTCGGAATCCAGGTGCTGAGCGGTACTACCGTCATCAACTACGGACCGGATTCGTCCGCAGCCGGGAACACCAATCAGTGGCAAGCAGGGAGCACCGGAAACGGGGCTTTCAACATTCCGTTGACCGCACGTTACGTCCAGACGGCCCCGACAATCACTGCTGGTTCAGCGAACGGCTTGGCGACTTTCACGATGAACTACCAGTGATAGGAGCCTGTTCAAAATCTCGTCGTCAGGGCGATGCACAGATCAAGCTCGCCGGAACGACGGATTGATCAGAACGTGGGACGGAACGCGGCAGCAGGTAGCATTTCGCCCATGCAAAAAATCCAACTCGGTCAGAGCGACCTCCACGTCACGCCGATTTGCCTCGGCACCATGACCTTCGGTGAGCAGGTCAACGAGCCCACCGCCCATGCGATCCTGGATCGCGCCTTCGAACGCGGCATCGACTTTATCGATACGGCCGAGATGTACGCCGTCCCGACCCGCAAGGAAACCTTCGGCGCCACCGAGACCATCATCGGCAATTGGTTCGACAAGAATCCCGGCATTCGCCAGAAGATCGTGCTGGCGACCAAGGTTGCCGGTCCGTCACGCGGGATGCCATGGGTGCGAGAAGGCGGCGGCATGACGGCGGCCGATATCGCCGCCTCGTGCGAAGCCAGCCTCAAGCGTCTGAAGACGGACGTGATCGATCTCTACCAGATCCATTGGCCCGAACGCCATGTGCCCGCATTCGGCTCGATCTACTACGACCCGACGAAGGAAAGTTCCGCCACGTCGATCCATGAGCAACTCGATGCATTGGGCAAGCTCGTCAAGGCCGGCAAGGTGCGCGCGATCGGGCTGTCCAACGAAACGCCGTACGGTGTCCACGAATTCGTCCGGCTCGCCGAACAACACGGCCTGCCCCGCGTGGCGACCGTGCAGAACCTCTATTGCCTGATCGGCCGTGCGCTGGAAAACGGGCTCGACGAGACGATGCACCGCCTCGGCGTTTCGCTCCTGGCCTATTCGCCGCTGGCCTTCGGGCTGCTGACCGGCAAGTACGACGAAAGCGGCACCGAAGGGCCGTTGGCGCCCAAGGGTGCGCGCATCTCCAGCTACGAATCGGTGCGCAAGCAGCGCTGGGGCCGGGCGGATGCGCTCGCCGCTGCGCGCCGCTACAACGCGCTGGCAAAGTCGCACGGCCTCACGCCGGCGAAGCTCGCGCTGGCTTTCTGCTACACCAAGTGGCAGGTCGCGAGCACCATCATCGGCGTGACTTCGGTCGCGCAACTCGACGAAGACTTGGACGCCTGGGGCACGAAGCTTTCGCCCGAGTTGTTGGCGGAGATCGACAAGATCCGTTGGGAAATGCGGGATCCCGTAGCCTGACGACGACGTGAGCAAGAAAACGCACGTCTCCGAAACGCCCGCGACGCAGATGCTGCGGGCGAACGGTATCGCGTTCACGGAGCACCCGTACGAGTACCTCGAGCACGGCGGCGCGCAACACAGCGCCGAAGTGCTCGGCTTCGACCCCTTCACGGTGGTCAAGACGCTCGTCATGCAGGATCAGGACGCCAAGCCGCTGATCGTGCTGATGCACGGCAACCGCACCGTCTCGACCAAGAACCTGGCACGGCAGATCGGGGCGAAGTCGGTCGAGCCCTGCAAGCCCGAAGTGGCGAATCGGCACAGCGGCTATCTCGTCGGCGGCACGTCGCCGTTCGGCACGCGCCGAGAGATGCCGGCCTATGTGGAGTCGACCATTCTCGAACTGCCCTGGATCGCCATCAACGGCGGGCGGCGGGGCTATCTGGTCGGGATCGATCCGCAGGTGTGCGTGAAGCTCCTGGGCGCGAAGCCGGTGCAGTGCGCGCTGGCAGAATAGCCGGCTGCCTCGTTCGGAGGCGCGCCGCCGGGATTGCCGGCCCGGAGACACTGTGAGTTCCTACTTTCCCTCGCTCGTCGCGATCGTTCTTTCCTACCTGCTCGGATCCCTGTCCTTTGCAGTGATCGTCAGCAAGTCGCTCGGCATGGCCGACCCGCGTAGCTACGGCAGCAAGAATCCCGGCGCCACCAATGTGCTGCGCTCGGGCAACAAGGGTGCTGCCCTGGCGACGCTGCTGCTCGACGCGCTGAAAGGGTGGATTCCGGTGTTCCTGATCCAGCACTTCGGCTCAGGGCTGGGGATGGGGCAGGGCGTTGCCGCGATCGCGGGCCTGGCGGCATTTCTCGGACACCTCTATCCGGTGTTCTTCGGTTTCCAGGGCGGCAAAGGCGTGGCCACGGCGGCCGGCGTGCTCGTCGGCATCGCCTGGTTGCTGGGGCTGGCCACCGGCGTCACCTGGCTGATCATCGCCGTCTTCTTTCGTTACTCGTCGCTGGCGTCCATCGTCGCCGCCTTTTTTGCGCCGGCGTACTACCTGATCGGCGGCGAAATCGCCTGGCCGCTCGACCTCACGGTGCTGTTGTCGCTGGTCTCGATCAGCCTGCTCTTGATATGGCGGCATCGCGAGAATATTCGCCGCATCGCGACCGGCACCGAGTCGAGGCTCGGCGCCAAGAAATAGACAAAGGAACAAGCATGGCCACCATTCAACGCTTTCATGTCGGTCCTCGCCTCAGCGAGACGTCCGTACACAACGGCACGATCTACCTGGCCGGCCAGGTGCCCGACGATACGACGCAAGACATTTGTGGCCAGACCGCCCAGGTCCTCGCCATGGTCGACCGCCTGCTCGCCGAAGCCGGCAGCGACAAGTCGCGCATCCTGATTGCGCAGATTTTCCTTGCCGACATCGCCGAGATCGGCGCGATGAACGAGGTGTGGGACGCCTGGATTCACGCGGGCAACACGCCCCCGCGCGCGACGGTGCAGGCCGCCATGGCCAACCCAGCCTACAAGATCGAAATTGTCGTGACGGCCGCGGCGGCCTGAGCGTTCAGAACCGTTTCTCGAGGACCATCTGGTCGGCGTCGCGCCGCATGGAAAAGCGGCTGATGAAGCTGTTGCCGAGCAGGATGAAAGGCATGGGTTCCTGCGAAACGATGGCTTCGACGTCGTAGATTTCGACATCGCCGACGCGCACCGAGTTCAGCCGCACGCGATAGCCCTGCGCGAGACCGTTGGCGGTGTTCATCCGCACCGGCTCGCCCTTCGTGAAGTCGAGCCCGATGCGTTGCGCGTCGGCGGCCGACATGGAGACATTGGTCGCGCCGGTGTCCACCATGAAGGTGACAGCCCGGCCATTGATGGCCCCCTGGGTCATGAAATGCCCGCCGCTCGATACAGGCAGCACGATGCGGTTGCCGCCGCCCCCGCCGCCCCCGCCGGCACCTATGCTCGTCGGCGTATCCATGCGCAGCGCAATTCGCTTGCCGCCAGCTTCGACGGTCGCCTGCTCGCCCTGAAGAGCCAAGAGCTTGACGCCCTGGAAGGTCTCGCCGACTGCCACCGTCTTGGGCGCGCTGCCGTCCACGATCAGGATCGCGCGGCTCCCGATGGTGCCGGTCAGCATGACCGACTGCGCGTTGGCGAAAGTGCAGGCCGCCGCCAGCAGCAAGGGCGTAAGCGCCTTCATTGCGATTGACGCTCAGTCCCTGAAATTGTTGAAGGACAGCGGCATGTCCGGTACGTCCTTCTTGATCAGCGCCATCGCGGCTTGAAGATCATCCCGCTTGCCACCGGTGACGCGCACCGCGTCACCCTGGATGGCGGCCTGCACCTTGAGCTTGCTGTCCTTGATCAGGCGCTGGATCTTCTTGGCGGTCTCCGATTCGATGCCGTTCTTGACCTTGATGACCTGCTTGACCTTGTCGCCGCCGATCTTGTGGACGTCGCCCTTGTCGAGAAAGCGGACATCGACGCTGCGCTTCGTCAGCTTGGCGCGCAAGATGTCTTCGACCTGCACGAGCTGGAACTCGGCATCGCCGATCATGGTGATTTCCTTGTCCTTGAGCTCGACGGCAGCCGAAGTGCCCTTGAAGTCGAAGCGCGTGGAGATTTCCTTGGCGGTGTTCTCCACTGCGTTCTTGACCTCGGGCAAGTTGGGTTCACAAACAGTGTCGAAAGACGGCATGAAGGCTCCGGCGGCAACAAATTGAAAGGGCCACGCGCAGTGCCGCGCGGCGTGCGAATGCGACAATTCTCCCATGATCGTGGAGCACAACGTACCGCTGCAACAGCACAACAGCTTCGGTATTGTCGCGCGCGCCCAGCACATGGTGCGCATTGCCGGCGAAGCCGACGTTGCCGCGCTGCTGTCCGATGCGCAATGGGGCTCGGTGCCCAAGTTCGTGCTTGGCGGCGGCAGCAACATCGTGCTGACCGGCGACGTCAAACCGCTCGTGCTGAAGATCGAGATCAAGGGGCGCAGGCTGGTCGAAGAGACGTCGCGCGCCTGGATCGTCGAGGCGGGCGCCGGTGAAATCTGGCACGACACCGTGCGCTGGGCACTCGAGCAGGGCTTTCCGGGGCTCGAAAATCTGGCACTGATTCCCGGAACGGTGGGTGGCTCACCGGTGCAGAACATCGGCGCCTATGGCGTCGAACTGCAGGATCGCTTCGACTCCCTCGACGCGATCGACCTCGAATCCGGCCGAACCTTTTCGCTCGACGCCGCGCAGTGTGCCTTCGGCTATCGCGACTCGGTCTTCAAGCATGTCGCCACCGGCGAGAACGATTTCGGTCTGGCGGGGCGGGCGCTGATCACGCGGGTGCGCTTTCATCTGCCCAAGCCCTGGAAGCCGGTGGTGAGTTACCTCGACCTTGAACGCAAGATGGCCGAAACCGGCAACTTCACGCCAAGCGCGATGGAAATCTTCGACTGGGTCTGCGCCATCCGCCGCGCGAAGCTGCCCGACTGGCGCGTACTCGGCAACGCCGGCAGCTTCTTCAAGAACCCGACCGTCACGCCGGAGCAGTGCGCCGACATCATTGCCCGCGACCCGAAGATCGTTCACTACCCAATGGCGGACGGCAGCATCAAGCTCGCAGCCGGCTGGCTGATCGATGCCTGCGGCTGGAAGGGCAAGTCGGTCGGAAACGCTGGCGTCTACGAGCGCCAGGCGCTCGTGCTCGTCAACCGCGGCGGCAAAGCCAACCCGGTCACGGGCGGCGAGGTGATGACACTGGCCAAGGCCATTCAGACCAGTGTCTACGAACGCTTCGGCATCCGCCTGGAGCCCGAACCCGTCGTGGTCTGACCCCCGGCCGCGCGGAGCGCAGGCCCCTTCGTGAAACACCGCGGAACCGGCTCTGCCGGGCCGCTGGTGTTGCCCCTGGCAGGGGGGTGGCAGCGACACGAAGTGCGCGAGCTTCGGGGCGAGCTTATTCTTCGTCGTTCTTTAGTTGGGGAAGCGACGCGCCCTGCGACGACGACAGCAGGCCCGCCCGCGCGTAGATCGCCAGCTTGTCCCGCGTATCGACGATGTCGAGGTTGCGCATGGTGAGCTGGCCGATGCGGTCGGCCGGCGAGAAGCTCGATTCGCCCTTTTCCATGGTCAGCCGCTCGGGCTGGTAGGTCAGGTTCGGCGACACAGTGTTAAGGATCGAATAGTCGTTGCCGCGGCGCAGTTCGACCGTGACCTCGCCAGTGATGGCGCGTGCCACCCAGCGCTGGGCCGTTTCGCGCAGCATGATGGCCTGCGGATCGAACCAGCGCCCCTGGTAGAGCAGGCGACCCAGCCGACGGCCATGGTCACGATACTGCTCGATGGTGTCCTCGTTATGGATGCCGGTCACCAGGCGTTCGTAGGCAATGAACAGCAGCGCGAGGCCGGGTGCCTCGTAGATGCCGCGGCTCTTGGCCTCGATGATGCGGTTTTCGATCTGGTCGCTCATACCCAGCCCGTGGCGGCCGCCGATGCGGTTGGCTTCCAGGATGATGTCGACAAGGCTCGAGTATTCGACGCCGTTGATTGCCACCGGACGGCCTTCGACGAAGCTCACCGTCACTTCTTCGCGCTTGACTTCGACCTCGTCATTCCAGAAGGCGACGCCCATGATGGGCTGCACGATCTTCATGCCGCTGTTCAGGTGCTCGAGATCCTTGGCTTCGTGCGTTGCACCGAGCATGTTGGAGTCGGTCGAGTAGGCCTTTTCCGCAGACATCTTGTAGGCGAAGCCGGCCTTCTGCATGAATTCCGACATCTCGGCGCGGCCGCCCAGTTCGTCGATGAAGGTCTGGTCGAGCCAGGGCTTGTAGATCTTCAGCGCCGGATTGGTCAGCAGGCCGTAGCGGTAGAAGCGCTCGATGTCGTTGCCCTTGTAGGTGCTGCCGTCGCCCCAGATGTGGACGTCGTCTTCCTTCATGGCCGACACCAGCATGGTGCCTGTGACCGCGCGCCCGAGCGGCGTCGTGTTGAAGTAGGTCAGGCCCGCCGTCGTGACGTGGAAAGCGCCGGCCTGCAGTGCGGCGATGCCTTCGGCGGCAAGCTGGGTCCGGCAGTCGATCAGGCGCGCCTTTTCGGCGCCGTAAAGCATCGCCTTGCGCGGGATCTCGTCGTAGTCGGGCTCGTCGGGCTGGCCGAGGTTGGCGGTGTAAGCGTAGGGAATGGCGCCCTTGTTGCGCATCCAGTGCAGCGCGGCGCTGGTGTCGAGGCCGCCTGAGAAGGCGATGCCGACCTTCTGGCCGGCGGGAACGTTCTGGAGGATGGTGGACATGCTCGATTCCCGGTTCAGCCGAAGTGGCAGATGTAGCTGTAGGGCTCGCCGCTCACGCGGATCTGGAAGCTGGCGTTGCCCGGCACGCTGAACTTCTCGCCAATGCCGGATGCCACCCACTCGCTGCTGCCCGAAAGCATGAATTCGCAACTGCCGCCGGTGCCTTCCATGATCTCTGGCGCGCCAGTGTTGAAGGTGAGGGTGGACGGCAGGATCACGCCGACCGATTTCTTGGTGCCGTCGGCGAGCGTGAGGCTGTGGCTCACGCATTTGCCGTCGAAGTACACGTTGGCCTTGGTCGATACCGAGGCGCTCTGGAGGAATTCGGTTGTGCTCATGAGATAGGAGGGCGTGGCACCGGTTGCGGTCGGCATCCGGCGGCGCGCCTTTGCCAGACGCGCCCTTGCAATGGTTGGAAAAGCCCGTGATTTTAGGCTTCCCGGCCGGCCCTCCGGCCTGATCCCGGACTCAGCGCCAGCGACCACCCCAGCCGCGCGAGTAGCCGAAGCCCAGCGAGATGCCGATCGGCGGGTAGGCGTAGGCCGGTGCGTAGGCTGGGCCGTAGTAGGCGGGGGCGGGGTAGTAGACAGGCGCCGGCTGTACGTACACGGGGGCGGGCTGTGCATACATGGGAGCGGACTGCGCGTAGCCCGGTGCCAGCGCCGGTGCACCACCGCCCGACACCACAAGGCCTTGCTCCGGAACGACGTTGTCCCAGTTCTGAGGCGCCGGGTTCTGTGCAATCTGTGATTGCGGTACGACTGGCGACGTCGTGACGCCGTAGTCGCCCATATCGACCGAAATGCTTGCTCCAGGGGGCGTTGCCGTGCGCGTCGAGTATTGGCGACCCGCGTATTCGTAGGTGACGTTGTAGCTGATATGCCCGTTCGATTCGGTCACGGGCGATGTGGAAATCACCCGTGCCAACACCTGTTCTGCGTGGGCCATCGTGGCGCCGCCTGCCAGAGCGGCGGTCAACACAGAGAGGGCCGATATCTTGCGAATGGTGTTCGTATTCATGTCAATAACTCCTGGAAATGGGACTGCCAGCCCCGCATGGTTGGATTTGACGCGTTGGGGTGGTTCGGGTTCAACCGTTTACACAACGTGGCTTTTCCATTGGTCGGCGTCGAACCCCGTCGTGACGCCTGCGGGGGATCCCCAATCGACCACCGGCCGCTTGATCAGGCTGGGATTGGCGAGCAATGCAGTGCGCGCCGAGAGGGCGTCGACCACGCCCGCGCGGGTGGCTTCGTCGAGCCGGCGCCATGTGGTTCCGCGGCGATTGACCAGCGCTTCCCAACCGGGCGCGCGGAGCCACTGGTCCAGTTGGGCTTCGGGGACGCCTTCTTTCTTGAAATCGTGGAATCGGTAGGCGACACCATGTTCATCGAGCCAAGCGCGGGCGCGCTTGACGGTGTCGCAGTTCGTTATGCCGTAGAGCGTTGTCATCCCTCGATGATGCCTGGGGCCCGCGTCGGCGACAATTCCGGGCTCCATGAAAACCCTCGCCGAATGGCTCGCGCTCGCTGAGCGCCTGCACCCCAAGAACATCGAACTCGGGCTCGACCGGGTCCGCACGGTCGCCGAGCGGCTGGGCCTTTCCTTCGACTGCCCTGTCATCACGGTGGCCGGCACCAACGGCAAGGGCTCGACTTGCGCGATGCTCGAGTCGATCCTCACGCATGCGGGCTACCGCACGGCTGTCTTCACTTCTCCCCATCTGGTGCACTTCGAGGAGCGGCTGCGATTGCGCGGCGATGCAGTCGACGGGGTCGAACTCGCGGAGCACTTTGAAACGGTGGAGCGCGGCCGGGGCGATGTCGCGCTGACCTATTTCGAGTTCACGACGCTTGCCATCCTGCTGTGCATCGCGGCGAACAAGCCGGACGTCGCCATC
Organism: Variovorax sp. 05L425; assembly: GCF_056397705.1. Lineage (NCBI taxonomy): Bacteria > Pseudomonadati > Pseudomonadota > Betaproteobacteria > Burkholderiales > Comamonadaceae > Variovorax > Variovorax sp. 05L425. Next base: position 385,989 of record NZ_JBFTNY010000002.1, on the reverse strand, counting down.
CTCGAAGTTGGCCTCGGGGGACGGCTCGATGCGGTCAACATCGTCGATGCCGACTGCGGCGTGATCACCAGCATCGACCTCGACCATATGGACTTTCTCGGCCCCGATCGCGAGAGCATCGGTTTCGAGAAGGCCGGCATCCTGCGAGCCGGTCGTCCGGCAATCGTCAGCGATCCGGTTCCGCCGCAAAGCGTGATCGACCATGCCAACGCGATCGGTGCCGATCTCTGGCTCGTCGGACGTGACTTCAACGTGTCGGGCGACAAGCAGCAGTGGGGTTGGAGTGGCCGCGGCAGGCGCTACAGCGGCTTGGCCTATCCGGCACTGCGCGGTGCCAACCAATTGATCAACGCCGCCGGAGTGCTGGCTGCGCTCGAAGCCCTGCGGCAGCGGCTTCCGGTGACTGCGCAGGCGGTGCGCAACGGTCTGGCCATGGTCGAACTGCCGGGGCGCTTCCAGATCATTCCAGGCGAGCCGGCCTTGGTGCTCGACGTTGCGCATAACGCGCACGCGGTCGCCGCGCTGGCCGAAAACCTCGATGCAATGGGCTTCTACCCGACCACCCACGGTGTATTCGGTGTGATGGCCGACAAGGATCTGACCCCCATCCTGGCGCGGATCGGCCCGATGATCGACCGCTGGTATTTCACTGATCTGCCGACACCGCGCGCCGCCAAGGCGGACGATCTGCTGGCCCGCTGGCAGGCGCAGAACACGCGCTCCGACACCAGCGGCAGCGTGCACCGTGCTCCCATGGAAGCGCTGCAAGCTGCCATCGATCATGCGGACCCCACTGATAGAATCGTCGTCTTCGGATCGTTCTTCACCGTGGGTGGCGTGCTCGAGCACGGAACCCCTCGTCTGCGGGCCAGGCACTTGTCGTCGGGCTCCTGAAACAGCCTGATTTCCGGCGCTTTTTCCACCTCACGCTGCACTCCATCAGGAAAACGAATTTCATGGCGTTCTTCAAGTTCCGCGCACGCGGTCCTCAGGGCAACGAAGGGCGAAACTCCGCCGTCGCCGCACCGCCGGCGGAGAGCATCGAAGCGATGCGTCGTCGCGCACGCCACCGGCTCGTCGGCGCCGCCGTGTTGGTGTTGATCGGCGTGATCGGCTTCCCCTTGTTGTTCGACACGCAACCGCGTCCGGTCGCGGTCGACATTCCGATCGAAGTCCCGGACCGCGCCAAGGCAAAACCCCTGACCCTGCCGTCGACACCGGCGCCTGCACCCGCGGCCTCCGGCAAGGGCGGCGCCGCCGCATCGGCCAACGACAGCATCATCACCGAGACTGCGGACGGCACCGAGATTCCGCCCGGCAAGGTCGCCGCCGCAACACCGCCTGCGGAAGCCAAGCCCGACCCGGCGCCCGAGACGAAGCCGGAACCCAAACCCGAACCGAAACCCAAGGTGGAAGCCAAGGCCGAGCCCAAGCCCGAAGCCAAGCCGGAGCCGAAACCCGCACCTCCCAAGCCGGTAGTTCCCGCCGACGATGGCGGCCGCGCACGCGCCTTGCTCGAAGGCAAGACACCCGTGGCGTCCGCAACCGCTGCAAAGCCTACCGCGACCACCAACGCTGACGAAAACGGCCGCTTCGTGGTCCAGGTCGGCGCCTTTGCCGATGCGGACAAGGCCAAGGAAGTGCGCCAGAAACTCGAAAAGGCGGGGCTCAAGACATATACGCACGTCGCGAAGACGGCCGATGGTGAGCGCACGCGTGTGCGCGTCGGTCCGTTTGCCACACGTGCCGAGGCTGACCGTGCTGCGGGCAAGGTCAAGGGCTTGTCATTGCCGGCAGCCATCCTCAGCTTGTAGCCAGCACCGATCGACGTGGCCCTCCTCGACTGGATCGCCGTCGCCCTGGTGGTGATTTCGATGTTGCTGGGATTGATGCGCGGCCTGGTCTTCGAGGTGATATTGCTCGCAGGCTGGGTGGCTGCCTTCCTGTGCGCCCAGTGGCTGGCGGAAGACGTCGGCCGTTGGTTGCCTTTCGGCGACCCGGCCGCAACTTGGCGCTACGCGGCGGGTTTCGTGCTGGTGTTCGTGGCCGTGGCCTTCAGCGTGGGGCTGGTGGCTTCGCTCACGCGCAAACTCGTGGCGGTGATCGGACTGCGGCCAGTGGATCGTATTTTGGGCGGCGTCTTCGGCGTGGCGCGCGGCGCGACGGCGCTGCTGGCCGCCGCGGTGGTTGTTCATTTGCTGGCGTTGAGCGACAGTGCCTGGTGGCACGAATCGCGAAGCGCCATTGTTCTCGATGCGGCATTGCAGGGCCTGAAGCCCGCCTTGCCTGAAAAGTTGGCAAGCTACCTGCCCTGAGAGGATTGCTTCATGTGTGGAATCGTCGGCGTTGTCAGTAGCGCCCCCGTCAATCAACTGCTCTACGACGCGCTGCTGCTCTTGCAGCACCGCGGCCAGGATGCGGCCGGTATCGTGACGTTGCTGGAGCGCAAGTTCTTCATGCACAAGGCCAAGGGCATGGTGCGCGACGTGTTCCGTACGCGCAACATGCGCGCGCTGCCCGGTGATGTCGGACTGGGCCAGGTACGTTATCCCACCGCAGGCAATGCCTACAGCGAGGAAGAGGCCCAGCCCTTCTACGTGAACGCGCCTTTCGGCATCGTGCTGGTACACAACGGCAACCTGACCAATGCGCATGCGCTGCGGGCCGAACTGTTCTCCACCGACCACCGCCACACCAACACCGAGAGCGATTCCGAAGTGTTGCTCAACGTGCTGGCGCACGAGATCGATCGCGCGACGCGTGGCGGCGCGCTCAATTCGGCAACGCTGTTCGACGCGGTGCGCAACGTGCACAGGCGACTGCGCGGCTCGTACGCCGTGGTGGCGCTGATCGCGGGCCATGGCCTGCTCGCGTTCCGCGATCCCTACGGCATCCGCCCGCTTGCCATCGGCCGCGGCGCCGACGGCACCGTGATGGTCGCGAGCGAATCGGTCGCGCTCGAAGGCTCGGGCCATGTGTTCGAGCGCAACATCGGGCCGGGCGAGGCGGTGTTCGTCGATCTCCAGGGGCAGGTGCATGCGGAGCAATGCGCCGATTCCCCGACGCTCAAGCCTTGCATCTTCGAGTTTGTCTATCTCGCGCGGCCGGATTCCGTGCTCGACGGCATCTCCGTCTACCAGGCCCGCTTGAATCTCGGCGAGACGCTGGCCAAGCGCGTGGTCTCGACCGTGCCGCCCAGCGAGATCGACGTCATCATTCCGATCCCCGAATCGAGTCGACCGAGCGCCACACAGCTTGCTCACCTGCTCGGCGTTCCGTACCGCGAAGGCTTCGTGAAGAACCGCTATGTGGGTCGCACCTTCATCATGCCGGGCCAGGGCGTGCGCAAGAAGTCGGTGCGCCAGAAGCTGAATGTGATCGGCAGCGAGTTCAAGGGCCGTAACGTGCTGCTGGTCGACGACTCCATCGTTCGCGGCACCACCAGCCGTGAGATCGTGCAGATGGCGCGCGATGCCGGTGCACGCAAGGTGTATCTCGCGAGCGCTGCGCCGCCGGTACGCTACCCCAACGTCTACGGCATCGACATGCCCACCAAGGATGAGTTGGTGGCGCACGACCGCACCGTCGAACAGATCCGCGAACTGATCGGCTGCGATGCGCTGATCTACCAGGATGTCGATGCAATGAAGCGCGCCATCGGTTCGCTGAATCCCAAGCTCGACGGGTTCGATGCATCTTGCTTCGACGGCGTCTATGTGACGGGCGACATCGACACGGAGGCCATCTCGCGAATGAACGGAAATCGTCCCCGCGTCGAAGAGACCGAAGAGGATTCCTCGCGTCTCGCGCTGCCCAATCTGAGCTGAAACAACGTGGCCGACCAACCCCTGCCACCCGGACTTCACCGCGACACGCTCGCGGTGCGCACCGCGCTGGAGCGAAGCCAGTATGGCGAGAATTCCGAAGCACTCTTTCTGACGAGCAGCTTCGTGCAGCCCGACGCCGAGACTTCGGCGCGTCGGTTCGCCGGCACCGAAGAAGGCTTTACGTACACGCGCACGTCCAATCCGACGGTGGCCAGCTTCGAGCGACGGCTGGCGGCGCTCGAAGGCACCGAGGCTGCCATCGGCGCGTCCAGCGGGATGGCCGCCATCCTCATGATGTGCATGGGGTTGCTCAAGGCGGGCGACCACGTCGTGTGCTCACGCTCGGTGTTCGGCTCGACACTCAACCTCATTGGCCGCGAGTTCGGCAAGTTCGGCGTTGAAACCACTTTTGTTTCGCAGACGGATGTCGCCGAATGGAAATCAGCCATTCGCTCGACGACCAAGCTGCTGTTCGCCGAAACGCCGACGAATCCACTGACCGACGTGTGCGATATCCGCGCGCTGGCGGACCTTGCGCACAATGCAGGCGCGTTGCTCGTCGTGGACAACTGCTTCTGTTCGCCCGCATTGCAGCGGCCGACCGAACTCGGCGCGGACCTCGTCATTCACTCGGGGACCAAATACCTCGAAGGGCAGGGCCGCGTGCTCGCCGGCGCGATCTGCGGTTCCGCAAAGCTGATCAACGAAGTGTTCGCCCCGGTCGTGCGGACCGCCGGTATGGCGTTGTCGCCATTCAACGCCTGGGTTGTCCTCAAGGGGCTCGAAACGCTCGGCATCCGCATGCAGGCACATTGCGCAGGCGCGTTGGCGCTCGCGCAGTGGCTCGAAACGCAACCCGGTGTCGCGCGCGTCTACTACCCAGGCTTGCCGTCGCATCCGCAGCATGAACTGGCGATGCGACAGCAGTCGGGGCAGGGCGGTGCGGTCGTGTCGTTCGACGTGAGCGGCGACAGCCCCGAGACGGCACGAGCCAATGCGTTCCAGGTCATCGACAGCACGCGCGTGCTGAGCATCACGGCCAACCTCGGCGACACCAAGACCACCATCACTCATCCGGCCACCACCTCGCACGGGCGCCTCAGTGAGGCGCAGCGGCAGGCGGCAGGCATCAGCCAGGGCCTGATCCGCGTCGCGGTCGGGCTCGATCACATTGAAGACATCAAGGCCGACCTGCTGCGCGGCCTGGGCACTCTCGCATGACGCAAAAGACACGCACCCGCTTCGCACCTTCCCCGACCGGATTCATTCACCTCGGCAACATCCGTTCGGCGCTCTATCCGTGGGCCTTTGCACGCTCGACCGGCGGCGACTTCATTCTTCGGATCGAAGACACCGACGTCGAGCGTTCGACACAGGCAGCCGTCGACGTCATCCTTGAAAGCATGCAGTGGCTGGGCCTCGACCACGATGAAGGCCCGTACTACCAGATGCAGCGCACGGACCGCTACAAGTCCGTGCTCGCCGAGATGCAGGCCGCTGGCCTGGTGTATCCCTGCTACATGAGCGTGGCAGAACTCGACGCCCTGCGCGAGAAGCAGATGGCCGCCAGGGAAAAGCCGCGCTATGACGGCACCTGGCGTCCCGAGCCCGGCAAGACCCTGCCATCTGTGCCTGAAGGCGTACAGCCTGTGCTGCGCTTTCGCAATCCGCAGGGCGGTGTCGTTGCGTGGGACGACAAAGTCAAAGGCCGCATCGAAATCGGCAATGACGAACTCGACGACCTCGTGATCGCGCGCCCTGACGGAACGCCGACCTACAACTTCTGCGTCGTGGTCGATGACATCGACATGACCATCACGCACGTGATCCGCGGCGACGACCACGTGAACAACACGCCGCGCCAGATCAATATCTTCCGCGCGCTCGGCAAGGAGCCGCCGGTGTACGCGCATCTGCCTACCGTTCTGAACGAGCAGGGCGAGAAGATGAGCAAGCGCAACGGCGCAAAACCAGTCACGCAATTCCGCGATGAGGGCTTCTTGCCCGACGCGATGGTGAATTACCTTGCGCGCCTCGGCTGGAGTCATGGCGACGACGAGATCTTCTCGCGTGGGCAATTCATCGAGTGGTTCAACCTCGACCACCTGGGCCGCAGCGCTGCGCAGTTCGACGAGACCAAGCTGCGCTGGGTCAATGCGCAGCACCTCAAGGCAATGGCCGATGAGGCACTGGCTCCGCTGGTCGCTGCGCAATTGCAAAAGCGGGGCATCGCTATCGACGAGCGACTTCCCGCGATCTGCGGACTCTTCAAAGATCGTTGCGAAACCACGGTGGCGCTCGCAGACTGGGCTGCGGCCTTCTATGCGGACATCGTTGTAAGCGAAGCCGATCGCGCGCAGCACGTCACCGATGCCGTGCGACCCGCAATTGCGGCGTTGGCAGACAAGCTCGCGAACGTCGCGTGGGACAAGGCTGCGATTGCGTCCGCCATCAAGGAAGTGCTGGCCGCACATGGCCTCAAGATGCCTGCGCTCGCAATGCCGGTGCGCGTTCTTGTGATGGGAACGCCGCAGACGCCATCACTCGACGCAGTGCTCTCTCTTTTTTCTCGCGAGAAAGTGATTGAGAGATTAAAGAAGGCCTAAAAATCTGTATATAATTTGAGGCTCGACACCCACAAGGGGGTATAGCTCAGCTGGGAGAGCGCTTGCATGGCATGCAAGAGGTCAGCGGTTCGATCCCGCTTACCTCCACCAACAGGGCGTCGAGAAAATAGTCCAGGTTTTGACCCTATCGTCTAGAGGCCTAGGACATCACCCTTTCACGGTGAGTACCGGGGTTCGAATCCCCGTAGGGTCGCCAGTTTTCACCATCAGGTGAAGAAGGCACAAGTGGCAACACTTGGCTCCAGTCGGAGTGAACGTTGCCTACCAGGAGTGGTAGTTCAGTTGGTTAGAATACCGGCCTGTCACGCCGGGGGTCGCGGGTTCGAGTCCCGTCCACTCCGCCAGAAAGCAGAAAAGCCGTTGCAAGTCACTGACTTGCAACGGCTTTTTTCATTCTGACTACTACCCTGCACGCTGTTACTCCAAAGGCCCGGTCGGCACGATATCTGCTGCCTATGCTTGGCGTTCTAGTCTTCAACGACTGACCCGTCGCGCTCAATGCAGGCACGCAGCACTGCCGTTCCAACGTGCCGCGCGTAGAAAAGCCCTTGCAAGTTATTAACCTGCAACGGCTTGATTCCTCCACACCGATTCGGTCACACCATAAACGTCACGACACCGTTCGAAAGGTTGTACATCGACCCGAGAATCTTGATCTGCCCCTTCTTCTCGAGGTCGGTCAGGACAGGGCTGCCGCTGCGCACTGCGTCGATCGTCTGCTGCACGTTCGTGCGCGCCACTGCATCCACGAACTCGGGGTTCTTGCTGGATCGGTCGCCCGTGTAGGACGTCGCCGCGACTGCAGGCTTGATGACGTCGAGCAGCCCGGTCAGGCTTCCGAGCTGAACGCCGTCGATAGCGCCTTTGATGGCTCCGCAAGCGGTATGTCCCATGACAAGCACGACCTTGGCACCCGCGGCTGCGCAAGCGAACTCAAGGCTGCCGATCAGGTCCTTGTTGGCGATGTTTCCGGCGACGCGTGCATTGAAGCTGTCGCCGATGCCCATGTCGAGAATGATCTCGGCGGGTGCGCGCGAGTCGATGCAACTCAGGATGACAGCCGCAGGGTATTGCCCCGACGCGCTCGAGCGCTTCTGCGCGAGGTAGTCGTGCGTCTGCATCTTTCCGGATCGGAAGCGCTGGTTCCCTTTCTTCATCATCTCGATGACCTTGTCCGGGCTCATGGCGTCGCGTTGGGCCTGGGTCAGCGAGGCGGCTTCGGCGTCGTCCGTTCGCAGTCCGATGCTGGCCATCAGGACGGCGGCGCCGCCGCCCGCGGCCGTCTTCTTCAACCACGCCCGTCGATCGCCGTTCGCAGGGCCTTGGTTGTCCGATGCACAGCAACTGGTGATCAGTTTCATTGGAGATCCTTTCAAGAATTGGGCTCCAGCGCAGACGCATGGCCGCAAGCCTGCGGCAGATGCTAGGGACTTTGATGGGCGGCTGCCACTTCGGAGGGGCTCGTTCGATGTGCTTGACGCGAGTAAAGAACTGGGCCGCGAGCCCTCAACTTCTTCCTGCCGCTGCCGATATCCGGTTGCAACCCGGAGGAAAGAAAGTGATGCGCAGCAACTCGCGATTCGAACAAGTGTGTGGAACGACAGCGGTGCTGGCGTTGGCAATGTCCTTGTCAGCCTGCGGCGGAGGCGGTGGTGGCGGAGGAGGCGGCAGCTATGCGGGTGCGCAGACTGCTCCACCCCCGACTGTCTCGAAGCCGCCCAGCGAGGCAACGGGAAGCAACGCAGTCAAGGCGTCCTGCAGTTCGTGCGGCGCGCTCGACGACAGCACCTATGCAGGCACGGGCACGGGCATCTGGCAAGGCGTCAATGCGTCGCAGATCCCGATGGATGTTCCGCTCTCGATCGCGGGCCTCAACGGCCAGACCGTGACGCTGGTGTTGACCAACGAAGGCGATTCGGCTGAGGCGCTTCCCGGATTGAGCGTGCGCGCCAGCGAGTTGGCGACGACGGCCAACAAGGCGACGTTCCAGCCGCACGATGACATCGGCGACTATCGCAGTGCCATCGACGAATTCAACCGCTCCGGTTTCGCGAAACTGCTGGACCCTCAGGCCAAGGATCAGCCGGGCCTCATGAAGTCGATGGCGCCGCTCGCCGCGTACGTGCTCAACGACAAGCGCGACATCTATCTCTACGACCACACGCAGCGGACCGTCAAGCTCGCAGCTCAACGTGTGACCGGCGATGGCACGGCGGTGAACCTGTGGGTCGAGGCCGGAGAGCTTTCACCGTCAGCCGTCTCCGATGCACTGGTGACCCGCATGCTGGACAAATTCGCCGCCCAAGGCGGCATCTACGACATGCTGGTTCGCGTCGGCGGGCCGCTCTGGGGCGACCATGGCATGACGCAACTGGTACCGGGCAGCGGCCAGCCGGTCGACATCTTCATCGTCAACTTCGATCACGACCATGAGCCCTACGGCCTCGTCGGCTACTTCTGGGGCCTGAACAACTTCAAGAAGGGCAGCGGTGATCTGGCCTACAGCAATGAGTCGTTGAGCCTGTACCTGGATTCGGAGTCGCTTTATCTCGACGGCGAGACCGGCTTCAAGCAGATCGCAACCGTGATGGCGCACGAAGGCATGCACATGCAGAACTTCTATCGCCGCGGCGTCAAGATGGGCTCGGACTCCACCTTCGACACCTGGTTGGAGGAAATGTCCGCATTGATGATGGAGGACTGGGCGAGCTTCAACATCGACCCCACGCACAACGCGATCCGCGATTCGCGCTACCCGTACTACCTCAGCTACAACGGCGCCGGCAGCTACAACTGCGGGCTGACCGAATGGACGCCGATGGGTGCGACTTGCGAGAGCTACGCGGTGACCGGCTCGTTCGGCGGCTTCCTGAATCGCCAGTTCGGGCTCGATTTCTACAAGGCGCTCCTGAACGGTCCAGCCAAGACAAAATCGGCCGACATCCTTGACAAGGCGATCAAGGCGCGCCGGCCGGATTCGAGCATCGGACAGGAACTGCGTCGCTTCACCGCAGCGTCGGCGGGGCTGATTCCCTTGGGCGCAGGCATTGCCGAATACAGCATGCCGGCGCGCAACGAGGATGTCTTCAGCTTGCCCGCTATCGATCCGGCCAGTCTCGGCCGCGCCAACCGCAAGCTGCCGCAAGCGGCGCCGCAGTTCCTCCAGGCGCTGGCCAGCTTCCCGGTGATTCGACCGAACATCGCGGGCACCTACAGCGAAGTCGTTCGGGTACCGCCGGGCAGCACGCTGTCGGTGGTTGTCAATTAGGGCGTGACGATATTGAAGTAGGGATCGAAGGTCTCGACGTTCGCGAAAACGGTGGCCAGTGCCTTGGGGTCACCGCTCACCTTCACCGCACCGGCCTGGACCATCTCGGGCAGCTTCTTGCCTTGCAGCAGCATCGCGAGGAAAGCCGGGCGCGTCAGCGTGAGCGTGGCGTCGGGGTTCTTCAGCACGCGGCCCTTGGTGTTGTTGAGCACGGAGTTCGAGAGCTCCAGCGCCCACGTCTCGTTCAGGTCGGTGAACACCATGTTGATGTTCGCCTTCATGCCGTCGACCTTCTCGTGGTTCAGGCGCAGCGCGATGTAGTCGAACAGCAGTTCATTGTTCATGCCGCGCACGACATCGGGGCCCTGGGCCGACGTCGGCGGCTTGAGAACGCCTTCGCGCAGCTCTTTGGCGCCGACCAGATAGGAATTGCGCCACGTCCCGGCCTCCGACTGGTAGCCCAGCTGTTCGAGCGCGTCCGCCTGCAGCGCGCGCGCCGCGGTGTTGGACGGATTCGAGAACACGACATGGTTCACCAGTTCCGCCACCCAGCGGTAGTCGCCGGCATCGAAGGCCTTGCGCGCCGTGGCGAGCACCGCGTCTTCGCCGCCCATGGCCGCGACGTAGCGCTTGGCTGTCTCGGTCGGCGGCAGCTTGTGCAGGTTCGCCGGATTGCCGTCGTAGTAGCCGAGATAGAAGTTGTAGACCGCCCGCAGGTTGTGGCTGAGCGTGCCGTAGTAGCCGCGCGAACTTGCGTCTGCAGCGAGCGCCTTGGGGAAGAATTCGGCATCGCCGATCTCGTCCATCACCTGGCCCTTGTTGGCGAGGTTCAAGGCCTGGTCGTGGATGAAGCGATAGGTGTCGCGCTGGTTCGCCATGTACTGGCGGATGTTGTCGCCGCCCCAGGTCGGCCAGTGATGGCTCGCGAATGCGACTTGCACGTCAGGGTACATGTCGATCGTTTCGTTGGCGTACTTGCTCCAGGCCAGCGCATCGCGCATCTTGGCGCCGCGGATCGTGTAGACGTTGTGCATGTGCTTCGTCAACACTTCCGAGAGGCAGAGCGCCTTCTTGTCAGGGAAGTAGAACATCATCTCCGAAGGCGCCTCGGAGCCCTGCGCCATCTGGAACACGATGCGCACGCCGTCCACCGTCATCTCCTGGCCGGTCTTGCTGATGAGATCGGTCGGCGGAATCAGGCCCGTGGTGCCGCTGCTCAGCGCCTTGCCCAGTCCGGTGCCGACGCCTTGCTTCTCGTTCGAATCGAGACCCGCGCCGAACTGGTAAACCGCACGGCGCGTCATCGCCGTACCGGCGAGCACGTTCTCCGCCACGGCGTTGTCCATGAAGCCTTCGGGTGCGATTACCTTCACCTTGCCGGCCTGTACGTCGGCCTCGTTGATCACGCCGCGCACGCCGCCGAAGTGGTCGGCATGGCTGTGGGTGTAGATCACCGCGACCACCGGCTTCTTGCTGCCGAGCTTTTCCATCGCGAAGGCAAGCGTCGCGCGCGAGATCTCCGCGGTGAGCAGCGTGTCGATCACGATCCAGCCGGTCTTGCCCTCCACGAGCGTCATGTTCGCGATGTCGTAGCCGCGGATCTGGTAGATGCCGTCCGTCACCTTGAAGAGGCCGCGGGCGTTGTTGAGCTTTTCTTGCCGCCAGAGGCTGGGGTTGACTGTGGCGGGCGCATCGCCCTCGATGAAGTCGAAGCGGTTGGCGTCCCAAACGAGCTTGCCTTCGGGCGTCTTCACCAGCGGATCAGGCATGGTCGCAATCAGGCCGCGCGTCGCGTCCTCGAAGTCCCGCTTGTCGTTGAAAGACATCGTGCGCGCGACGGCCTGGTTGGCGCGTTCGGTCGCGGGTGTTGCGGGCTTCGGTGCCGTGGTCGTTTGCGCGAAGGCGCCGGGCGCCGTCGCGAGGGTCGATGCGATGAGTGCGGCGAGCGCGCCGCGTGTGCTTGTCTTCATGGGTGATGTGATGCGCCAGCATGGCGCTGCCAAGTTGTTGTTCGAATGGAAAAGGGCCGGCACCGGCGGTGCCGGCCGTGCCGCGTCAGGCGCGCGCGTCGGCGCGGATCATGTCCGCCGCCTTCTCGCCGATCATGATCGTCGGCGCGTTGGTGTTGCCGCCGCACAGGGTCGGCATGATCGATGCGTCGACCACTCGCAGGCCATCGAGGCCGCGCACGCGCAGGCGCTCATCGACCACGGCCATCAGATCGCCGTCGGCACCCATCTTGCAGGTGCCGACGGGGTGGTACTGCGTGTCAGCGCGGTTGCGGATGTCTTCTGCAATGGCCGCCTTGTCATTGCGGTCCACCGGATGCAGCATCTTGCCGCGATAAGGCGCGAAGGGGCTGCTCTGGAGCATGTCCATCTGCAACTGGACGCCTTTCACCAGCAGTTCGAGATCGCGTTCGTCGTCCAGGAACTTCGGGTCGATCAGCGGCGCGGCGCGCGGGTCGCGGCTGGCAAGGCGAACGTGTCCACGGCTCTTGGGGCGCAGGACTTCGATGTGGCAGGAGTATCCGTGACCCAGATGCAGAGTGCGATTGTGGTTGTCCACCATCGCCACGACGAAGACCATCTGCAGATCGGGCACCTTCACCTCGGGCGACGAGCGGATGAACGCGCCGGACTCCGCGAAGTTGGACGTGATCAGGCCGGTGCGTTTCTTCTTCCATTCGAGCATGGCGCCCGTGATCTTCAATCCGCCGCGCACCGACACGCCGAAGGTCGGTGAACTGCTGTTCGTGCGATAGGCCTGCACGTGGTCGATATGGTCCTGGAGGTTCTCACCCACGCCGGGCAGGTCGTGCAGGACCTCGATGCCCAGTCGCTGCAATGCTGCACCTGGTCCGACACCGGACAACATCAGCAATTGCGGTGAGCCGAAGGCCCCGGAGCTGAGGATGACCTCGCGCCGAGCCCGCACGGCGTGTTCGGCGCCGTCCACCGTGCAGACCACGCCGCGCGCACGCTTGCCGTCGAACACGATGCGCGACGAAAGCGCACCGGTCATCACCTTGAGGTTGAGTCGCGAGAGATGAGGCGTGATGTAGCCCTTGGCGGCGCTGCATCGCTCGCCGTTCTTCTGCGTCACCTGGTACATGAAGGCGCCGAACTGCTCGGCGCCGTTGTAGTCCGCGACGGGCGGAACGCCATTCAGCGCGGCCGCGGCGATGAACGCCTGGTTCAACGCGCTGGGGCTGCGAAGCTCGGCCACGTTGAGCGGGCCACCGGTGCCGTGGAAGGGGCATGCGCCGTGCGTCTCGTTGTGCTCGGCTCGCTTGAAGAACGGCAGCACATCGTTGTACGACCAGCCCTCATTGCCGAGCGAGGCCCAATGGTCGTAGTCCCAGCGGTGCCCGCGGACGTACAGCATGGCATTGGTCGAGCTCGATCCGCCGAGCACCTTGCCTCGCGGCTGGTATCCCTGGCGGCCGTTCAGGCCCTTTTGCGGGACGGTCTTGAAAGCCCAGTTCTTGAAGGGCACGGGCAGCGTGGCCGCGACGCCTGCCGGCGCATGAATGAAGACGCTGTTGTCCGCGCCGCCGGCTTCCAGCAGGCAGACCGACACGCCGGGATCCTCGCTCAGGCGCGAGGCGACGACGCAACCGGCCGAGCCGCCCCCAACGACGACGTAATCGAATTCCTCAGTGCTCATGAATGGATTTGCTTCGTTGATGAATCGGCGGCGCGTTGGGTGGCGAGCTTGGGGTCAGCGCTGCGCAGATAGAACTTGAGCGCGAACCGCTGCACGAAGCCGCCGTAGGGTGGGTAGAACAGGTCGATAGGGAAGAAGCGATTGCGCTGGAAGACCGTGCGCGCGTGCGACAGCTCGCGAAAGCCTTCCACGCCGTGGTACGTACCCATGCCCGAATTGCCGATGCCGCCAAAGGGCGCATCGTGGTTCACCACCTGCCATCCCCAGTCGTTCACGGCGACGCCGCCCGAATGCGTGCGGCGCAGCAGTTCGTCGCGCTCGGTACCGTCATGGGTGAAGCAGTAGAGCGCCAGCGGACGCGGCCTGGCATTGACGAATGCGATCGCTTCGTCCGTCGTGTCGTAGGGCACCACCGGCAGGATCGGGCCGAAGAGTTCCTCTTGCAGGATCCGCATGTCGGGCGTCAGGCCGGTCACGATATGCAGCGGCATCTGGCGTCCTGCCCCTTGAGGATCGGGCGCACAGGCCTCGATGCGCGCGCCCTTGGCTCGCGCATCGTCGAGGATGCCGTGCATGCGATCCAGTTGTCGCTGGTTGACCACGGAGGTGTAGTCCGCGTTGCCGTGGGTGCGGTCGTTGTAGAAGCGGCGGAAGGTGCGCTTGACGCCGGCGATGAAATCGTCAACGCGTTCACGCGGCACCAGTGCATAGTCGGGCGACACGCAAATCTGTCCGCTGTTGGTCGACTTGCCATGCGTGATGCGGGTGGCTGCATCGGCGATCGGGTAGTTGCGCGTGACCACCGCCGGCGACTTGCCGCCAAGCTCCAGCGTGACCGGCGTGAGGTTCTCCGCAGCGGTGCGCATCACGATGCGGCCGACGGCCGGCGAGCCGGTGAACACGATGTGATCGAAGGGCTGCGACGTGAAGACGTTGGGGTCGGCCAGTTCTTCGCCGACGACAGCCACCAGATCTTCAGAGAAGACTTCGGCGAGCAGTGTCTTGAGGACCGCATTGGTGGCCGGCGTGACCTCCGGCATCTTGATCATCACGCGATTGCCCGCGGCCAGCGCCGCGACGAGCGGCCCTATCGCGAGATAGATCGGGAAATTCCACGGCACGATGACGCCCACGACGCCCTTGGGCTGGTAGCGCACCTCGACCCGGTTGCCGAGGAACAGCAGTTCGGTCGAACGGCGACTGGGCTTCATCCACCGGCGGACATGCGAGACGGCATGGTCGATTTCGAGCACGGAGCCCAGCAGGTCGAGCATCTTCGATTCCGCCTCCGACCGATAGCCGAAGTCCTTGCTCATGGCTTCCGCGAGGACGTCCTGGTAGCGCTGGATCTGTCGCTTCAGCGCGGTCAGCCAGTCTCGGCGCCGCCCGGCCTCGGGACAGGGCTGCAGGGCGAAGGCGGCCCGTTGCGCGGCGAAGAGGCGGTGGACGCGCTCGGTTGCATCGATGGCCGCGGCCGCGTGCGCCAGATCAGTGGTGTCGTTCATGTGTTGTCTCCTTGGACGCTGCCTTGCACCTGAACCTGCCGCGTCGTGTGGCAACGAATGTAGGTCTTTGCAAGGGTTGCGCACAGGTTCAACTTCGACACATTCGGGTGAAAATCTGCCAATCCCTCCTTTCTCGATCACCGTGACCAAAGAAGCTCTCGCCACCCGGCCTGCAACGCCACGCATCGCGGCACGTTATGCGAGCGACCTGGATGCACCGGCGCACAACATGCTTGGCTTGACGGCGCTCACGGACTCCCTCGCGGAACTCGGGGTCGCGACCGAGGATTTGTTTGCCGGAACAGGCATCGCGCCGGAGGCCATCTCCGATCCGCAAGCGCGCATCTCTCACCGCCAGAAGATCGCGTTCTTCGGCAACGTCAAGCGGCTCAGCCCGGAACCGGCCATCGGCCTCATCGCCGGGCAGCGCCAGCGCCTTTCGGATTTCGGCGTCTTCGGCTACGCGGTGCTGACCAGCGCCACGCTGGCCGATGCAGTGGCCTTCGGCATCCAGCACGTGAAGCTCGCCGGTCCGGTGCTGGAAAAAAGCTTCCGGGTCGAAGGCGATGTCGCGATCTTCGAGGCGCAGGATGTGATGGACCTGGGGCCGCTGCTGCCCCTGGCGACCGAGTTCTGGTTCAGCTCGATCCGGGCGTTGACGAGCCGCGTGCTCGAGCGCGACTACGGCGGCCGGCGCCTGCTGCTGCCCTATCCGGCGCCGCCGTACGCGCAGCGCTACGAGGAAATCCTCCGATGCGAGGCGACCTTCGACACGGGCGTCATGCAATGGCAGTTCGACGCCGCCTTGCTGGGTGTGGCCTTGCCCAACGCCAACCCGATCACGGCCGAGGTGTGCGCCGACTTCTGCGGCCGGATGCTGGGGGAATTCGCGGGCGAGCACGCGCTGGTCAAGGTCATCAAGCAGGCCTGTCTCGACAACGTGGGCGACCTGCCGCGCGCCGAGCAGATGGCCGAGCGGCTGCACCTGTCGACCCGCACGCTGCATCGCCGATTGGTCGATGCAGGCACGAGCTACCAGGAAATCATCGATGGCATCCGGCAGCGCGTGGCGATCGAATTCCTTGAACGCACCGACATGTCGGTCGAGGAAATCGCCGACCGCAGCGGCTTTTCCGACGCATCGAATTTCCGCAAGGCGTTCAAGAAGTGGACCGGCCAGACGCCCGCGTACTTTCGCGATCGCGGGCGCTGAACTAGCGTTGTTGGGTCGCGTGCTCTTTCATCTTCGCGAGCGTGACGGCCAGGGCGGCGCCGCCGATCATCTTGATGAGCCCTGCGTGCTGGGCATAGAACTGGCTCACTTGGTCGACGATGCCCGGATGTGCCTGCTCGGCGTGCGCGGCGATCTCTGTGACCTGCCCGGGCGTCAGCTGCGAAGCCTGGTCGGGCGTCAACTGGGTCTGGCCCGGTGCGAGCACGCGCCCCAAGGCGCCGCCCGCCACTGCCGACAATGCGGCCGGGCCCAGCGTGGCAAGGATCTGGTTCAGAACGCCTGCCTGCTGCTGTGAGGACGACACGTTGAAGAGCTTCCCGACCGTGTCGCTGAAGGGCGGTGTCTGGTCGGACTTCATCGCGGCGGCGAGCCCTGCGCCGAGTTGATCGGTCGAAGCGTTCTGCACGACCTGATCGAAGTGAGCCTCCGGGTTTGCGCCAACCACTTGCTGTAGCAAATCGAGCAATCCCATGGTGTTCTCCCGTGATCGATGAATGCAATGAATGGCGTCAGGCGATGAGTTCCGACGGCACCTTGCCGCCGTTCGCGGCCAGCTTGGTCATGACCTGCCGGTGCAGCCAGATGTTCATCTTGGCGCTGTCGCTCGTGTCCGCGCCATAGCTCAGTTCCTGCGCGAGTTGCTTGCGCGTTTCGAGGCTGCTGTCCAGGCCGAGCAGCTTCATCAAGTCGACGATCGACGTGCGCCAGTTGAGATTCTTCGCGCCGGGCATGCCGTCGAGCAATGCTTCCACATCGACCAGCGTGATCGCGGCCGGCGGCGCTGCAGCGGCTGTCGTGGGCGCTGCAGCGGCAGAGGCCGGTGCTGCCGGCTGCTGCGCCGGGGCGGCGACTGCGGACGGAATGATCTTGGCAAGGATGCTGCTGAAAATGCTCATTGGTTCTTCCTCGAAAAGGATGGGGAGTGATTGAAGGACCGTCCCATTCTGCGACGCGGTTTCGCGATGGGCCGACGGGTGCAAACTGTTACTGACGCTGCTTCATGTTCATGTAGACCGCCATCGATTCGCATGTGGTGCCGGGTTCCACCGAGACAAATCTGTCGATCACCATGTGCTCGCGTGCCGGACCTTCCATCGGCTCCCTGACTTCCAGCCGACCGTCGAAGTTCGCGAGCAGGGGCGCTTGCGGTGCGCTGCGCCATTGCATGTAGGCGCGCTCCAGCGCCAGGTAGTCGCCGCCCATCACGACCGGCCAGCGCTTGCCGCTCGCGCAATCGGTGAATACCGCCGCGTCCGCGAAGTAGACGAAGTCGCCGCGAAAGCGCACGGGCTGCGCGTGCAGGCTGGCCGCGAGTGCGCCGAGCAATGCAGCGGTGATCCACTTCATCTTCGAGTTCGGTCTGCGCATCCGGTCGCCTTTCATGTGTCGCCGCCGTGACGAGATCGTGCACAGCTTAAGAGACGCCCGTACGACTCGCAAGGCGTTCGAAGATGTGCAGGATGGCGCAGATCGCGTACAAAGCGATGACAACACGCCACGATTCCCCCGGAAAGCACTTTCATGTCCAGTTCTCCGTTCGAACCCGATGACACAGCCGACACCAGCGGCATGCGCAAGGGCCTGACCAGCTATGGCGACCAGGGTTTCTCGCTGTTCCTGCGCAAGGCTTTCATCAAGGGCGCGGGCTTCACCGACGTGGCGCTCGACAGGCCCGTGATCGGCATCGCCGACACCGGCAGCGACTACAACCCCTGTCACGGCAATGCACCGCAACTCATCGAGGCCGTCAAGCGCGGCGTGATGCTCGCCGGCGGCCTGCCGATGGCATTCCCGACGATCTCGATCCATGAGAGCTTTGCGGCGCCGACCAGCATGTACCTGCGCAACCTGATGTCGATGGACACGGAAGAGATGCTCCGCGCGCAGCCCATGGACGCCGTGGTGCTCATCGGCGGCTGCGACAAGACAGTGCCGGCGCAGCTCATGGGTGCGGCCTCGGCTGGCATTCCGACGATCCAGCTCATCACCGGCTCGATGCTCACAGGCAGCCATCGCGGCGAGCGCGTCGGCGCCTGCACCGATTGCCGGCGCTACTGGGCGCGCTTCCGCGCCGACGAGATCGACGTCGCCGAAACGGTGGAGGTGAACAACCAGCTCGTGGCGAGCGTGGGCACCTGCTCGGTGATGGGCACCGCCAGCACCATGGCCTGCATCGCCGAAGCGCTGGGCATGACGGTGCCGGGTGGTGCATCGCCGCCGGCCGTCACCGCCGACCGTATCCGCGTTGCAGAGCAGACGGGCGCCCAGGCGGTGCAGATGGCCCGCGACCGGCTGACCATCGACAAGGTGCTGACGCCGGCCGCTTTCGAAAACGCGATGCGAGTGCTGCTGGCGATCGGCGGCTCGACCAATGGCATCGTGCATCTCGCGGCCATCGCCGGCCGCGTGGGGCTCGACATCGACCTGCAGACGCTGGACCGCATGGGCCGCGAGACGCCCGTGCTGCTGGACCTGAAACCTTCGGGCCAGCACTACATGGAAGACTTCCACGCGGCCGGCGGCATGGCAACGCTGTTGCGTGAACTCAAGCCGCTGCTTCGGCTCGACGCCCTGACCGTCACCGGCCGCACGCTGGGCGAGGAAATCGAGCGCGCCGGGCCCGGCTTCGCGCAGGAGGTGGTGCGACCCATCGACCGCCCGATCTATCCGCAAGGCGGCATCGCGGTGCTGTGCGGCAACCTGGCGCCCGGCGGCGCGATCATCAAGCAGTCGGCGGCCGATGCAGCGCTCATGGAGCACGAGGGCAGGGCGGTGGTGTTCGAGAACCTCGAAGACCTCGCGCGGCGCATCGACAGCGACGATCTCGACGTGACGCGCGACGACATCCTCGTGCTCAAGAACATCGGCCCCAAGGGTGCACCGGGCATGCCCGAAGCGGGCTACCTGCCCATTCCGCGCAAGCTGGCGCGTGCGGGCGTCAAGGACATCGTGCGCATCTCCGATGGCCGAATGAGCGGCACGGCCTTCGGCACCATCGTGCTGCACGTGACGCCGGAGTCCGCCATCGGCGGGCCGCTCGCGCATGTGCGCAGCGGCGACCGCATCCACCTCAGCGTGGCGAACCGGGAGTTGTCGCTGCTCGTGACAGACGAAGAGCTCGCGCGCCGCGCCAAGGAAACGCCGATCATCTCGCCGACAGCCGATCGCGGCTATCGCAAACTTTTCCTTCAATCGGTCACGCAGGCCGACCAGGGAGCCGACTTCGATTTCCTTCGCGCGCCGAAGGCAGGAGGATGCCCATGACCCAATACTGGTTGATGAAATCCGAACCCGACGATTGCTCGATCGACGACGCACTCGCCGCCCCGAACGCGACCGTGCCGTGGACCGGCGTGCGCGGTTACCAGGCGCGCAAATTCATGCGCGATGCGATGCATGTCGGCGACGGCGTGCTCTTCTACCACTCGAGCTGCGCCGAGCCCGGCATCGTCGGCATCGCGCGTGTGGCGTCGGACGCCCGGCCCGACCCGACGCAGTTCGATCCCGCGTCGCCCTATTACGATGCCGACTCCAAGACCGATGCCCCGCGGTGGCTGCTGCTCGACGTGCAGGCATTGCGCAAGACGCGGCTGCTGGCATTGCCCGAGATGCGCGCGACACCTGAACTCGCCGACATGCTGGTGCTGCGCAAGGGAAACCGGCTGTCGATCACGCCGGTCGACGAGACGCACTGGCGGTTGATCACCGAGAAGATGCTCGCCTGACGCCGCCGATGCCGCTCACAGGGTCTGGATGACCGCCATGATGTTGCCTTCCGTGTCCTTGAACCACGCCGCCATGGCGCCGCCCTGCGTCACGATGCCGTCTGCATCCTTGCCGGGCATGTCGTAGTCCTCGAACACGACGCCACGCGCCTTCAGTTCGGCGACTTCCTTTCGGATGTCCTGCACTTCCCAGAAGGCCTGGCTCGCCAGTGAGGTACCTGCGTTCGGCGTGGGATACAGGAAGGCACCCGTGCCGCCGCCGAACTCATAATGGACGCCGCCGCCAAGCTCGGCCTTCGGCTTGAAGCCGAGCTTGTCTTCGTAGAACTTCCTGGCTCGCGCGACGTCCTTGACGGGGATGTAGGCAAACATGGGGGATTGCTGCAACATTGCATGCTCCTTTTCGAGTCCTCGAACGGCCGCGATTTTGCGCCGCGGAGCCGTCATTTCGCGCGCGTGCAAGCCGACACCGGGAGTAAGCCATGACCCTCGCCTTCGAATCCAAATACCAGAGCAAGCGGATGTCCGCCGCCGACGCGGTGCGGCTGGTCCACGACGGCGACACGATCGTCGTGCCGACGGGGCCGGGAGAGCCGCCGCACCTGCTGACGGCGCTGTCGAACCAGCGTCGCGATTTCCGCGACGTCCGGGTTTCGCAGATCCTGCCGCTGAAGAAATACGGCTACTTCGATCCCGAGACGGTCCGGCACGTGCGGCACGTCGCCTACTTCTTCGGGCCCGCGTCGCGCGCGGGCGGGCAGGAGGGCTGGAGCGACTACGTGCCGGCCAACTTCTCGGAGCTTCCCGCCTTGATCAAGCGCGGACTCACGCCGGCCGACGTGGTGTTCAGCATGGCCTCGCCGATGGACGAAGAGGGCTACTTCTCGCTCGGCCTGGCCGCCGACTACACGATGGCGGCGGTCGCCAAGGCGCGCGCCATCGTGCTCGAAGTCAATCCCAACGTGCCGTATTCGTATGGCGCCTGCCGCGTGCATCTGTCGCAGGTGAGTGCGCTCGTCGAATCCGAAGACGATCTCCCGGCGGTCGGCCTGCCGACCATCGGCCCTGTGCAGGAGGCCATCGGCAAGCAGGTGGCCGAGATGGTTCCGGACGGCGCCACCTTGCAGATCGGCTACGGCGGCATTCCGGACGCGGTGGTGATGCAGCTCACGCACAAGCGAGACCTCGGCATCCACACGGAGATGGTCGGCGACGGCATCCTGACGCTGGTCGAAGCCGGCGCCGTCACCAACCGGCTGAAGAACATGCATCCGGGCCGGATGTTCGCGACCTTCGCGCTGGGCTCGAAGCGCCTCTACCAGTTCATGCATCGCAATCCGATGCTGGAGATGCATCCAGTGGATGTCACCAACGATCCGCACCTCGCGGGGCAGAACGACCACCTCATTTCCATCAACGCCACCATGCAGGTGGACCTGATCGGGCAGTGCGGCTCCGAAAGCCTCGGCTTCTCGCCGGTGTCGGGGACCGGCGGGCAGAGCGATTTCGTGCGTGCTGCGAATCGCTCGAACGGCGGCAAGTCCTTCATCGTGCTGCCGTCGACGGCCAAGGGCAACACCATCTCGCGCATCGTGCCGACCTTGACGCTGGGCACCCACGTCACGACCAGCAAGAACGACGTCAACTATGTGGTGAGCGAATACGGCGTCGCGCAGTTGCGCGGCAAGAGCGCGAAGCAGCGGGCGGAGGCGCTGATCGCCATCGCGCATCCGGACTTTCGCGCCGAGTTGCGGGAGGCGGCGCAGAAGATGCGGCTGGCCTGAAGCGCCTCAAAGCAAAACCAGCAGCTGTTCGAGATTGACGGGCTTGAGCAAGTGGTGGTCGAAGCCGGCCGTCTCGATGCGCTCCCGGAGGCCGAGTTGCCCCCAGAAGGAACTTGATGGCCACGGTGGTCTTGCCTGCGCCGGGCGCGCCTTCCAGCAGGTAGAGGCGGTTGGCCGTCAGGCCGCCACCCAGGACATCGTCGAGGCCAGGGACTCCGAACTGCAGCAAGGTGGTCGACGTGGCCGCAGCATGCGGCGGCGGCCTACATCGGCGCAGCCCCGGCGCTGTCACGCTATGAGGCCATGAGTTCCGACTTTGGCGGGCTCGATGCCGCAGATCCCACGGACCGCACCAGCGCACTCGCCGCGCTGGTCGTGGCTGGCCGCGCGTCCACACCGACCTTGCAGCGCGCGCTTGCGAGCCCCGACTCCGAAGTGCGCGAGAAAGCCGCGGAGGGCCTCGCTGAAATCGCCGATCCGTCGGCCGCCGAGGCCTTGGCTGGCGCGCTCGGCGATTCAGAGCCGAGAGTGCGCGCCCGCGCCGCGCAGGCGTTGGCCGCCATCGGCGACGAGCGTGCTCTGGAAGCGCTCGTGCGCACCATCGACGACTATCCCGACGATCTGCATCCGCCGCATACCGTCGCGACCTTTGTGCTGATTGCACGCGGTCGCGACGCACTGCCGGCGATCATGCCGCTGCTCGATGCGCCGAATCCCGTCACGCGTCAGCGTGCCTTCGTTGTGCTGGAGACGCTGGTGTCGGACATGCCCGAGGCCGGTGACTGGAGCGCCTTGTGGCAATCGCTCGGTGCCTATGACCCGAAGGGAGCGGACGACGCGGCGCGCCAAGCTGCCAGCATGCAGTGGCGGCAGTGGATTGCTGCGCACTGCCCGTAGAACCCCGCCAAGCAAGCTCAGGCCCGTGCAAGCGGGCCACTGGCGCGTCATGTCGCCACGTTACAGTGCATGACCCATAGCCACAGTCGAAGGGCACCGGCATGCGTCGTGTTCGTGTCGCGTCATTGATCGTCCTTGTCCTCGTCTTGATTGCCGCTTGTGCAACGGTTGCCACGCAGCGCTTCGACGATCTCTTCGGTCCGGCGGACCCGACGCGCTTCGACAAGCCCATCGCGCCGCCCGCAGGTCAGTCGTACGCGCAGACCATCCAGCCCATCCTCGATCGCCGGTGCGTGGTTTGCCACGCGTGCTATGACGCACCTTGCCAGCTGAAGGCCACGAGTTGGGAAGGACTCGCGCGGGGTGCGAACAAGACGCCGGTGTATGACGCGACCCGATTGCTCGCGGCCCCGCCGTCGCGTCTTTTTGTCGACGCCGACAAGCCCTCGGAATGGCGGACACGTGACTTCTTCCCCGTCCTGAACGAGCATGCGCCGACACCGGAAGCGAACCGCACCGCCGGGCTGATGCATCGCCTGCTGTCTCTCAAGCAGCAGCATCCGCTGCCGACCGAAGGTGTCGTCAGCGGCGGATTGGACTTCTCGATCAATCGCAAGGCGACGTGTCCTGCGGGCGAGGAGATCACGCGCTACGAGCGCGAGTCGCCATTGGGCGGGATGCCGTTCGGATTGCCGGGTCTCAGCCCTGCGGAGCACGGTACCCTCACCCAGTGGATCGAGAAGGGAGCGCCGTACGAGGGCCCGCCCGCGCCGTCGGGCCTGGCGATGCAGCGTGTCGCGCAGTGGGAGCTTTTTTTCAACGGCGAGTCGCTGAAGGAAAGGCTCTTCAGCCGCTACGCCTACGAGCACCTGTTTCTCGCGGATCTCTATTTCGACGACGATCCGCAACGCCAATATTTCAAGATGGTGCGTTCGGCCACGCCACCCGGCCAGCCGGTGCAACTTGTCGCCAGCCGTCGACCCGTCGACGATCCCGGCGTGGACCGCGTCTACTACCGGCTCGTGCCCGAGCGCGAGACCATCGTCGCCAAGACGCACATGCCCTATGCCCTGAGCGCACAACGCATGACTCGCTGGCGCTCGCTGTTTCTTGATGCGCCCTATTCGGTGGACCGCCTGCCGGGCTACAGCGCCGAGACGGCGGCGAATCCGTTCTCCACCTTTGCGGCCTTGCCGGTCGGCGCGCGCTATCGCTTCATGCTCGACGAGGCGGAATTCACGATCATGGGCTTCATCAAGGGGCCGGTGTGCCGCGGGCAGATGGCGCTGGATGTGATCGAAGACCACTTCTGGGTCGTGTTCCTCGCGCCCTCCGAGGGCTACGACAGCGCGCTTTCCGGCCAGTTGGCCCGCGATGCCAATCTGCTGCGGCTCCCCACCGGCAGCAGCAACACCGATGTCGTGGTTCCCTGGCTCTACTACGCGAGGCTGGAGAACGACTACCTGAAGGCCCGCACTCAATTTCTGGCCCGGAGCCTCGGCGGACCGCAGAAGCTCGATCTGCGGCTGATCTGGGACGGTGATGGCCGCAACGACAACGCCGCCCTGACGGTGTTCCGCCATTACGACAGCGCGAGCGTGGTCAAGGGCATGGTGGGTGAATCGCCGAAGACGGCGTGGGTCATCGGCTATCCGCTGCTCGAACGCATCCACTATCTGCTGGTCGCCAACTACGACGTCTACGGCAACATCGGACACCAGCTCAACTCGCGGCTCTACATGGACTTCCTGCGCATGGAGGGCGAGTTCAATTTCATCATGCTGCTGCCCAAGGCGCAGCGCACGGTCACGCGGGACGCGTGGTACCGCGACGACAGCCTGAGCACGCGCGAGCAGGTGTATGGCGGCCCCGCGACGACCCTGGCGATCGAGAGCGGCATCCGCTTTCGGACGGCCGACCCCAAGCGCGAGTTGCTCGAAATGATGAAGACGAAGCTGGCTCCCGTGCTCGACACGCGCTTCGATCTCGACCACCATGCGGCGCCGACGCTGAAAGCGCCGCAGCGCGAGCTGGAGGCCGTGCACGGCACCTCACTGCAATGGATGCCTGAAAGCGCGCTCCTGGTCGTCGAGGCGGCCGACGGCACCAGGACCACTTTCAGCCTGCTGCGCAACACGGCGCATTCGAGCGTGTCCCATCTGGTCGGCGAGCGCCGCGAGCTGCGGCCCGATGAGGACACGCTGACGATGGTCCCCGGCGTGATCGGCAGCTACCCGAATGCCTTCTATCGCGCCACCGTGGCCGAATTGCCGGCCATGACTGCGGCAATGCGCGAGCTTCGGTCCGAGGCCGACTACGCGGCCTTCTCGAAACGCTGGGCCGTGCGCCGCACCAATCCCGACTTCTGGGCCTTCAGCGATGCCGTCATCGATCGCTATCAGAAGGATCAGCCATTGGAAGCCGGCATCCTCGACTACAACCGGTTCGAAAATCGATAGGTGCGGGCGCGCCTACTCCGCCAGTTCGTCGAGGATCGGGCAATCGGGGCGGTGATCGCCATGACAGCACTCGGCGAGCCGCTCCAGCGTGCGCTTCATCGCCGCCATCTCCTCGATTCGACGATGCAGGTCTTCAGCGTGCGCGAGGGCGATGCGCTTGACGTCGGCGCTTGCACGGCGCTTGTTCTGCCAGAGCTTCAGCAGTTCGGCGATCTCGGCCATGCTGAAACCCAGATCGCGCGCACGGCGGATGAAGCGCAGCGTGTGCACGTTGCTCTCTGTGTACTGCCGATAGCCCGCGTCAGTGCGGGCCACGTCGGGCAACAGGCCGAGCGACTCGTAGTGCCGCACCATCTTGGCGGAAACGCCGGAGCGGGCCGCGGCCTCGCCGATGTTGAAAGGTTCCATGTCTGCTCTTGCTGCGCTCATCGCGCCTTTCCTTTCCAGCGGCGCAGCAGCAACGCATTGCTCACCACGCTCACGCTGCTGAAGGCCATCGCGGCGCCGGCGATCACAGGGCTCAGCAGGCCGAAGGCCGCCAGGGGAATGCCGACCACGTTGTACGCAAAGGCCCAGAACAGGTTCTGCCGGATCTTGGCGTAAGTGCGGCGCGAGATGTCGATGGCGTCGCTCACCAGCGCCGGATCGCCCCGCATGAGCGTGATGCCGGCTGCGTGCATCGCCACGTCGGTGCCGGTGGACATCGCGATCCCGACATCGGCGGCGGCCAGCGCAGGCGCGTCGTTGATGCCGTCGCCGACCATCGCGACGCGCTCGCCGTCGGCCTTCAGTTGCGCGACGATGGTCGCCTTGTCCTCGGGGAGTACTTCGGCGCGCACGGTGTCGATCTTCAGCACACGCGCCACCGCCTCGGCGCTGCCGCGGTTGTCACCGGAGACCAGCGCGGTGCGAATGCCTTGTGCGTGCAATTGCCGGATGGCTTCGGCCGCCGTGGCTTTCGGTGTGTCGCCGAACGCCAGCATGCCGATCAGCGTCCGGCCTTCGGTCACGTCCGCCAGCCATGAGACGGTGCGCCCTTCCGACTGCAATTGCGAGGCGCGGGCGTCGAGTTTGCCGAGTGGCACCGAGAGTTCGCGCATGAAACGGCTGCTGCCCAGGCGCATCTCGCGACCATCGACGACAGCCGACATGCCGCGTCCCGCAACAGCGCGCACGGCGCTGGCACGCGGGATGTCGATGCCGGCGTTTTTCGCGGCGGCGAGCACCGCACGAGCCAGAGGATGTTCGCTGCCGGCCTGGATGGCGGCGCTGGCGCGGAGCAGGGCTTCCGCGTGGCCGTCGACAGCCTCGCAGGCGACGAGTTCCGGGCGACCTTCGGTCAGCGTGCCGGTCTTGTCGAAGGCGACGACCTTGACGCTGTGCGCCACTTCGAGCGCCTCGGCATCCTTGATCAGCACGCCATGGCGGGCGGCGACGCCGGTCCCGGCCATGATGGCCGTCGGCGTGGCGAGGCCCAGGGCGCAAGGACACGCGATGACGAGCACGGCGACGGCATTCAATATCGCCGTCTCCCAGTTCCCCGTGGCGAGGCCCCAGCCAAGGAAAGTAAGCAGGGCGATACCGACGACCACCGGCACGAACACGCTGCTGACCTGGTCGACCAGCCGCTGAATAGGCGCCTTCTTCGCCTGGGCGGACTCGACCAGCCGAACGATGCGTGCGAGCGTGGATTCCGCGCCCACCGCGGTGGTCCGTATCAGCAGAAGGCCCTGGCCGTTGACGGAGCCGCCGGTCACGGCATCGCCCTTTTGCTTGGCGACCGGCAGACTTTCGCCGGTGATCAGCGACTCGTCGACTTCGCTGTTGCCTTCGATGACCAGCGCATCGACCGGCACCCGCTCGCCAGGGCGGACGACCACCAGGTCGTCGATCCGGACCTGCTCCACGGGCACGTCGTGCTCCGCGCCGTCTCGCCGTACGCGCGCGCGTTCGGGACGCAGCGCGTTCAGCGCCCGGATGGCCTCGGTGGTCTGGCGCTTGGCTCGCGTTTCCAGCCACTTGCCGAGCAGCACCAGCGTGATGACCACCGCCGAAGCCTCGAAATACAGGTGCGGCATGCCATGGTCGGCGTGCGCGAACAGGAGAAGGTAGACGCTGAGTCCGTACGCGGCCGACGTGCCAAGGGCGACCAGCAGGTCCATGTTGCCGGCGCGAGCCTTCAGTGCCTTCCAGCCCGAGCGATAGAAGCGCGCGCCGAGCCAGAACTGAACGGGCGTTGCCAGCGCGAGCTGCAGCCAGCCGTCGAGCATCCATTCCTCGCCGAAGAGCATGCCGAACATCGGCAACACGAGTGGCGCCGACAGAATGGCGGCGGCGATGACCGGCCATGCATCGTTGCGTCCGCGCCGCTGCACGGATGCCAAACCAGGGGTGCGCGCCACGCCGGCCAGTGCCGCCGGAGCCTCTTCCTCGCCGACGGCGTAGCCCGCCTTTTCGACGGCGGCGCGCAGGGCGGCGAGCTCCACCGACCCATCGGTCCGCACGCTGGCCGCTTCGGTCGCCAGGTTGACGCTGGCTTCGGTCACGCCCGGAACGCCGGCAAGCGACCGTTCGACCCGCGCCACGCAGGACGCGCAGGTCATGCCCTCGATCGGGAGCGACCATTCCAGGAGGCCGGTCGTCGTGCCGGGCGAGAGCGCCAAGCTGTGGTTCATGGAGATTTCCTGTCCTTCAAGCCGCCATGTGGGCGGGATGGAAGGAGTTTCAACCTTTCCATGATGGGAGGGTCAAGCGGACTTGATGGGCTTGGTGTTGGGGTCGTTCTTTCGTACTACATCGAACGCCATTTAGTATTTTTTTGTTACATCGCCTATTCTTGCGCAATCACATCGAGGAGGTTTCGATGGGCGCGAGCGAAATCGATCGGATGGCGGCCGTCACGAAGGACTGCCGCATGTGGGTGGACGACCCCCAAGGCTTCACTACGTACAAGGTGGGCAGGCTCCATCACACCTACCACTTGCATCCACTCTTTCAACTGCCTGAACTGGAAGCGCTTGCGCAGGAACTGGTGCCGCTCAAGCAGTGCCGTTTCGTCAGGCCGGGCATCACGCAGGCGTCAGGCTTTGCGCACGACAGCAAGCCTTCGGACGGACGCAGCATCGAGGAAGTGTTCAGACGCATCGAGGAGCCGGGTTCCTGGATTGCGCTCTACGACGTCGAAGCCATTCCGCGCTACAAGGCGCTTCTCGAGAACGTTCTGGACAACGTGCGCGACACCATCATGCGCGAGCAGCGCGGGATCTTCATGGTCACCGGCTTCATCTTCATCTCGGCGCCGCCGTCCGTGACGCCGTTCCACATCGACCGCGAGAACAACTTCTGGCTGATGTTGCAGGGACAGAAGGTGATGAACGTCTGGGACCATACCGACCGCGTGGTCGTGCCGATCGACGGGGTGGAGGACTACATCGTCGCCCACTCGGCGCGCAAGGTCCGGCTGAAGGACGAATTCGTCGCGCGCAGCCATGAATTCGTGACAGGACCGGGAGACGGAATCTACTTCCCGAGCACCTCGCCCCACATGACGCGCTCGGACCCGGAATGGACAACGCCCGGCGACCGCGTGGCGATCTCGGTCGGCGTGAACTTCTACACCGCCCATACACGCAAGACGGCGCGCGTGCACCAGTTCAATCGGATGCTGCGCAAGTGCGGGCTGTCGCCTGCGCAGCCGGGCGAATCGCCGATGGTGGACGCCATCAAGGCGCCCATCGGAAAAGTCATCGGCTTTGCCCATTCGTCGCTGGCCCGCGCGGCCTACGCGATGAAGACGAAGAACGAACTCACCTTCAAGCCGCCGCCCGGCTCCTACTAGGGCGCTGCTCGTCACCGGCGCATCATGTCGCGCGGTGTCACGGGGGGTGCGTCGTTGCCCCACGATCCGCGAACGTAGGTCAGCACGGCGGCGACATCGATGTCGTCGAGCACCGGGCTGAAAGGCGGCATGCCGTAAGGGCGCGGATTGCCTCCGGTCGAAGGCAGGAAACCGCCGTGGCGCACGATCTGGATCAGGTTGACCGCCGAGTCCATCAGCACGGCGCGATTGCCCGCGAGCGGCGGATAGGCGCCCACTGCTCCCTGGCCTGAGTCGCCGTGGCAGTAGGCGCAGCGCTGGTCGAAGATCCTGGCGCCGCGTTCCATGACGCGGGGGTCGCGTCGGGTGGTCGAAGTCGGCGCCGCGGCGGTCGCGGTGCTCGGCAGTTCCTTGAGGTACACACCCATCGCGTGCAGGTCCGCCTCGTCCAGATGCTGGGTGCTGCCGAATACCACGTCGGCCATCGGGCCCATGACCGAGCCGCGCGCCGACCGGCCGTTCTTGAGCAGTTCGACCACGTCCTGCGGGTCCCAGTCGGCGACGCCGGCTTCACGCTTGGAGGTGAGCGAAGGCGCATACCAGTTCTCGACCGCGATGAGGCCGCCCGAGAGGCCCAGCTTCTCCTGCGTGGCGCCGAGCACGTTGCGGGTGCCGTGGCAGGCGATGCAGTGGCCGAGGCCTTCGACGAAGTAGGCGCCGCGGTTCCACTCGGCAGATTTCGCGGGATTCGGTTCGAAGGTGCCGGGCGTGAAGGAGAGCGCACGCCACACCGCGAGCGCAGCCTGCGTGTCATAGGGAAAGCGCAACTGGTGCCGAACGTTCGGCGTCGGCGAAGGCGGGATGCTCCGCAGATACGCAAAGATCGCATCCGAATCGTCGCGCGTCACGCGCGTGAAGTTCGGGTAGGGGAAGGCGGGGTAGAGCAGGCGCCCGTTCTTCGAGCGGCCGTTGTGCAGGGCCCGCCAGAAATGGTCGGCGCTCCAGTCGCCGATGCCGGCTTTCGGGTCGGGTGTCAGGTTGCTCGCGAAGACAGTGCCGAAGGGCGTCTCGATGCCGACGCCGCCCGCGTACGGCGCGCCGCCGAGGGCCGTGTGGCATCCCGCGCAATTGCCGGCCAGCGCGAGATAGCGGCCACGTTCGACCTGGGCCGGCGTGCCATTGAAGGCGGCCGGTGTTTCCGGCAGCTTGTCCTCCCCGCGCAGGTTGAGCCCGACGATGGCCAGGCCGGCCAGCACCGCGAGCGTGACCAGGAAGACCAGCAGATAGAAAAGGCGTCGCATGGCGGGCTCAGTTGGCGTTCAGCGCGCTGCATGCCATCGGCACGGGGCTCGGCGCCGTGGCCTGGGGCTTGGGGTTGGAGGGCACCGGTTGCATCGCGAGCCAGCTCGCCGCGGCGTTGATGTCGGCTGACGTGAGCTTGCGACCCACCTCCGCCATGCAGTCGGGCGCGAGCGCGTGGCGCTCGTTGGTGATCCATGCGCCGAGCTGTGATGAAAGATACAGGCGCGGCAGGCCGACCAGCGCCGGAATTCCGGGCAACACACCGGTCAGTGCCTCGCCGTGGCAGCGCACGCAGGCCGGAATGTCGCGCGCCGCGTCGCCCTGGAACACCAGCGCCTTGCCGCGCGCCAGCATCTCGGGCGTGGCATCGGTGGTGCTGGGAACGGGCGGGTAGGGCAGGTCGATGGAGGAGAAGTACTCGGCGATTTCGCGCAAATAGGCGTCCGACAGGTGCCGGACCATATGCACCATGTCCGTGTTGAAGCGACGGCCGTCCCGGAAGCTTTGCAGCTGGTTGAAAAGATAGCCTGCAGGCTTGCCGGACAAACGCGGGTAATAGCCTGCCTCGGTGCTCGATCCCTCGCGGCCGTGACAGGCAATGCAGGCTGCGACGCGTTGTTCGATGGTGTCGGGAACGTGCCCGGGCGCAGGCGGTGCGGCAAACACCGGCGCCGCCAGGACACAGGCTGTGAGCAGGGGCGCCAGGAGGCGTGGAATGTTCATTCGTGGTTCGTTGGTTGGACGACGGGCACGCCGGAGCGTAGCGCGATCGGATCGGTTCTGCGCGTCGGACGGTTCGCCGTGCTTTTCAGATCGTTCCGCTGTCGCGGAAAGGCCGCACCTCCAGAGAATGGACGCCATGAATCAATACATGAAAGCATTCGAAAGCATCAACTGGCAACAATGGAGCGCACCCGTGCTCTCAGGCCTGCGCATCATGCTGATCATCGCGGTTGCGTGGGCCGCGATCATCGTGCTTCAAAGGGTCGTGGGGGCGGTTCGTCTTCGTGTCGAGGCCCGGCTCGGCGGAGCCGACGGCCCCCAGCGGGCCGAGACGCTCGGACGCGTGGTCCGCTACCTGATCGCCTTGGCTGTCAGCGCCATCGCGGTCATGCTGGTGCTTGCCGAAATCGGCATATCGCTGGCGCCGATTCTCGGCGCCGCCGGCGTCGTGGGATTGGCCGTCGGCTTCGGGGCGCAAAGCCTGGTGAAAGACTACTTCACCGGCTTCTTCATCCTGTTCGAGGACCAGATCCGTACCGGCGACGTCGTGAAGATCGCCGATCTCAGCGGCGTGGTGGAGGACATCACGCTTCGCCACGTCCGGCTGCGGGACTATGAAGGCAACGTTCATTTCGTGCCGAACAATCTCGTGACCACCGTCACCAACATGTCGCGGTCTTTCGCGCAGGCCGTGGTCGAGGTCGGCGTTTCCTGTCAGGAGAACATCGATGAAGTCCTGTCCGTCATGGTGCAAGTCGGCGCAACGCTGCAAGCCGACCCTTCCCATGCAGGAAAGATCCTCGCGGACCTGGAGATGGCGGGCGTCGAGCGCTTCGAGAACGGTGCCGTCGTGCTGCGCTGTCGCTTCAAGGTGTTGCCCCTGCAACAGTGGACGATTCGCCGGGAATACCTTCGGCGCCTCAAGGTCGCGTTCGATCGGGCAGACATCCAGCTGCAGCTTCCCCGCATGGCGCTGTACGGCCCGGCGCCGGCGCATTGGGCGGCTGGCGCTAAAGTCGCCGCATGCGCAAGCAATTCGCGTTGATGACGGGCTGGCAGCGTCTGCTGTGCGGCGCTGTCCTGGGTTTGGTGGTGAGCTTCGGCCTGCCGCTGTTTCATTGGCCGCTCGACGACGCCTCGCGCGGTCTGCTGGGCTGGTGCGTCGCGGCCGCCGCGTACCTGCTGCCCGCCTGGTGGCTGGCAGAGACGTCGGATGCGGAGGGCACACGGTTGCGCGCGCAGCAACTCGACCAGCCCAAGGCATGGATCCTGATCATCATGGTGATCGCGGTCGGCGTCGGTGTCGGAGTGATCGCGATGCTGCTGCAGCAGGTGCCGCGACTGTCTGGTGCGCAGCGTGTCGGCCACATCGCGCTGGGGCTGGCGGGCCTCGCGAGTTCGTGGCTGATGATTCACACCATCTACGCCTTCCACTACGCGCACCGCTACTACCAGCGCGAGAAAAAGGAGAGCGGGAAAGGCCCGAAGGCCGAGCCCCCGGGGCTGAAGTTCCCCGGCAAGTCGGAGCCGGACTACTTCGACTTTCTCTATTACTCCTTCGTGGTCGGCATGACCTCGCAGGTGTCCGATGTGCAGGTCACGTCGCGCGAGATGCGGCGCATCACGCTGATCCACGGCGTGCTCGCGTTCACCTTCAACATGCTGGTGCTGGCGCTGTCCATCAACGTGGTGGCCGCGTCGATGCAGGGCCCGTCGCCGGCGTCTTCAGGCAGCCCGGCGGCTGGTGCGGCCCAGCCTGACCAGACCCGTCGATAGCGCCACGCCGCACACGATCACCACTGCGCAGATCAGCATCCACTGCGTGATCTCTTCGCCGAGAAACACGGCGCCATAGAACAACGCGAACACCGGCACCAGGAAGGTCACCGTGAGCGCGCGCGCCGGGCCCGCGTTCTCGATCAGCCTGAAGAACAGGATGTAGGCCAGTCCGGTGCACGCCGTGCCCACGGCGACCAGCGCAAGCCACGCCTGCACGCTCGGCATCTGGGCGGGCCAGAGCCACAACGCCGGTACGGCGAGCGCGAGCGTCGCACCGATCTGGCTGCCTGTCGCCGTCGCCAATGCAGGGACGCCGACCAGGTACTTGCGCGTCAGGCTGGCGGAAAACGCGTAGCAGATGCATGCGGCAAGGCATGCAGCGATGGCCCATCGCGCGGCACCCTCGTCCGCGCCGGAATGAAAGCCCGCGCCGCGGCCCGCGAGCATCGCGACGCCGACGAAGCCGATCACCAGGCCCAGGATGCGCGAACGGCCAGGTCGATCTCCGAACCACGCCCATGCGACCAGCGCGCCGAACATCGGCACGGTCGCGTTGATCACCGCCGCGAGGCCGCTGTTGATGGTCAGCAGCGCGAACGAGAAGAACGCGAATGGCATGCCGGAGTTGAGCACGCCGATGCCGAGCGCCGGCTTCCAGTACTGCTTCAACGATGACCACTGTCCCCGCATCCCCAACAGGGGCAGCAGGAAGATCATCCCGATCGCGACGCGAACCGCCGCCGTCGGCAGCGCGCCGAATTCGGCGGCCCCGATACGCATGAAAAGAAAGGACGCGCCCCAAAGCATGCCCAGCAGCAACAAGTCCACGACCCATCGGCGGCTCGCCGCCTTCGGCTTCGAAAGAGGTGGCGCGGGATTCGCCGTCGCCGGGCCGCCCGCGGTGCATTCGGCTTCGCTCATGAACCCGTCTCCGCGAGCGGTGCGCCTAGCGCACCTTCCAGTTCGAGCAGCGCAGTCTTGCGATCGAGCCCGCCCGCATAGCCGGTGAGCGATCCGTCGGAGCCGAGAACCCGATGGCAGGGCACGATCACGCTGATCGGATTGCGGCCGACCGCAGCGCCCACGGCGCGCACGGCGGCGGGCTTGCCGACACCCGCACTGATCGAGCCATAACTGGTGGTCTCGCCCGCGGGAATCGCGAGCAGCGCCTGCCATACCGATTGCTGGAAGGGAGTGCCGTGCGAGAGATCCAGCGGCAGGTCGAAATGCTGGCGGCGTCCGGAGAAATACTCGTCGAGCTGTTCGGTCGCCTTGCGCAGCACCGGATGGTCGGTCGCGACTTCCCAGCCGGTCATGTCCGGCGAGTGGCGCTGGCGGTCGAACCAGACACCTGCCAGGCCCTTGTCGGTTGCGGCGAGCGTGATGCCGCCGAGCTTGCTGTCGAAGTGGGTGGTGTAGATCGTTGAAGTCTTGAATTTCATGGCTATCAGACGGTGACGCCGGAATCGATGGTGGGGACGATCGATGCAGCATCGACCGTGGGAGATGAGGCGGGGGCGTACCAGGCGCGCAGCACGGCATAGCCACGCCAGGGACGCCAGGCGAGTGAAGCTTCCGCAGCCGCACGTGCCGTGGTGACGCCGAGCGCCTTCTGCAGCGCGACGTCGCCTGCGGGGAATGCGTCGGGCCAGCGCAGGGCGCGCATCGCGATGTACTGCGCCGTCCAGTCGCCGATGCCTGGCAATGCCTGCAACGCAGCGAGGGTGGCGGGGACGTCGGCGCCGGCATGCAGGGCAAGCCGGCCTTCCATCACTTCGCGCGCCACCGCGAGCAATGCTGCCTGGCGCTGTCGCACGATGCCGAGCTGGCCCAGCGCGTCGCCGCTTGCACCGGCAATGGCCGCAGGTGTGGGGAAGAGCCGGTCGAGCCCGTCGATGGGCGTCGCGATCGGCTCGCCGAAGGCTTGCACCAGCCGCGAGCCCATGGTGCGCGCGGCCGCGACCGTGATCTGCTGGCCGAGGACTGCGCGCACGGCCAGTTCAAAGCCGTCGACCGTACCGGGCACGCGCAGGCCGTCGCCGTGCGGAAAGCTGGCGTGCAGCGCACCGTTGATTGCCATCGGCTCGGCATCGAGATCGAGCATGGCACGCACGCGGCTGATCACGATGGGCAAGACTGAAGCCAGCGAATCGCCCACGCGCAGCAGGACCTGCTCGCGCTGCGGATCGAAGCGAAGCTGCAGCCATCCCTGCAGCGTCCGGCCGCCTTGCGACACGCGCAGCGTGCGTGCGAACTGCTTCGTGCCGTTGCTTTCCGAGAGGAGCTCGACGCCGCGCAGCGCACGGCGCGCGAAGAAATCGAGCATCGCGGCGCTGTCATAGGGCGGACGAAAACCGAGCTTCACTTCGACGCCATCGCCTTCACGGCGATCGGCCGAGCCGCCGGCGCGGCGCAGGGCGCTCGGGTTCAGACCGTAGTGGGCCAAGAAGGCCGCGTTGAAGCGGCGCACGCTCGCAAATCCGCTGGCGAGCGCGACCTGCGTCATCGGCAGTCGCGTGTCGGCGATCAGCTGCTTGGCGGCGAGCAGGCGACGCGTCTGCAGATACTGCAACGGGGACACGCCGAACTGCGCCTCGAAGATGCGGCGCAAGTGGCGGTCGCTGACGCCGAGCCGCGCGGCAATTTGCGCCGCGCCTGGGCCGTCGTCGGACCAGGCGTCGGGCTCGTCGATCAGCCGTGCCGCCTGCAGCGCAAGGATGCGCGACGCGTCCTCGGTCGACCAACTCGCGGCGCGGGGCGCCAGTTCGGGTCGGCAACGCAGGCACGGGCGGAATCCTGCGGCCTCTGCCTGCGCCGCGTGGCGGAAGAAGCAGCAGTTCTCGCGCCGGGGCAGCTTCACGCGGCACACCGGCCGGCAATAGATGCCCGTGGATGTCACGCCGGTGAAGAAGGACCCGTCGAAGCGTGCATCATGGGCCTTCATGGCCAAATAGCATGCATCGCTCTCAAGTCCGGCAGTGGAGGCGGGGGTGGCTGGCATGAAAGGATCATACGTTCGCGCCAGGCCAAGAGTAGCCATTTCCGGACATCTGGCTTCGAAAGGCCATGCCTACAATCGTGTTCAATTTTCGAACTTCCAGGGGTTGCTTTCATGCAGATCAGCGCATCGATCTTCAAGGCCTACGACATCCGCGGCGTGGTTCCCTCCACGCTCGACCCGGAAGTCGCCGAGGCGCTCGGCAAGGCCTTCGGCAGCGCAGCGCGCGCAGCCGGGGAGAAGGCGGTGGCGGTCGGACGTGACGGGCGCCTCTCCGGCCCTTCGCTGTCGGAGGCCCTGATCAAGGGATTGGTCGCCACCGGTGTCGAGGTGATCGATGTCGGCGCCGTCACGACGCCGATGCTCTACTTCGCGGCCCATACGTTGTGCACCAGCGGCATCCAGGTGACCGGCAGCCACAACCCGAAGGACTACAACGGCTTCAAGATGGTGCTCGCCGGACGCGCGATCTACGGCGACGAGATCCAGGGCCTGCGCAAGGTGATGGAAGCCGACAGCGCGAAGCTCGCGCACGGCGGCAGCGTGCGCAAGGTCGACGTGACCGAGGCCTACACGAAGCGCATCACCGGCGACATCAAGCTCGAGCGTCCGCTCAAGATCGTGGTCGATTCGGGCAACGGCATCGCGGGCGCGTCGGCCCCGGCGATCCTGCGCGCGATCGGCTGCGAAGTGACCGAACTCTTCAGCGAGGTCGACGGCAACTTCCCCAATCACCATCCCGATCCCAGCAAGCCCGAGAACCTCCGGGATCTCATCGCCGCGCTGAAGGCCGGTGACGCCGAACTGGGACTGGCCTTCGACGGCGATGGCGATCGCCTGGGCATTGTCACCAAGGACGGCAACAACATCTTTCCCGATCGGCAGATGGCACTTTTCGCGCAGGACGTGCTGTCGCGCGTGCCGGGCGGGACCATCGTGTTCGACGTCAAGTGCTCGCAGCGTCTTGCGCCGGCCATCGAGGCAGCGGGCGGCAAGCCGATGATCTTCAAGACGGGCCATTCGCTCATCAAGGCCAAGATGAAGGAGATCGATTCGCCCCTCGGCGGCGAGATGAGCGGCCACATCTTCTTCAAGGAGCGCTGGTTCGGCTTCGACGACGGCACGTATGCCGGCTGCCGCCTGCTCGAGATCCTGAGCAAGAGCCCGAACGCGAGCGATGTGCTCAACGCATTGCCGACCAGCTTCTCGACGCCCGAACTCAATGTGAAATGCGCCGAAGGCGAGCCGCATGTGGTGGTCGATCAACTCGTCAAGACGGCGACCTTCGACGCGCCGGCCAAGGTGTCGACCATCGACGGCTTGCGCGTCGACTGGCCTGATGGTTTCGGACTCATCCGTGCCTCCAACACCACGCCCGTGCTCGTGTTGCGCTTCGAAGGCCAGACCGATGCGGCGCTCAAGCGCATTGAAAGCGAAATGCTCACGCTGCTCAAGAGCGTGAAGCCGGACGCGACGCTGGCCGAAGCCGCGCACTGAATCCGCGAAGCGTGCGTTCCTTGCTGTTGCGCCTCTACGGCGCCGTCACTACGCTGGCCAAGCCGTTGGTGCGCCGCAAGCTCCGCCGGCGTGCCGCGGCCGAGCCTGGCTACGCGCTGGCCGTCGAAGAGCGCTTCGGTCACTACGACGATGCCGCCAACGGAATGGGCTGGTGCTGGATCCATGCCGTGTCGCTGGGCGAGGCGCGCGCGGCCGGCATCCTCATCGAAGAACTTCGCCGGCAATTGCCCGGCATTCCGATCCTGCTGACCAACGGCACCGCCACCGGCCGCGAGGAGGGCGCCAAGCTGCTGGAGCCTGGGGACCTCCAGGTGTGGCAGCCCTGGGACGCGCCGGAGCCGGTCGCACGCTTTCTCGATCGCTTCCGTCCCCGCATCGGCGTGCTGATGGAAACCGAAGTCTGGCCCGAGATGACCGCCGCCTGCGCCGAGCGCGGGATTCCGCTGGTGCTGGCCAACGCACGGCTCAACGAGAAGTCGCTGGCCGGGGCCGAACGCTTCGGCTGGCTTGCGCGGCCTGCGTACTCCTCGCTGGCGGCCGTGTGGGCGCAAACGGAAGCCGATTCGCACCGGCTGGTGTCGCTGGGCGCCAAGGTCGCGGGCGTTTTCGGAAACTTGAAGTTCGACGCCACGCCGGACGCGCGGCAACTCGCCGCAGCGGCCAAGCTGCGTACGCAACTCCCTCGGCCCGTGGTCATCTTCGCGAGTTCGCGCGATGGCGAGGAGCAGCAACTGCTCGACGTGCTCAAGCGTTTCGGCGCACTGGCACCGGTGCCTCCTGCGCAGGACGCCGTCAAGTCGATCGCCAAGCGCGTGCACGACGTGCAATGGATGATCGTGCCGCGCCATCCGCAGCGTTTCGACGAAGTGGCCGCGCTGATCGAGTCGAACGGATTCGCTGTCGCGCGGCGCAGCGCTGCCGGCGCGCCGACCGAGGCCGAGATCTGGCTCGGCGATTCGCTCGGGGAAATGGCGCTCTACTACGGCCTGGCCGACGTGGCGTTGCTGGGCGGCAGCTTCGAGCCGTTGGGGGGGCAGAACCTGATCGAGGCGGCGGCCTGCGGTTGCCCGGTCATCATGGGGCCGTCGACCTTCAACTTCGCAGAAGCGGCGGAACTCTCGCTGGCCGCCGGCGCTTCCGCGCGAGTGGCCGACATGGAACACGCCGTGACGGCTGCGCTCAAGCTGGTCGAGAAACCCGAGCGTCGTGAGGCGATGGCACAGGCTGCGCTCGCATTCGCTTCATCGAATCGCGGCGCGGCTGAGCGCACGGCAGCGGCATTGCTCGACATCGCCGAACGGGCGTCGCCGACAGTTCCGGAAGAGCGCGCCGAGCCTCACCTCGAATGATTGCGGCCTTGACGACCTACCAGGCGTACTTCATGCCGGCGCGCACGGTCCAGGCTTGATACGGCTGGGACGACGACTGAGTGTTCCACTGCCACCCCAGGTCGCCCCACGCACCGAGTCCCTGCTTGAAGTCGACGTTGACGCCGGCCTTGAGTTCATAGCGATTGTTTGGATAGGTCGTCATCTGGTTGACCAACACCTCGTCGCCCAAGTCATCGTGCCACCAGTTCATGGCGGCATAGGGGCGGAAGCGCCAGCCAGAGGTCTGGACCCAGTTCGGTTGCACCCGAATCCCTATCCTCGACATCCAACCGGCGCGCTTGCTCGTCTCTATGTTGGAAAAGTCAGTGTCCAGGAGGTTGTAGTTGTTGTTGCGCAGGTAGATCAACTGGCCTTGCGGCCGGAGTGTCCAGCCGCTTGTGTCGCCCAGCGGTATCGCGTAGCCGAGCTCGGCGGACGCGATGCCGACGCGGGACTGGCCGTCCGTGCCGGCCAGAGACAGAGGGGCCGCCCGGTTGTCCGACCATGCGTACTGTCCCCGTACGTCGGCGTACCAGCCTTGCCGGGTTCGATCGTCCTGGTACCAGGTGCTGTGGATGCCCATGCTGCCGCTCGGCGTGTCACCGCGCGGCTGGAACAGGTTGCCGATCCCGCTCGAATCGGGGCGCGAGCTGTCGCTGCTGGCCGTGGCGCCGAGGTGGAGGCGGTCGGTGCCACTGAAGAGCGACCATTGCGCGGCGTCGGCCGCGGCTGGGGCGGTGCCAGCTCTGGGATCGGTGTCGAAATTGCTGGGGTTCCGCGAGGCGCACTGGGCGGCCGCGCCGAATCCCGACGAGGAGCATTGCGCATAGGCGCCGATGCTGCCGGCGCACACTGCCGCCGCGACGGCCAGCCGAGGGATGCGCCGCGCGGTCGATGCGCCCGCCAACACAGGAGATGCACTACGCACGGCCGAACCTCCTTCTGGACCGATCCGATGACTCAGGAAAGCCGTGGAGAACGGAAGGCCCGTAACCTATTGTGCGTCGATTGTGAGGGTTTGAGGCGTTGCCTGCAAACGACGATTAGCGATTTTCGTCACGGTGTCACGACGTCGAACATCGGCTCGAATTCGTCGAGCATCGACAGCAACGCCTGGACCTTTGAAGAGTCGCCCGACACCTTGACATGTCCCGTGGCAATCCCGCCGCC
Organism: Variovorax sp. 05L425; assembly: GCF_056397705.1. Taxonomy (NCBI): domain Bacteria; kingdom Pseudomonadati; phylum Pseudomonadota; class Betaproteobacteria; order Burkholderiales; family Comamonadaceae; genus Variovorax; species Variovorax sp. 05L425. Next base: position 346,317 of record NZ_JBFTNY010000002.1, on the reverse strand, counting down.
GATGGCGGCTGCGACGCCGTCCTGGTGTGCCAGGAGCCCGGCAAGCCCGTCACGGCTCACGGCGAGTGAGGCATCGGCCTTGGCGCCCCGCGCGGATCGCCGGTAGGTCAGGGCCGCATTGCCAAGGGTCAAGGTCCAGTGCTCGTCGGCGTCGACGATGTGCCAGACGATGGCAAGACAGTGGCCGCTGGCGCGCTCAGCAACCAGACGGATGGCAAGGCAGTCGAGGAACATCTCCATCGGGACGGCCTTGAGCAGGTCATTGCCCATGCTGCGCCGCTTCGCGGCCGGCACGCCGGTCCGCAGTTCGCGTGCCGCCAGCAGATAGGCGTTGCGCCAGGTCGCCGACTCGCTGGCGAATCCGAGCGCCTCCAATGATGCGGCGCACAAGGTGCGTGCCGCCTCGTTGGTGGGGTCGGCGAACACCAGATGGTTCGTGACTTCGGCGACCCAGCGGTGGTCGCCGCGCTCGAAATCGCGCCGCGCTTTGCCGAGCGCTGCTGCGGCGCCGCCCATGTATTCCACATAGCGCGAGCCCGCCTCGACAGGCGGAAGCGCATGCAGCCGCGCTGGATTGCCGTCGTACCAGCCGAGGTAGTGCTGCACCACGGCCTTGACGTTGTGGACCAGCGCGCCGTAGTAGCCCTGGGCATGGTCGATGTCGAGCAGCTCGGGCGGCAGGCGCAGTTCCTCGGCGATCTCCACCGCCGTCTGACCCTTGTTCATGAGCCGGACGGTCTGGTCGTGCACGTACTTGTACAGATCGCGTTGCTGGGCGATGAAGCGCGTAAGGGTGCCGTTGCCCCAGGTGGGCCAGTTGTGCTGGGCGAACACGACGTCCGAATGCGGCGCGAACTCGTGCAGCGCTTCGTCGAGGTAGCGCGACCAGAGTCGGGCGTCGCGTACCTGGGCGCCGCGCAACGGACAGAGGTTGTGCATCGTGTGCTGGCCGAGCTCCGCCAGATTGAGCGCGCGCAGCCCCGGGAAGAAGAAAAACATCTCCGACGGCGCCTCGCTCTCGGGCGCGAGTGCGAAGACGATTTCGATGCCGTCGATCACCTGGCGCTCGCGTTCCCGCTCGATCGTTCGCGTGGGCGGAATCAGCGAGACAGTGCCGTGAGGCAGGTTCTTGCCCAGGCCGCAATCTACCTGCCCGCAAACGCCGCGCTTGAGCGTCTGACCGAACTGGAACTGCGATCGCCGCGACATCGCATTGCCCGCGATCATGTTCTCGGCCACCGTGTGCCAAAGGAAACCCGCCGGCGCGATGATCGGCACGCCCTGGCGGATCACCTCCTGCTCGTCGACCACGCCGCGCACGCCGCCGAAGTGATCGACGTGGCTGTGGCTGTAGATGACGGCGGTGACCGGCCGGTCGCCGCGGTGCTCGCGGTAGAGCTTCAGGGCCGCGGCGGCCGTTTCCACGCAGGTCAGCGGGTCGATGATGATCACGCCGCGATCGCCTTCGATCAGCGTCATGTTGGCGAGGTCGAAGCCGCGCACCTGGAAGATGCGATCGGTCACCTCGAAAAGGCCATGTGCCATGTTGCGGCGGGCCTGTTCCCACAGACCGGGATGAACCGTCGGTGCGGGTTGCGGCTCGTCGAGGAATTCGTAGCCGGCCAGGGTCCAGACCACGCGGCCCGTCTCGTCGCGGACCTCGGCGTTCGGCCAGGTGCCGATGAAGCCGCGCGTGACGGGATTCTCGTTCTCGGGGCCGTCGGCGAGGGCGGCGGGCGTCAGTACGTTGGGCATCTTCATCATCAGTCCAGCTTGGCTCCCGAGACCTTCACCAGCTTTTCCCACACCGGCCAATCGGTGCCGTAGTTCTTGCGGAACTGATCGGCGGTGGTGCCCATTGGCACCATGCCCAGCACCTCGAAGCGCTTGACGAGTTCGGGCGACGTGATCGCCTGCAGCGCCGCTTGCTGCAGGCGAGCGACCACGGGCTTCGGCGTTGCCTGCGGCACGGCGATCGCCAGCCAGCCGGACATGCGGTACTCGGGGTCGGCAAAACCCGCTTCGGCGAAGGTCGGCACGTTGGAAAGCTGCGGCATCCGCTGGTCGCCGGTGATGGCGATGGCGCGCAGCTTGCCGCTGTCGAGATAGGGCTTGGCGGAGACGATGCTGCCGAAGGTAAAGCTCAGCTGACCTCCCACCAGGTCTTGCAGCATCGGCGCTTCGCCCTTGTAGGGCACGTGCGTGATGTCGGCCTTCCAGGACTGCGCCATGTGCGCGCAAGCCAGATGCGGATACGAGCCCGCACCCCAAGACCCGCAATTGGTTCCGGCCTTTGAGGCGCGGGTCTCGCGCTGCAGGTCGGCCACGGTCTTGATGGGCGAAGCTCCAGGGACCAGCAGCATCAACGGCGCGGTCGCGATCTGCGTGACCAGGCCCAGTTCCTTGCGCGGGTCGTAGGGCAGCTTGTCGTAGAGGAACTGATTGGTCAGCAGGGACTGCGTCAGCGCCACGAGTACCGTGTAACCGTCGGGCGTGGCCTTCGCCACGGCGTTGGTGCCGAGGATGCCGCTCGCTCCGGGCTTGTTGTCGATGATCACGGGCTGGCCGAACTGCCGGCTCATCTGCTCGGCGAGCGAGCGGGCCACCACGTCGGTGCCGCCGCCGGCCGCATAGGGCACCACCACGGTCACCGCCTTGTGCGGAAAGTCATCGGCGTGCGCGAGATGCATCGCCAAACCAGCCAGCACGATGCCGGCGAACTGTCTCTTGAACGCCGTCTTCATCGGCCTGTCTCCTGCGTCATTGGGATGCAGTCATTCTGGGGACGACTAAAACTAATAGCCAATGCAAAATAGGGCGAACATTTTTAAATGGAGTGCAAAATTCAACTCCGTCAGCTTCGCCACCTGATCGCCTTGGCCGAGCAAGGCAGCTTCGGGCGAGCTGCCGAAGCGGTGCATCTGTCGCAGCCCGCGTTGTCGCGCAGCATCGAAACCCTCGAGGACGTCTTGCAGGCGCGCCTGGTCGATCGGGCCTACGGGCAGGTTCGTTTCACTGCCGCCGGTGAACTTGTGTTGGCCCGCGCACGCGAGCTGGTGGCCGACGCCGCTCAGGTTCAGCGCGATGTGCTGTTGCTGCAGGGGCTTTCCACCGGCAGCCTGCAAGTGGGGCTCGGGCCTTTCGCCGCGGGCATGCTGGGGCGGCCCGCTTTGTCGTTGGTGGCCCAGCGCTATCCGCAGCTGTCGGTTCGCATCGAGGTGGCGGATCCCAATTCGCTGTGCGAGCGGCTGCACCGGCGTCAGCTCGATCTTTTCGTGGCCGACACGCGGGACCTGAAGAAGCAACCGGGGCTGCAGTTCAAGCCGCTGCCCAATGTGGCCGTGTCATTCTTCGTTCGGCCGGAGCATCCGCTGCTGCAATCGGGGGAGGTGACGCTGGACCAGGCCATGGACTATCCGGTCGCCAGCCCCAATCTGCCGAGCGCGGTGCTCGCGCATTTCGACAAACAGGTCAAACGGTCGGATCGGCCTGTGTTCAACATCGTCTGCGACGACCTGGGCACTTTGCGCCATCTGGCGCTGACCGCAAATGCGGTGATCCTCGCGCCCGATGCGGTCGGCCTGAACCACGGCACCGAGTCGCTGCTGCGCCTGCCGGTCAAGCGCATGACCCGCATGCAGACGCACTACAGCATCGTGATGCTCGCCAACCGCACCATGTCGCCCGCGGCGATGGCCTTCTCGAGCCTCGTGCACGACATGATGGATCCGAAGGCTAGCGCGTCGGCGGTGCGATCACCGGCGGCGGTGGCGGCACGGGCATCGTCGGCGGCTGCGAATTGACCGGCGGCGACAAGGTGGGCGGTGCGGTCAAGCTCGGCGTGGGTTCGACGGGCACCGGGCTCACTGTTGCCGCGGAAGGCTGGTCGGGCGAGGCGGCGCTGTCGACCGTCGCGCGGCCGTTGGTCGCGAGCGTGTTGTTGACGGCCACCAGGTCGTCCGACGTCAGTGTGCCGTTGGCCTGCCGCAGCCTGAGGTTACCCACCAGCACGTTGTAGCGCGCGACGGCGAGGTCGCGCTTGGTCTGGAAGAGCTGGCTCTGCGAGTTCAGCACATCGATGTTGATGCGAACGCCCACCTGGTAGCCCAGGCGGTTGGCGTCGAGCGCGCTCTGGCTGGACGACTCGGCCGCTTCGAGCGCCTTGACCTGCCCGGCGCCCGAGACGAGCCCCAGGAAGGCCGAACGCGTGGCCTGCGAGACGCTGCGGCGCGTCGATTCGAGGAACTGGCGCTGCTGCTCCTCGAGCGCCAGCGTTTCCTTGATGCGGTTCTCGGTCGCGAAGCCCGCGAAGAGCGGCAGGTTGAACACCACGCCGATGCTCGCGGCCCGCACGTTCACACGGCCGGTGCTGGTGCTGGTGCTGGTGCCTTGCGGGTTGTTCGTGGCGTTGTAGCCGAGCTGCGCATCGAGCGTCGGCTTGTGGCCGGCCTGGGCCTTGTCCACTTCGAGCTTGGCCACGTCGAGGCCGAGCTGCGCCTGCTGGATGGCGGGATGTACGGCCTCGGCCTGCGTCACCCAGACGTTCATGTCGGCGGGAAGCAGCGGTGGCAGCACCACCGGCGCGGCCAGTGGCGTCGGGTTGGTGCCCGGGCGGCCGACTAATTGGTCGAGCGCGATCCTCCTGACCTGCAGGTCGTTCTCGGCCGTGATCTCCTGTGCGACCACAAGGTCGTAGCGGGCCTGTGCCTCGCGCGAGTCAGTGATGGTGGACGTGCCGACCTCGAAGTTGCGCTTGGCCGAAGCGAACTGTTCGGCCACCGCGATCTTCTGCGCGCGGACCAGCGCCAGGCTGTCCTGCGCCGAGAGTACGTCGAAGTAGGCCTGGCTCACGCGCACGACCAGATCCTGCTCCGCGATGGTGAGCGTCGCCTGCGCGATGTCGACCTGCCGCTTGCTCTGCTCGTAAGCGGCCCAGTTGGCGGGACGGTACAGCGGCTGCGTCGCGTTGATGCCGGCGGACTGGTTCGGAAAGCCGCGGGTGGTGGACAGGTTGTCGGTCGACAGTTCCTGGTGGGTGGCCGAGGCACTGGCTGAAAGCCCGACTGCCGGCAGGATGCCTGCCTTGGCCTGCGCGGCCCGTGCCAGGCTCGCGTCATACTGCGCCCGCGCGCCCTGGTAGGTCGCGTCGTAGCCGCGTGCGGAATCATAAAGTTCGATCAGGCTCTGGCCATGAGCCGGCAGTGCAATCGCCGCTGCGAACAACATCGCGAGCGCTGCCGAAAGAGGAAGAAGCCTGGGAACGGGCATGAAACGTCCTTGAAAAATCAAAAGCTAAGTTGCTAGGCATCGACCGCACCACAGCCCAGCAGCCAAAGCCCAGGAACACCGCGGAACCGGCTTTGCCGGGCCGCTAGTGTTGCCCCCGGCAGGGGGTGGGCGGCTACACGAAGTGAGCCAACCTGGGGGCGAGCAACATGAACACCGCGGAACCGGCTTAGCCGGGCCGCCGGTGTTGCCCCCGGTAGGGGGTGGGCGGCTACACGAAGTGAGCCAACCTGGGGGGGAGCCATCAGTACTTTGGAACGGAGGGATCGTGCTGCGACCAGGCGTCGATGCCGCCGGCGATGTTCGCCACTTCGGCAAAACCGTTCTGAACCAGAAAGGCCGCCACCCGCTGGCTGCGCGCGCCGTGGTGGCACAGGCAGGCGATGCGCTGGCCGGCGTTCAACTCGCCGACGCGCGCGGGGATCTCGTTCATCGGAATCGTCGCCAGCGTGAAGCCCTTGGGCACGACGCTGGCGGTCTGGAGTTCCCACGGCTCGCGCACGTCGAGAACCACCGGCATCGCATTCGGGTTCTGGGCGAACCAGTCGGCAAGGTCGGCCGCTCGGATTTGATCGATCATGAAAAGGCCGGGATCAGAAATTGAAGCGCGAGGGCGCCGGGAAATTGAGAAGGCGAGGCGCAACCATGTCCCACGGCTGGATGGTGTCCCACTTGCCTTCGCTGACGCGGGTGACGAAGTGGGCGCGCATCATGGGCTCGTCGCCGACGATTGCAGCGAGCCGGCCGCCCATCTTCAGGGAGCCCAGCAGGCCTTGCGGAATGCGCGCGACCGAGCCGCTCAGCAAGATCACGTCGAAGGTCGGGCCGCTCGGTAGCGGCTTGGAGCCGTCGGCGTTACGCACTTCGACGTTCATCACGCCGTTGCGGCGCAGCGTCTCGGCGGCGGTAGCGGCCAGCTTGGGGTCGATTTCGAGCGTCAGCACCTGGGCGGCACGGTGAGCCAGCAGCGCGGCCATGAAGCCGGAGCCGGTGCCAATTTCGAGCACGGTCTCGTGCTTCTGGATGTGCAGGTCCTGCAGCATGCGCGCTTCGACCTTGGGCGAGAGCATGCATTGGCCGGGTTCCTTGGGCGTGCCGACGTCTTCGAGCGGGATTTCCATGTCGAAGAAAGCCAGCGCGCGGTGGGCCTTGGGCACGTAGTCTTCGCGCCGGACGTTGGCGAGCAGGTCGAGGATTTCGAGATCGAGCACATCCCAGGGGCGGATCTGCTGTTCGATCATGTTGAAGCGAAGGCGCTCCAGAGAAAGGGTGGGGTTCATGTGCTTTTCCTAGGTCGGGCTCAGGACAAACTTTCAATTTTAGGCGCGGGCTCCTGGGGCTCCCCGGCGGGTGCCGCCTTCGGAGCACCGCTCCAGCGGCGGCGCGCCCAGTTCGCGAGGTCGTCCATGTAGCAATAGACGACCGGCACCACGACCAGCGTCAGCAGCGACGAGGTGATCACGCCGCCGATCACGGCTTGCCCCATCGGCGCGCGCTGCTCGGAGCCTTCGCTGATCGCGAAGGCCAGCGGCACCATGCCGAAGATCATCGCCAGTGTTGTCATGAGGATGGGGCGCAGCCGCACACGGGCGGCGAGCAGCAGCGCTTCCGAGCGCGGCAGTCCCGGCACCGGCATGCCGTCGTCGCCGACGCCAGGCTCCCGCGCCCGGATCGCGAAGTCCACCAGCAGGATGGCGTTCTTCGTCACCAGCCCCATCAGCATCACGATGCCGATGATCGAGAACATCGACAACGTCGAGCCGAAGATGAGCAGCGCCAGCACCACGCCGATCAGCGTCAGCGGCAGCGCCGTCATGAGCGCCAGCGGTTGCAGGAAGCTCTTGAACTGGCTGGCCAGGATCATGTAGATGAAGATGATCGCCAGCGCAAGCGCCGACACGGCGTAGCCGAACGATTCCTGCATGTTCTTGGTCGAGCCGCTGAACTGCCAGCCATAGCCGGGCGGGAAGGGGATTTCCGCGAGCGCCTTGCGAATGTCGGCCGACACCTCGCCCGCCGATCGGCCGTCGACGTTGGCGTTGATGGCGACTTCGCGCGCCAGAGCGCGGCGATTGATCTGGTTCGGCCCGGTGGATTCGCGCACTTCCGCCACCTGCTGAAGCCGCACGATGCGGCTCGACCCGTCGGCGTTGGCGCCCACGGCCGTGCTGATGAAGGGCAGGCGCGCGAGGTCGGCCGGCGAGTTGCGCACCTCGGGCGCGAGCCGCACGTTGACGTCGTAGGTCTGGTCGTCCGGCGCGCGCCAGTTGCCGACCGTGGTGCCGGCCACCAGCGTGCGCAGCGAAGCCGCGATCGGCGCCACGCCCAGGCCGAGGTCCGATGCCGCATCGCGCCGCACCACGACGCTCACCGTGGGCTTGTTGGGCTTCTGGCTCGAATCGAGATCGACCAGCCCGGGAATGGGACGGATCGCATCCATCACACGCTGCGTGAGCCGTTCGAGTTCCTTGAAGTCGGTGCCCTGCAGCGAGAACTCGATGGGCTTGTTGCCGCCCACGGAATCGCGCAGGCCCACGTGCGTGACCGTGATGCCGGGCACCGAACGCAGCCGTTCGCGAAGCACTGTCGACATCTGGTCGACGCTGCGGCTGCGCGCCTTGCGGTCCACCAGCCGCACGTAGATGCTCGCGTACATCTTGCCCTGTGCGTCGCCAGTGTTGATGGTGGTGAGCGTGTAGCGCACCTCGGGCATCTCGCGCAGCACGGCCTCGACCTGCCGCGCCTTCGCCTCGGTCACTTCGAGCGAGGAGCCGACCGGCGTGTAGAAGTTGATGGCGGTCTCGGAGAAGTCGGCCTTGGGTACGAATTCGGTCCCGAGCAGCGGCACCATGAAGACGCTGCCGATGAAGATGCCCACTGCCGCGAGCAGCGTCGCAACCTTGTGCACCAGCGCCCAGCGCAGGATGCCCTGGTAGCCCTCGGCCAGGCGTTCCGTCGCGGCATCGAACCATCCGGTCACGCGGCCGATGGTCTTGTCGTAGAGGGTGACGGGCGCTTCGCGCTTGCCGTGCCGGTCTATGGCAGGGTCGTGCCAGATGCTCGACATCATCGGGTCGAGCGTGAAGCTCACGAACATCGAGATCATCACGGCCGCGACGATGGTGATGCCGAATTCGTGGAAGAACTTGCCGATGATCCCTTCCATGAAGCCGATCGGCAGGAACACCGCGACGATCGACAGCGTGGTCGCGAGCACGGCGAGTCCGATTTCCTGCGTGCCGTCGAGCGAAGCCGTGTAGGGCGCCTTGCCCATCTGGACGTGGCGCACGATGTTCTCGCGCACCACGATCGCGTCGTCGATCAGCAGGCCCACGCAGAGCGACAGCGCCATCAGCGTGACCATGTTGATCGTGAAGCCGAACATCGCCATGAACCAGAAGGTGCCGATCAGCGCGATCGGCAATGTCAGGCCGGTGATGACCGTCGAGCGCCACGAGTTCAGGAACAGGAAGACGATCAGCACCGTGAGCAGCGCGCCTTCGATCAGCGTATGGCGCACGTTCTCGACCGCGACGCGGATCGGCCGCGAAGCATCGGCAATGGGTTCGAGCCGCACGCCCGGCGGCAGTTGAGGCTGGATCTCGGCGATCGCCTTGGTGAGGCCGTCGACCACCTGGATGGTGTTTTCGTCCTGGGCCTTCTGGACCGACAGCAGCAGCGTGCGCTGGCCGTTGTAGAGGGCGAGGCTGTCGATTTCCTCCGCGCCGTCGTTCACGGTCGCGACCTGTTCGACGCGGATCGGCGCGCCGCCCTTGCGCATGATGATGATCTTGCCGAAGTCCTCGGGGCGCTCCATGCGGGCATCGACCTGCACGACGCGGTCCTGCTCGAGCGATCGCACGGAGCCGACCGGCAGCGCCTGGTTCTCGTTGCGTACCGCATCGACCACCTGGGTGGCGCTGACGCCGAAGGCTTCCATCGCCTGCGGATTCAGGTAGATGTTGATTTCGCGCCGGGTGCCGCCGACCAGCGTGACGGAGCCGACGCCTCGGACGTTTTCGAGGCGCTTCTTCAGGACCTGATCCGCCCAGTTCGTCAACTCAACGGCACTGGGCTGCGTGTCCTTGTTGGTGTCCGGCAGCACCGCCACCGACCAGACTGCACGCGAGGCCGGGTCGAAGCGCTGCACGCGCGGGTCTTTCACTTCGTCGCGGAACAACGGCCGCACGGACGCGACCTTCTCCCGCACGTCGTCGGCCGCCTTGCGCCCGTCGACGTAGAGCTGGAATTCGATGATGACGACCGACTGGCCTTCATAGCTGCGCGAGGTGAGGGCGTTGATGCCGGCGATCGAGTTGACGCCTTCCTCGACCTTCTTGGTGACTTCGCTCTCGACGATCTCGGGCGAGGCGCCGGGGTATTCGGTGATCACGACCACGACCGGGAAGTCGATGTTCGGAAACTGGTCGACCTGCAGGCGTTGGTATGAAAAGGCGCCGAGCACGACCAGCGCGAGCATCAGCATCGTCGCGAAGACGGGATTCTTCAGGCTGACACGGGTGAACCACATGGGCGTGCGCCGCTCAGGGGGTGGAGCGCGCGGCGGCGCTCGCAACCGGACCAGTCGAGGCGATCGGCATGAGACGCACCGCGGTGCCTTCGCGAAGCGGGCCGACGCTGCCCGCGATCACTGTCGCGCCATCGTCGATGCCGCGCACGGCGACCATCGTCTGGCCGTCCGCCTGGCCACGCAGGCCGGTCTCGATCGGTCGATGCGCGATGCGGCCGTCGATGACCAACTGCACGTAGGGAGCGGGTTTGTCGGTGCGCACGGCGGACAAGGGCAGGGCGAGCGTCTCCGTGCGGCCCACGTCGATCGTGCCTTGCGCGAACAGCCCCTGACGGAAGCCGGTGCTGCGGTCCAGTTGCAGGTAGACGAGCACGCTGCGGCTGCCTGCCTGCGCGCTGGGATTCACGCGCACCACGGTCGCGCCGACGTTGCGCTCGCCGCTCTTCGGGTCGCTGGCGCTGCCGCCTTCGATCTGGAGCGTCGCACGCTGGCCCACGCGCACGGCCACCGAATCGGCGGCCGCCAGCGTGGCTTCGACTTCGATGCGGCTCAGGTCGACGACCTCGATCACCTTCGTATCGATGGCGACGCGCTCGCCGGACTGCGCCAGCCGCTGCGCCACCTGCCCGGTGATGGGGCTCTTGAGTACGGTGTCATCGAGCGACTTGCGCGCCACATCCACTGCGGCGAGTGCCGCGCGGTGCGTGGAGAGCGCGGAATTGAGATTCGACTGCGAGGTATCCAGCGCTGTCTTGGAGATGAAGCCCTGGTCGACAAGCGCCTTGTTGTTGTCATAGGTGCGCTGGGCCACTTCGGCCTGTGCGCGGGCCGAATCGGCCTGCTCCTGGACCTGACGCATGCGCGAACGGTATTCGATCGGATCGATGCGTGCGATGACCTGACCCGCCTTGACGGTATCGCCTTCGCGCACCGTGAGGCCAATCAATTCGCCGGCCACGCGCGCCTTGACGGCCGCCCAGTCGACCGCCTTGAGCGTGCCAGAGACGGCCAGCGCTTCGGCCAGTTCGCGTCGGGTGGCCCGCACCACATCGGCCGACGAAAGCTCCACGACGGTCTCGGCCGGCTTCGCGCTCGCCGCGACTGCGGCCTGATGCGCCTTGCGCGCACCGATGGCCCGGACGATGCCGCCGAGCACAAGAATGAGGATCAGGGCCGCGACGACCCACTTGACGGAACGCTTCATACGTCGGCCTTGGGCGCACGAAGGCCGTTGAGGACGATCTCGGCCTGGAGGGCCAGGTACTTCTGGGGGTCGATTTCAGATTCTCCGTCGACGCAAATGGCAGCCGAGTGCTTCCACAGCATCAGGAACATCATCGGAGCGATGACGGCATAGATGGCAAGGTCCACGTCGACCGGCGCGAACTCACCGCTGTCGACGCCGCGTCGCACGATGCGCCGCAACAGCGCGTGCCCGGGGCGAACCACTTCGCGGCGATAGAACTCGGCCAGTTCGGGGAAGTTGCGGCCCTCGCTGAGCATGAGCTTGGCGAGACCCGAGACCTTGGTCGAGCCGATGCGCTCCCACCAGATGCGCATGCAATAACGCAACATGTCGGTCGTGGAGCCTTCGAAGGCGTCGAACTCACGGTTCCATTCGGTGAAGCGGCCGGAGAGGTTCTCGACGACCACGGCCTTGAACAGCTCTTCCTTGCTTGGAAAGTAAAGGAAGAGCGTGCCCTTGGAGACGCCGGCCCGGGCCGCCACCTCTTCGGATCGCGTGGCTGCGAAGCCTTTTTCGACGAAGAGGTCCAGCGCAGCTTCGAGCAACTCGCCGGGACGGGCTTCCTTGCGACGCTCGCGCTTGGCGCGCACCGGGCAGATCTTGTCGCTGAGGAATCGGGGGGCGGGCATGAGGGATTACTGACTGGCGGGTTAGTAATGTAGTGAGCCGCCCGATTTGCGTCAAGCCGTCAGAATGTCTGGTTTGGCAATTTCACCCGCCGGAGTTCCCATGACCGACTCGTCACCGCAAACCGAAACCATCGTCCTGGGCGGCGGCTGCTTCTGGTGCACCGAAGCGGTGTTCGATCGCGTGCGGGGCGTGGTCGATGTCGAATCCGGCTACAGCAACGGCCAGGTCATGCATCCGAGCTACGAGCAGGTCTGCACCGGCCGCACCGGGCATGCCGAGGTGGTCAAGGTGGCGTTCGACCCGGCGCAGATCTCGCTGCGGGAGATCCTGGAGATCTTCTTCGTCGTGCACGACCCGACCACGCTCAACCGGCAGGGCAACGACGTCGGCACCCAATACCGCAGCGGCATCTACTACACGAGCGATGCGCAGAAGCAGGTGGCAGAGGATGTGATCCGCGAGATCACCGAGAGCAAGACCTATCGCTCGCCCATCGTGACCGAGGTGAAGCCGCTGGACAACTACTCGACCGCCGAGGCCTATCACCAGGACTATTTCCTGAACAACCCCAACCAGGGCTATTGCGCTTTCGTGGTCGGGCCGAAGGTCGAGAAATTCCAGAAGACCTTCGCGGCGCATCTCAAGGCGTGATCCGGGGCCGGCCATGAGTTCCGGCGACATGAGCGGATTGGAAAGCCGGTTGGTGCGGCTCCACGGCCGCGTGCAGGGCGTCGGTTATCGCGAGACCTGTGTGCATCATGCACGTGCGCTCGGCGTCACGGGGTGGGTGCGCAACCGGTCGGATGGTTCGGTCGAGGTGCTGCTGCAAGGGTCGCCGAATCAACTCGCGCACATGTGCGACTGGTTGCGTACCGGCGTTCCGGGCGCGAAGGTCGACGCGATCGAAGTGAAGGACGTGCCACGGCCCTTCGATCGGCTTGACACATTCGAGCGCCATCCGACCGCGTGAGCCGTCCCGGGTGGGGTGCGCCGATCGACGGCATGTATCCTCGCCGCCGTGAATGCCTCCGTCCTTTCCTCCCTGCTGCCCGTCGTGTTGCTCATAGCCGTCGGGTTCTTCGCGGGCCGGCGGGGGTGGGTCGGCGGCGGCGCGGTGCGGGACCTGTCGAACCTGATCTTCCTGCTGCTCGCGCCGGCGCTGCTTTTCCGGTCGATGAGCACCGTGCATGTGGAGCAACTCAGTCTGCGGCCGGTCGCCGTGTACTTCGTCGCGGCGGGTTTGATCTTCGCGGCGACGATGGTGTGGCGCGGCTTCAACCGGACGGCGGCCGTGCTCGCGCTCGCCAACACCTACAGCAACACCGTGATGATCGGCATCGCGCTGATTGGCCTGGCATATGGGTCCGAGGGCATGGTCGTGCTGCTGACGCTGATCTCACTGCACTCGCTGGTGCTCCTGACGAGCGCGACCGTGGTGCTCGAAATGGCCGTGGCGCACGAGCATGCTGCGACCAGCGGGGAAGCGCGGCGTCCGATGGTGAAGGTCGTCGGCGGCGCGCTCTATCACGCGATCATCCATCCGGTGCCGTTGCCCATCATTGCCGGTCTTCTGTTCGCGCGATCAGGCCTGCAAATGCCCGAAGCCATCGACACGCCGATCGCCTTGCTCGGCGGCGCCTTCAGCCCGGTGGCGCTTGTCATGGTCGGCATCACGCTGGCGTTGACGCCCGTTGGTGAACACTGGCGCGACGCGCTGGTGCAGGCACTGGTCAAGAATGTGGCGCACCCGCTGCTGGTGGCCGGACTCGGTCTTGCACTGGGCCTGCGTGGGCTGCCGCTCACGGTGATGGTCGTGGCCGCGGCGTTGCCGATGGGCGCCAACGTCTTCCTGTTCTCGCAGCGCTACCGGACTGCCGAAGAACTCGTGACAGCCAGCGTCGTGGTGTCGACGGGCTTGGCGCTCGTCACGCTGACCGTCGTCATGGCGCTCGCGAATCGTCTGTAGCGCGGCGCGTCAAGGCGCGAGGCGCTCGCGCACCCAGGCGCCGCTTTCGATGCGATAGCGCAGGCGATCGTGCAGGCGGCTCTTGCGGCCTTGCCAGAATTCCCAGCGATCGGGCATGAGCCGGAAGCCGCCCCAGTGCGGCGGCCTTGGGGGTGAGAGCAGGTGCCGCGCGGCCTGCACGGCGGCGTTCTTCACCAGCACATCGCGGCCGCTGATGACTTCGCTTTGCGGACTGGCCCACGCGCCGATGCGCGAATCGAGCGGGCGGCTCGCAAAGTAGGCGTCGCTTTCGGCGTCGCCGACTCTTTCGACACGGCCTTCGATGCGCACCACGCGCTCAAGCTCGACCCAGTGGAATTGCAGCGCGGCATAGGGGTTGCCGGCGAGGTCCTGCCCTTTGCGGCTGTTGTAGTTGGTGTACCAGACGATGCCGCGCGCGTCGTAGCCCTTGATCAGCACGATGCGCGTGGAAGGGCGCAGGTCGCCGCCGACGGTGGCCAGCGTCATCGCGTTCGGTTCGGGGAGCTTGGCGTCGATGGCCTCGGCAAGCCAGCGCTCGAATTGCTGCAGCGGGTCGGCGGCGCTGCCGTTTTCGTCAAGTTCGGCGCGCTCGTAGCTCTTGCGCAGCGCGGCCAGCGATTCGGTGGGAGAACTCATGGCGCCATTGTTGCGCATGCGAAGCGGAGATACTGCGGATCATGAACGAAGTGAACGACACACCCGTGTCACGTCCGCCCATCGTCATCGTGCTGGCCTCGGGGCGAGGCGAGCGCTTTCTGGCCGCCGGCGGCGTCGGGCACAAGCTGCACGCGCCGCTGGGCGAAGCGACGGTGCTTGCACATACGCTGGCCGCCGTGCGCGCGAGCGGCCTGCCGTGGCACATCGAGGACGTGGGGCATCCCGGCATGGGCGATTCGATCGCCGCCGCCGTCCGGGCCACGGCCGATGCGGGCGGGTGGCTGATTCTCCCGGCCGACCTGCCCTTGGTGCAGCCGGCCACCTTGCAGGCGGTGGCGCGGGCCCTGGTCGATCCGGTGCGGGCGGCCCAGCCGCACTACCGCGGCGGGCGAGGACACCCGGTCGGCTTTGCGGCTGCGTGCGGTCCGCAACTTGCAGCGCTGTCCGGCAACCTGGGTGCGTCGCCGGTACTTCGGGCGCTGCGGGAAGCGCAGCAGGTCGCGGACATCGAAGTCGACGACATCGGCATCGTCACCGACGTCGACACCCCCGAAGAATTGGCGCGCGCCGAAGCGCTGCTGCTGGAACGACTCAGCCGCGCGTGATCACTGCGCAAGCGATGCGCGGGCCGGAATTGCCCGCCGGTTGCGTCGTGAAATCGTCGCGGTCGCGGTGAACCACGAGCGCTCGTCCGACCACGTTGTTGGCCGCGCCGTCGGTCAGCGAAATCGCGTGCACGTCGACGCTGAATCGCGCCACGCCGCTCGCGTCGGCGACCAGGCTGGGCAACTCGCCTGAATGACTGCCCGGGGCGGCGAACTTGCCGTGCGTGCCGCCGGACGGATTGAAGTGACCGCCCGAAGCGTTGCCGTTGTCACCGCAATCGCCCTTTTCGTGGATGTGGAAGCCATGCTCCGTGCCGGGCGGAAGGCCGCGCACTTCACCCGCGACGCGCACGCCATGGTCGAGCGCCGTGAAGGTCACCTTGCCCATCGTCGGATTCGGCGAGATCGCTCCGGTCGGCGCGAGGTTGGCCGTGGCACCCGCTCCCGAAGCCATGGTGCCGCAGGCGGCGAGCAGGCTGGCCGAGAGAAAAGCTGCAGCGATAGCGATGAAACGCGACATGTGTGTTACTCCTTGAATCTTGATTGCGTTGAAGGCTCCGAAGGGTATACCGGAGACGCCAACTCGCGGCTATCAGCCTGCGCCGACAGGCGGGATTCCGCCAGCTTGACCAGGCGCGCCAGCGCCGCGTCGTGGATGCCGTGGTGCTTCAGTTCCAGCAACGTCTGGTGTGCGTAGTCCAGCGAACTGCCGTAGCGGCCAACCGCGGTCTCGAAGATGTGGCGGTAACGCTCGTCGCTCAGTTCGCCGGTGAAATTGGGACTGAGCCGCGACAGCGTGAAGGCCAGTGCGCGCACCGTCGAATGGGGCGTCACGCATTCGAGCCATCGCGGGTCGTAGACGCCGGTCGGCATCTCGCGCAGCCAGAGCCGGCCCAAGGTTTCGAGCCCGTCGGCCGCCGGCACCCGAAAGACCATGCCCCGGCAACTTCCGCCCGACAGGAGCCCGAACACCAGGCCAGGGTTCTCGACCGTGCCGCGATTGACGCGGCTCCACATCTTGAGCGCACGGTGCCAGCCGTGCACCCGAGCGGGGAGTCTTTCGACGAAGCCGAACTCCGGCCGCCAGATCAACGAGCCGTAGCCGAACAGCCACAGATCCTGGTGGCCGCCCCATTCGTCGATCACGCGATCGAGCATCGGCTTCGGGTCGCGCAGCGGCTTCGGCAAAGGGTCCAGTCCGGGCGGCCCGGGATCGCCTCCCGGGTTCGGGGAGCCGACGCCTACAATTTCGCGGTCATGGTTCACCGCACCATTATTTACCGACCCCTCAATTACGGAGACCCGCCCATGTCTGCCATCAACGAAGACGAGAGCCAGCAGAATTTCATCCTCGCCTTTGTACTGGGCTTGATCGCGTTGGTGATCCTCTTTGTGATCGGTATCGTGCTCTTTCAGAGGAACCACATGACTGGCGTGCCGGCCCAACCGGTGGCCGCAACTGCGCCGGCGCCGGCGACGACGGTGGCCGTCGTGACGGAGACGGTGACCGTCGTGATCCCTGACGGCGCGAGCATTCGCGTCGCGGGCGGTGTCGTGAACTTCTACTTCGCCACCGCGAGCGCCGATATCGCGCCTGGTGCCGCCGAGGCGCTGGCGATCGTGATCAAGGGCGTCGAAAGCGGCCACAAATGCGTCGTGTCGGGCTTCCATGACACCACCGGGGACGCCGCGCTGAACGAAGAACTTGCCAAGAGGCGCGCCGAGACCGTCCGCGACGTGCTCACCGGACTTGGCGTGCCGGCGGACAAGATCGAATTGCAGCGGCCTCCTGTCACGGCGAGTACGGGCAACAACGCCGAAGCGCGCCGGGTCGAGGTCAGGCTGAAGGACTGAGATGAAACTCGCCCCCAGGTTGGCTCACTTCGTGTAGCCGCCCACCCCCTGCCGGGGGCAATACCAGCGGCCCGGCAAAGCCGGTTCCGCGGTATTCCTGGACTTGGGGTGCGCCAGTTTCACGCGTCGCCGTGGGGATCGCATCTCAAGGACGCGCCGCGGCCGCAAGGCCGTACAGAAGTAGCGCTGCTCCGACCACGGCAGTGAATCCCACGTGAATCGCGAGCAGCGTGGCCAGCACCGCCCCGGTGACTGACGCGCAGCCGTTGATGCCCCAGGCCCAGGGAATGAGCCGCGCATGGACGGCCTCCATCCTCGCCAATCCCAGCGGGAAGGGCATGCCCATGAAGAAAGCCAGCGGGGCGATGAGGCCCGCCGAAAGCAGAATCTTGACCAGGTCCGGCAACCCCATCGCGTGCCGGAAGAGCCACGGAAGCAGCAGCAGGCAAAGCGCCGCCGACACCGCGATCGCGCCCACGACCGCCGCCTCCGGACGCTTCAGGCCGGCCCCGTGCTGCAGGCGCCCTGCAACGCGGCTGCCGATGCCGGCGAACAGCAGAAAGGCGAACAGCACCACTGCGACGGCACGGAGCGGGTGACTCAGGAACAGGACGAACTTCTGGATGAACGCGATTTCGATGAACATGAAACCGAAGCCGATCGCCAGGAAGTAGGCCAGGATGCGGCCGCGCGAGCCAGCCGAAGGCGCGCGCCGGTCCTGTCGAAGGTCGGCCCGTGCGACCCAGGCCAGAGGCAGTCCGATCAGCAGCAGGCTGGCGAAGATGGCTTGAGCAAGCGTCGCCACCAGCACCGGGTAGCCCCATTCCAGCAGCGTCAGGCCGCCTTGCTCCTTGAGCGAGAGGAGTTCGTGCAGAGAGCGCCACTTGAAGAAGTGGAAGAAGTGCGGCTTGTCGTCGGTGGCCGGGGCGATGTGGAACTTGTAGTCCCGAAGGAACGCGTCTCGGCCCGGACCCAGCAGCGCCGTCGCGCCGTCGAACAGGTCGGGGCCCTGGACCACGTTGTATCGGTTGGCTTCGCCAGGCTGCATGCCGGGATAGAACCCCAGGTCGAACGAGCGGGCGACGCAGAAAGACTTGATCGCCGCGATGTCCTCGCGGTCGAAGGCGCCGTTCTTCACCAGCAGCGTGCTGGTCTTCCAGCTTCGCACCATGGCGAGCCGCGATCCGGGATCGGCGATGCCCGCTTTTTCCAACGCCGCCACGGCGGTGGCAAACAGCTTCAGTGCTTCACGCGGCGGCAGCGTGACCCAGCGTGTGATCGCCAGTAGGCCGCCGGGCTTCAGGTGCCGCAGATCGTCCAGCAAGGCCTCGACCGTGTAGAGATAGTTCTCCGACAGCGCGTAGAGGCCGGCCGAGGACGCGCTGAAGGAATCGAGCAGGGCCAGCTGGATGAGGTCGTAGCGTTCCTCGCTGGCGGCGACGAAGCCGCGTGCTTCGGCCACGTGCACGTGCGCGATCCGCGAATAGAGGCCGCCCGAAGCATCCGCGAAGCGGTGCTGCACCAGATCGACGATCTGCGGGTTGAGCTCCACCGCATCGATCCGGCTTGCGCCGTGGAAATGGGCCTGCAGCACGTCGGCCCCCGCGCCTGCGCCCAGCACCAGCACGCGTGGGTGGTGCAGCAGGTGGTAGGGCAGTGCCGAACTGATCTGGTCGAGATACTCGAGAGACGCGAGGCTGTCGCGCCGTCCGTCGAATCGGGTCAGCGCGTTGAGACCTTCGCCGTCGGTGAAGACGCCCCACTGCGGCGGCGGCTCGGTCGTTGCGTTGAGACTCAGGCCCGGCGCGTGGCGCAGCGGAATGCGCGGACTCTCGACCACGCTGACGAGGCCCAGCGGGCTCGAACGCTCCAGCACCACCCGCGCGTCGGGAATGCGCAAGATCTGCGACAGCTCCTTGTACGGCGACATGACCGGCGCCAGCCATGCTGGCGGCAACAGCAGGGGAAGACCGGCCAGCGCTGCCAGCAGCGCGGCTGGCCATCGCCTGGGGCTTCGGCACTCGATCCAGGCCACGCTGGCGGCGACCCATCCCAGGGCCCCGATCAGCTTCAAGGCCTCGGCTGGCGACAGCACGAGCAACAGCGCCACGATGCCCAGGCTTCCCGCCCCCGCACCGAGGATGTCGAAGCTGTAGATGCGCGACTGCATGCCTCGAAACGAGGCCAGGGCCATGCACGTGCAGGCGCCGGCGCACAGAAAGGGGAGCAGGAGCAGCAGATACACCGCCAGCAGGTAGGCCGGCTGGCGCGGATCCCACAGCATTTCCAGCGGATTGAAAGGCACGCGCTGGGCCAGCAGGAAGCACCCGATGGCGCTGGCACCGAAGGCCCCTGCGGCGGCGCTGAACAGCAGCGCAAAGTGCCGCTGCACCCTGGGGAGTGCCAGGGTCAGCACGGCCCCGCTGGCGCCATAGCCGAGAAGCGCCAGGCTGATGATCATGTAGGCGAAGTGGTGCCACAGCACGATGGAGAAGAGCCGCATCAGCAGGATCTCGTAGGCCAGCGCGGCAGCCGAGATCAGCGCCACGGCCATCACTGGCGCAGCAGCCGGACCGGGGGCGGACGCGCGTGTCCCGGCCATCGAATTCCCCGGCTCAACGCGTGCCCGTCAGAGGAACGAAGGCCACCGGCAGGACCTGCCGGGTCGAGACCGTCCCGTCGGCATTCTTCTCGACCAGCATCAGTTGCTGGATCATGAAGGGCGCGCCTACCGGGATCACCATCCTGCCGCCGACCTTGAGCTGCCGGATCAGCGGCGGCGGGATGTGGCTGGCCGCCGCGGTGACGAGGATCGCGTCGTACGGTGCATGTTCTTTCCACCCGTAGTAGCCGTCACCCAGGCGCACCTGGACGTTGTCGTAGCCCAGCGCCTGGAGGCGCTGCCGGGCCTGCAATCCCAGCGGCTCGATGATCTCGATGGTGTAGACCGCGCCGGCCAGTCGCGCCATCACCGCCGCCTGGTAGCCCGAACCGGTGCCGACCTCGAGCACCGTGTGGCCGGGTTCCACCCTGGCGAGGTCGGTCATGAGCGCCACGATGTAGGGCTGCGAGATGGTCTGGCCGTAGCCGATCGGAAGCGGCCGGTTGCGATAGGCCAATGTCACCTGGTCAGCGGAAACAAAGGCGTGCCGCGGCACCTGGCCCATGGCGGACATCACGCGCTCGTCGAGGGCCTGCTTGCCGGTCTCGGCGCGGGTTTCGCGCACGAACGCCGTGATCTCCTGCGTCATCTGCCGCCGCTGGGACGCAAAGTCGTCGGCTGCGGCGCCCCGTGCGCCTGCCATGGCCAAGAGGAGCGCCGCGGCAACAACGCCACGGAGAGTGGATGCGGTCATTGCTTCGGTTCGGCGACATCTTTCATTCGCCACGGGGCAGCATAGACGTGCTGATCATGGCCGAGCGCGAGATCGCGGTCCAGCGCGTGGCCGCAAGCCCATGTTGGGAAGGCGGTAGCAAATCCTGCAACGGCGACTTGATACCATGCACCTCCGAGCCGCCGCCACATGGCAGCTCACCGGAAGTGCGACAAATCCCATGACTACACACCCCACAGTCCGCGATGTCACCGACCGTATCCGCGAACGCAGCCATACGCTGCGCAGCGCCTACCTCCAGCGTCTGACCGAAACCCGCAACCGCGACCGCGGTTCCGACCGCATGGGCTGCGCCAATGTGGCGCATGCCGTGGCGGGTATTCCGGCGAGCGACAAGATCAGGGTCGTCGCCGAGCGCGCGCCCAACATCGGCGTCGTCACCGCCTACAACGACATGCTCTCGGCTCACGCGCCGTACCAGGGCTATCCGGACATCGTCAAGCACGAGGCTCGCCGTCTCGGCGCGACCGCGCAGGTGGCCGGCGGCGTGCCGGCCATGTGCGACGGCGTGACGCAGGGTACGCCCGGCATGGAGTTGAGCCTCTTCAGCCGGGACGTCATCGCGATGGGCACCGCAGTAGCGCTCACGCACGACATGTTCGATGCCGCGCTGCTGCTCGGCGTCTGCGACAAGATCGTGCCGGGGCTGCTGATCGGCGCATTGCATTTCGGCCATCTGCCGATGGTGTTCGTGCCCGCAGGGCCGATGCCTTCGGGGCTCTCCAACAGCGCCAAGTCCAAGGTCCGCGAGCAGGCCGCACAGGGGCTGGTGGGTCGGCAGGGGCTTCTCGATGCCGAGATGCAGGCCTACCACGGCCAAGGCACCTGCACGTTCTACGGCACGGCCAACAGCAACCAGATGTTGCTCGAAGCCATGGGGCTGCACGTGCCCGGCACCGCATTCATCCAGCCTGGCGACACGATGCGCGAGGCGCTGACGCGCGAGGCGGTGCGCACCGTGCTGGGGCGCGCGTCGGATGCCGCCTATGCCGTTCCGCCCATCGGCGAAATGGTCGACGAGCGCGTCATCGTCAACGCGATGGCCGCATTGCTCGCGACCGGCGGCTCGACCAACCACCTGATCCACTGGGTCGCGGTCGCGCGTGCGGCCGGCATCCTCATCGACTGGAACGATTTCTCGGAGCTGTCGGAAGTCGTGCCGCTGCTCACGCGGGTCTATCCCAACGGCAGCGCCGACGTCAACGAGTTCCAGGCCGCGGGCGGCCCGGGCTTCGTGATCGGCGAACTGCTCGATGCGGGCTTGATGCATGGGGATGTGCTGAGCGTGCGTGCCGGCGGCATTCGCGAATTCGCGAACATCCCGGTGCTGTCCGGCGCGCCATCGGACGAGCATCCACTCCAGTGGCATCCCGCTGCGCCGTCGAAGAACGATGCGGTCGCCCGACCGGTGTCGGCGCCGTTCAGCGCCACCGGCGGGCTCAAGCTGCTCAGCGGCAACCTCGGCCGCAGCGTGATCAAGGTCTCTTCGGTGCCCGACGACCGCCACGTGATCGAGGCGCCGGCCCGCGTGTTCGATTCGCAGGCGGCTTTGCAGCAGGCCTTCAATGCCGGCGAACTGGAGCGCGATGTGGTCTGCGTGGTTCGCTGGCAAGGCCCGCAGGCCAACGGCATGCCCGAACTGCACAAGCTCACCCCGCCGCTGTCGGTATTGCAGGGCAAGGGCTTCCGGGTGGCGCTGGTCACCGATGGGCGCATGAGCGGCGCGTCGGGCAAGGTGCCGGCCGCGATCCACGTGTCGCCTGAGGCCGCCGCGGGAGGCCCGCTCGCCAAGGTGCGCGATGGCGATCTGATCCGGCTCGACGCCGTGGCCGGTACGCTGACCGTGCTGCTTCCCGAAGACGAATGGGCATCGCGGGAGACCTCGACCCAACCCGAAGACCAGCGCACGGCCAACGGCCACGGCCTCGGCCGCGACCTGTTCGCCGGCATGCGCCGCAATGCATTGACAGCAGAAGAAGGAGCCTGCACATGGCTGTGAACCATTCGATTTCCGCGCTCGACGTGATGCGCGACGCGCCGGTGATTCCGGTGATCGTGCTGCACGACGTGAAAGACGCGGTGCCCCTGGCGCGTGCGCTGGTGGCGGGCGGCATCCGCATGCTGGAAGTGACGCTGCGCACGCGCGAGGCGCTCGAATGCATCGAGATCATTGCCAAGGAAGTGCCCGAGGCCGTCCCCGGCGCGGGCACGATCCGCAGTGCGGCCGACGCGCAGGCCTCGGCATTGGCAGGCGCGAAGTTCGGCGTCAGCCCGGGCTATACGCGCGCCGTCGGCAAGGCTTGCCACGACCTGGGCCTGCCGCTGCTGCCGGGCGTTGCCACAGGCAGCGAAATCATGCTGGCCCAGGAGGACGGCTTTACCGAACTCAAGTTCTTCCCGGCGGTGCAGGCCGGCGGCCTTGCCATGCTGAAGGCGTGGCAGGGGCCTTTCGGCGACGTCAAGTTCTGCCCGACCGGCGGCATTCACCTGGGCAACGCGCATGAGTTTCTCGCGCTCTCCAACGTGGCTTGCGTGGGCGGGTCGTGGATCGTGCCGACGGACGCCATCGCCGCCGGCGACTGGGCCCGCAT
Source organism: Variovorax sp. 05L425 (assembly GCF_056397705.1). Taxonomy (NCBI): domain Bacteria; kingdom Pseudomonadati; phylum Pseudomonadota; class Betaproteobacteria; order Burkholderiales; family Comamonadaceae; genus Variovorax; species Variovorax sp. 05L425. The sequence goes on along the minus strand of NZ_JBFTNY010000002.1, from coordinate 323,535 downwards.
CGAAGCGCTCGCGCGCGAGGCGAGCCAGCTTGCGCGATGAGCGCCGCCCGGCCGCCCGAAGGCGCTTGCACCGCAGTGCGTAGCACGGAGATTTCCTTGTGAACGGCACCGTTGACATCGGCGATCTGAAGGTCGTCGCCTTCGACGTCTTCGGCACGGTGGTGGACTGGTATTCCGGCATCGCGGCCGAGGCCGAGCGAATCCTGCCGGGCGTCGATGGCGGCGCCTTCGCGCTGGCCTGGCGCGCAGGCTACCAGCCTGCGATGCGGAGCGTGATGGAGCGGCTTGCGGCAGGCGAGGGCGGTTTCACGTTGCTCGACGAATTGCACATGGGCATTCTCGAACACGTGTTGCGCGACTTCGGTATCGAGGATCTGGATGCGGCGCGCAAGCGCGATCTCAACAAGGCGTGGCACCGCCTACCCGCATGGCCCGACGCGGTGGAAGGGTTGGCGCGGCTCAAGCGCAAGTACACCATCTGCACGCTCTCGAACGGCAACATCGGCCTGCTGACCGAGATGGCCAAACGCGCCGGCCTGCCGTGGGACTGCGTGCTTTCCGCCGAAGTGTTCAAGGCCTACAAGCCCGATCCGCGCACCTACGTCGGCGTGGCGGGTGTCTTCGATGTCTCGCCGGGCCAGGTGATGCTGGCGGCGGCGCATCACGATGATCTCGCCGCGGCGCGCATGTGCGGGCTTCGCACGGGCTACATCGAGCGGCCGCTGGAGTTCGGGCCTTCGCGGCCGAAGGATGTCTCGCCGCAGCCCGACAACACGCTGCACGCGCGCGACATCGGCGAATTGGCGGATCTGCTGGGCTGCTGAGGGCGGCCGCCCGCGCCGGCCGGCCAGCGGCGAAGTCATCGGTCAGAATTCGGGCTCGCCATGGTTATGCAATCCGTCAGCACGAGTAAGAGACGCCCATGATTCAATCCACGCCCCAGCAGATGGCCCAGGCTGAGCGCCATTTCCGGGCCGGGCAAGCTGCTCTTGCCGAAGATCTGTTGCGCAAGGTCATCGCCCGGGATCCCAGGGTTGCCAAGGCCTACGAGCTTCTGGCGTACATCTGCGGCAATCGCCAGGATCTGGCGGCATGCGAGGAATTCCTGGAGAAGGCCGCGGCCTTGCCCCAGTGTTCCCCGGAAGCGCTGTTCTATCTCGGGCGGGCGCAGCTGCAACGCGGCCGCGCGCGCGAGGCCGTGGAGTCCTTTGGCCGCGCCATGAAGCTGGCTGGCGAATTCTTCGAGGGGCTGCATGAACTGGGCGTCGCGCACAGCGCGCTTGGCGCGCACGAACCGGCGCTGCAGGCCTTCCGGCGCGCGGAGCGCCTCCATCCGCGCTCGCGCGAGTTGCAGTCCAACCTTGCCGACACGCTGGCAGCGCTGCAGCAGTTCGGCCCCGCGCTCCAGCACTATGACCGCGCGCTGACGCTCGATCCGAAGTTCGTGCAGGCCTGGGCGAACCGTGGCACCGTGCTGACCGAACTGGGCCGCGGGCCCGAGGCGCTCGAGAGCTACGAGCGCGCGCTGACGCTGGCCCCCGAAGACGTGCCCACCTGGATGAACCGAGCCGCCACGCTGACGGTGCTCAAACGGCATGCCGAGGCGCTGGCCTGCTACGACGAGGTCGCCCGCCTCGCGCCGGACACGGACTACCTCCGCAGCCAGCGGCTGCATGCGGCGATGTTCGTTTGCCGATGGGACGGCTGGGCGCAGCAGGTCGACGACATCGTGGCGCGCGTCGAGGCCGGCGAGAAGGCGGCGATGCCCTTTGCGCTGACCGCAGTCCCTGCGAGTTCCGCGACGTTGCTCAAATGCGCGCGCAACTTCGCGCTGGACAAGCATCCATCGCGCGGACCCGCTGGGAGTGCCGCTGCGCGCGATCCGGCGCGAAAGCTGCGTGTCGGCTATTTCTCCACCGACTTCCGCGAACATCCGGTGTCGCAACTGATTGCGCGCGTGCTGGAATGCCACGATCGCGATCGATTCGAATGGTTCGGCTTTGCCCTCGGACCGCCCGCGCGCGACGAGATGGGCACGCGCATTGCAGCCGCGTTCGATCATTTCTCCCAGGTCGGGGATCGAAGCGATGCGGCCATTGCGGCCATGGCGCGCGATGCCGGCATCGACATCGCGGTGGACCTCAACGGCTTCACCGAAGGCGCGAGGCCGGACATCTTCGCGCGACGCGCGGCGCCGGTGCAGGTCAACTACCTCGGCTATCCGGGCACGATGGGCTGCGACTACATGGACTACATCGTGGCCGACGCGACGCTCATTCCGCCCGGCGACTACGACTGTTACTCGGAGAAAGTCGTCGTGCTGCCGGGCTCCTACCAGGCGAACGACAACACCAAGCGCATCAGCGAGGCCGTGACGACGCGGGAGCACATGGGCCTGCCGCCGGATGGCTTCGTCTTCGCGTGCTTCAACAGCAACTACAAGATCACGCCGGACGTCTTCGACGTCTGGATGCGGCTGCTCCGGAATGTGCCCGGCAGCGTGCTGTGGCTGCTGCAGGGCAACGCCGATGCGCAACGCGCGATCGAGGCCGAGGCGCGCCAGCGGGGCATCGATCCCGAGCGGATCGTCTGGGCCCAGCGGATGCCCCTGGCGGAGCATCTGGCGCGGCACGCGCACGCGGATCTTTTCCTGGACACCTTCCACTACAACGCCCACACGACCGGCGGCGATGCGCTCTGGAGCGGCCTGCCGGTGCTGACGCTGGCCGGCACGACCTTCGCGTCACGCGTCTGCGCGAGTCTGCTTGGGGCAGTGGGCTTGCCCGAACTCGTGACCCACGGTGTCGAGGCATACGAAGCCTTGGCGACGACGTTGGCGACCTCGCCGCAGCGCCTGGCCGAACTGCGTGGCCGCCTGCAGGCGAATCGCAAGACCATGCCGCTGTTCGACTCGACGCAATTTGCTCGGCGTATCGAGGCGGCGTACGAGGCGATGTCGGACCGCCATCAGCGCGGACTGGCGCCCGATCACATCCGGATCGGGGACGCCGTCGAAGCGGGTTAGCGCAGTCCCCCGCCCGTCGCGCCTTCCGCGCGCTGGATGAGTTCGATCTTGTACCCGTCGGGGTCCGTCACGAAAGCGATCACCGTCGTGCCGCCCTTGACCGGACCGGCCTCCCGCGTGACGTTGCCACCGGCCGTCTTGATCTTTTCGCAGGCCGCGTACGCGTCGGGAACGCCCAGCGCGATGTGGCCGTAGGCGGTGCCGAGCTCGTAGCTTTCGGTGCCCCAGTTGTAGGTCAGCTCGATCTCGGCCTGGGCCGGATTGCCTTCGTAGCCGACGAAGGCAAGGCTGTACTTGTACTCGGGGTTTTCGGAGGTGCGCAGCACTTGCATGCCGAGCACCTTCGTGTAGAAATCGATCGAGCGCTGGAGATTGCCAACGCGCAGCATGGTGTGAAGAAGTCGCATCTCGTGGATCGCCGTTGAAATTGTGGGTCGGCGATTGTCGCGCTTCGAGGCGCGGTCAGCGATTCGGCATCTCGAACACCAGGCACGTCGTCGTTGCATGTGCATACAAGGTGCCGTCCGCGCCCACGAGCCGGGCTTCGGCGGTCGCAAGCTGGCGGCCGCAATGGATCACCTTGCCTTCGGCCCGAACGCGCTGGACCTTGGGCGTCAACGCCTTGACCAGGTTCACGCCGAGCTCCGCCGTGGTGTAGGCGCGGCCGACCGGCATCATGGTGTGCACGGCACAGCCGAGCGCCGAATCGAGCAGCGTGGCAAACCAGCCGCCGTGAATGGTGCCGAGCGGATTCAGGTGCTCTGGCAGCGGTTTCCCCTGGAACACGGCGCGTCCCGGGCCGACTTCGATCAACTGGAAATTGAGCGTCTTTGCGATGTGGGCGTAGGGGAGCTCGGCTCGAAGCATCGCTTGCATCATTTCCAGGCCGGTCTTTCCGGCGATCTGGTCCGGCCGCGCGAGACCCGGGCCAGGGCCTGCATTGAGCCGCTCGTTGATGGCGTCTTCCTCGGCGATCCAGGCAGCCAGTTGATCCGTCGATGTCATCCGATTTTCCTTGAAAGTTGCATATGCAATGATTGTAGCTACAATCATCCGCATGAACGCTATCGCAAAACCCCAGGGTTGCACCAACTTCAGGTTGCGCCACTTGATGCGTCAGGTCTCGCGGCACTATGACGCCGAGGTCGCCAAGAGCGGTCTCAAGACAACGCAGTACTCATTGCTGTCGCATGTGCTGCACCTCGGCCCGCTGCGGCCGGTGGATCTGGCGCAGGCGATGGGCATCGAGGCCTCGACACTGTCGCGCAACCTGAAGCCGATGATTGCCGCCGGCTGGCTCTTGCAGGGCGAGGGGCCTGACGCGCGCAGTCGACTCATCGAGATCACCGACGACGGCCGCAAGAAGCGCACGGAAGCCCAGCGCCACTGGCGCGCGGCCCAGGAGCAACTCAATGAATTGCTCGGCGTCGAGCGCGTGATGGCGCTGCACACGCTGGTCGACGAGAGCATCGCGCTGTTGCAGGCCGCCGACGAAGTGTGCGAGGGAGACATCGATGAGTGACCGAACCGTTGCCGGCACGACGCCCGTCGCGCGCTACGCCATCTGGCTGGTGCTTCTCGCCGCAGCCGGCACTTTCGCGCTGACCATGGGCGTGCGGCAGACGATGGGCCTGTTTCTCTCGTCGCTGAACACCTCTACCGGACTCGGCATCGGCAGCATCAGCCTCGCGTTCGCGTTCGGGCAATTGTGGTGGGGCCTGACGCAACCTTTTGCGGGTGCCGTGGCCGACCGCATCGGCACCGGGCGCGTGATCTTCATCGGCGTGTTGCTCGTCGCGCTCGGCACTTTCATCACGCCGTTGATGACGACGACGGGCGGCCTGATCTTCGCCATCGGCGTGCTGGCCGCGGGGGGCGCGGGCATGGCGGGGCCTTCGGTCCTGATGGCCGCGACGACGCGCCTCGTTCCCGTGCAAAAGCGCGGTCTTGCCACGGGTGTGGTGAACGCGGGCGGCTCGTTCGGCCAGTTCGCCATGGCGCCGATCGCGATCGGGCTGATGGCCACTGTCGGCTGGGCGAGCGCCATGCAGTGGCTGGCGGTGTTGATCCTGCTGGCGCTGCCCGCGATATTCGTGCTCAAGGGCAACTCGAATCAACTTGCGGCACAGTCCGCGGCGGTAAGCGGCGTGAAGCCGCTCACTGCGCGCCAGGCGATCAGCCAGGCGATCGGAACGCCCAGCTACCGTTACCTCAGCCTCGGTTTTCTCGTCTGCGGCTTCCACGTCGCGTTCCTGGCGACGCACCTGCCGGGCGTGGTCGCGGCTTGCGGCCTTCCGCCCGAGATCGGCGGATGGGCGCTCGGGATGATCGGCCTCTTCAACATCGTGGGCAGTCTGGCCATGGGCTGGGCAGTCGGCCGCTGGCGCATGAAGTCGCTGCTGGCGCTGCTTTACGCGACGCGCGGCATCGCGGTGCTGGTTTTCCTGCTGGCACCCAAGACGCCGGCGGTGATGCTGATCTTCGCGGCAGTGATGGGCATCACCTTCCTGTCGACGGTACCGCCGACGGCGGGGCTGGTGGCCAAGATGTTCGGCCCGGCCAACATGGCAATGCTGTTCGGCATCGTGATGCTGGCGCACCAGGTCGGCGGCTTTCTCGGTGCCTTCCTGGGCGGCTACGTGTTCCAGGCCACCGGCAGCTATGACATCGTCTGGTACATCGACATCGCCCTGGCAGCCGGTGCAGCGCTGATCAACCTGCCGATCCGCGAATCGCGGCCCGCGATGCTGGCGAAGGCCGCAGCATGAGCGAATCGACAACCATCGATCCGCGCACACGGCGCCTGCTCGAAGCGCCGATCGTCCCGACGCTGCTGCGGCTTGCCGCGCCCAACGTGCTGGTGATGATTGCGCAGGCCTCCGTTGGCCTGATCGAAACCTACTTCGTCGGCAAGCTCGGCACCGATGCACTCGCCGGCATGGCGCTGGTGTTCCCGATCGTGATGCTGATGCAGATGACGTCGGCCGGCGCGATGGGCGGCGGCATTGCTTCGTCCATCGCACGCGCGCTCGGCGCGCGGCGTCGCGATGATGCGGATTCGCTGGTGCTGCATGCGATCGCGATCGCCTTCGGCTTCGGACTGCTCTTCATGCTCGCGCTGCTGCTTGGCGGGCCCTGGCTGTACACGCTCATGGGCGGGACCGGCGCGTCGCTGGACGCGGCAATGGCCTATTCGAACGTCGTCTTCGCGGGCGCCGTGCTGGTGTGGCTCTTCAACTCGCTGGCCGCTGTGATTCGCGGCACCGGCAACATGGCGGTACCGGCGAATGTGACGGTCGCTGGCGTGGTCGTGCTCATTCCGCTGTCGCCGCTGCTGATCTTCGGCTGGGGGCCGATTCCGGGCCTGGGCATTGCCGGTGGTGCGGTCGCGTTATTGCTCTATTACCTCGGCGGATCGATCGCGCTCTGGATCTATCTTCGGTCGAAGCACAGCCTGCTGAAGCCGTCGATGGCCAATGTACGCTTCCGTTGGCCGCTGTTCCGCGACATCCTGCGCATCGGCCTCGTGGGTGCGGTGTCGACTGTGGCGACCAATCTGTCGATTGGCATCGCGACTGCGCTGTCCGGTCACTTCGGGCCCGGTGCGATTGCCGGCTACGGCACGGCCGCGCGGCTCGAATACCTGCTGGTACCGCTCGTTTTCGGTCTGGGCGCGCCGTTGGTCGCGATGGTCGGCACTTGTATTGGCGCGGGCCAGCGCGAGCGGGCATTGCACGCGACCTGGGCCGGTGCCGCCATCGCGTTCGCGCTCACCGGTGCCATCGGCGTCGCGGCGGCGTTGTTCCCGCGGCCGTGGCTGATGCTGTTCGGCAGCGACCCCGCCATGCTCGAAACGGGTTCGGAATATCTGCGTGCCGCCGGGCCGTTCTATGGCTTCTTCGGCGTCGGGCTGGTGCTGTACTTCGCGTCGCAGGGCGCAGGGCGTTTGCTGTGGCCTGTGATCGGCAACATCGCGCGCCTGATCGTCGCGGGGCTCGGCGGCTGGCTGGCCTTGCGTTGGGGTGGCACGTTGGTGCATGTGTTCCTCGTCCAGGGTATCGCGCTGATGGTGTATGGCGCTGTCAACGCATCGGCGATTGCCGGCGGCGCCTGGTTCGGCCGCATCGGCTGGCCTCGGACCACGACCGGGCTGTTGCGCCGCATCCAGCCTTCCTGAAATCTTTTCGAAACTTCCGAAAGACCGCCATGAAAGTCAAAGACTCCGTCGTATTCATCACCGGCGCCAACCGCGGGTTGGGGCTCGCCTTTGCGAAGGCCGCGGTCGCGGGCGGCGCGAAGAAGGTCTACGCGGCAGCGCGTGATCCGAAGAGCATCACGCTGGCCGGGGTGCATCCCATTGCGCTGGATGTGACGCGGCCCGAACAGGCGGAAGCTGCCGCCCGTGAATGTGGCGACGTCACGCTGCTGATCAACAACGCGGGCATCTCGCGTGGGGTGAATCTGCTCGGCGCGCCGGATGTCTTCGAATCGGCGCGGGCCGAGTTCGAAACCAATTTCTTCGGACCGTGGGCCATGAGCCGGGCCTTCGCACCCGTGCTGAAAGCGAACGGCGGCGGCGCGATCGTGAACGTGTTGTCGATCCTGAGCTGGCTCAGCCTGCCGAGTTCCGCGACCTACAGCGCGTCGAAGTCGGCCGCGTGGTCGTTGAGCAATGGCCTGCGCGACGCGTTGCGCGAGCAGGGCACGCAAGTGCTGAGCTTGCACGTTGCGTTCATGGACACCGACATGGCGAGCAATGCGCCGGGGCCCAAGGCGTTGCCGGACGACGTGGTCGCTCAGACGCTTGCGGCACTGGAAGCCGGTAAGTTCGAAGTGCTGGCGGATGAGTTGACGCGGCAGGTCAAGCAGGGGCTATCGACCGACGCGCCGCCCTACGCGGCGGCTCGTTGACCGATGAATCTTCCGCTCAATTGAAGTTGGACCCACCAGGCCTTCAAAGGGGTCGCGGCACAGGCACCAGGCGATGCAGCGCCTCGAAGAATAGATCGGACTGCTCCCTCTCCCCCTGAATCTGCGCAGCCACATGGGCGGCAAGCGCCGCGTCGACCGGCACGAGCGGCCGGCCGGTCGATTGCGCGATCACCTGGTGCAGGCAGGCGCGTTCGAGGTAGTACAGATCGTCGTAGGCGTGCGCAATGCTCGCACCGGCCACGATCACGCCGTGGTTCGCAAGAAACGCCACGTCCTTGCCCGCCATGGCGTGGGCGATGCGCTCGCCTTCGGTGTCGTCGAGCGCGAGGCCGTTGTAGCGGGCATCAACGGCGATGCGGCCCATGAAACGCATCGCGTTCTGGCTCAGCGTCGGGTCCAGAGCGCGATCGGAGGTGAGCGTTAGCGCGGTCGCGTAAGGCATGTGGCAATGCAGGACCACCGCATGGCCGGTGATGCGATGCACTGCGCCGTGGATGAAGAGCGCGGTGGGCTCGACGCGGTGTCGGCCGGCCAGCGCTTCGCCATGTACATCGATGAGCACGATGTCGTCGGGGCCGATCTCGCTCCAGTGGAGGCCGCGCGGATTGATGAGATAGCGATCCTTCGCGCCCGGCAACGCGACGCTGAAATGGTTGCACACGCCTTCGGACAATCCGTGATGCGCGGCGGCCCGCAGGGCAAGCGCGAGATCCTGGCGCAGGATGCGAACGGCAGGGCTGGCGTATTGGGAATCTGCGTTCATGAGGTCGTGATCAGGTTGACGGGGGTGTCGTCACGCGCGCAGCGTGCCGCCGAAGCCCGCGACGAAACGCCGCGCATCTTCGCGCACCGCCGCCGCACTCTTGCCCGGCTTGTACAGCGCCGAGCCGATGCCGAAGCCGGCCGCGCCGGCGGCGCGCCATGCATCCATGTTGTCGGGCGAGATGCCGCCGACAGGCATCAACGATGTTCCCTTGGGCAGCACCGCGAGCAGCGCCTTCACCACCGCGGGCGAAGCCAGTTCCGCCGGAAACAGCTTGAGGCCGGTCGCACCCGCCGCCAGCGCACCGAAGGCCTCGGTCGGCGTCATCACGCCGGGGAGGCTCACGAGGCCGAGCCGCCTGGCTTCGGCGATGACTTCGGCATTGAAGTTCGGCGCCACGATCAACTCGCCGCCGGCAGCGTGCACGTCGCGCACCTGCTGTGCATCGAGCACCGTGCCGGCACCGACCAGCGCATCCGGAAAGCGTTGGCGCAAGAGCGCGATGCTGTCGAGCGGCCTTGGCGAATTGAGCGGCACTTCAAGCAGGCGAAAGCCGGATTCGACGATGGCGTCGCCCACTTCGGGCGCTTCCTCCGGCGTCAGGCCGCGCAGGATCGCCACGAGCGGCAGGTGCTGCAAGGCAGCGGCGAACTTGTCTGAGGCAGTGGTCATTGCTTTCGATGGCTGTGTGTGTGGAGCGCGTGCAGGCCAGCCCACGTCGCCTCGGCGCCGAGCGTCCTGGCCTTGGTGCCGGAGGCCTGCAGTGCCAGCAGGTAGCGCTGCGTGAGCGCGGGAGTGCCGATCAACACCACCTCGCCGGCCGCGTGGAGGGATTGCGTGCGCAGTTCTTCTCCAATGAGGATGCCGGAGAGATAGCTCGAGAGTTCCCGTGCCGGCATGCGATCGAAGAGCGACAGGGTGCGTGCGCCGAATGCGTTGTGCAGCAGGCCCTGGCCGTTGTCGGACTGCGTGACGCCCTGCAGGAAGGCCGCCTCGTCGAGCGGTGCCGACGTATCGAGCGTGCGCGCGAGGATCGAATGCTGGCTCAGTACGGCATAGAACTCGCCGGTCATGAAGGTCCGAAAGCCGGTCACCATGCCGTTCTTCACGCGGGCCCATTTGTTGTGCGTGCCGGGCAGCACGAACAGACCGTCGCGCAGCTCGGTGAGGACCATCGCGCCGAGGATCTGCACTTCTTCCCCGCGCATCACGTCGGGCACGCCGTCGTGCGTGTCGCTGAGGCCCGGCACGATGGAGATGCGTCCCGGCTCGATTTCCATGATCTTGTTGCGAACTTCGGTGAGACCCGCGGGGCAGGGGCAGTAGGGCGCCTCGACCCATCCCTGCTTGCTTCCGGCCATGCCCGAAATCAGGCAGCGCGTGCCGAGCGGACGCATCCACTCGGCAAAGAGCGTTTCGAACACTTCGGTGAAGCCGCCGTTCTTGATGGTGAGGATGCCGCGCGGGTGGCTCTGCTCTTCCAGCACTTGCCCATCGGGGTCGAGCAGCGCACCGCGCAGCGAACTCGTTCCCCAATCGACGGCAACAAGGCGGGCGTGGCTCATGGGCGTGTCTCTCGCATCTCTCGTGTCTTTCGGTCGAATCAGCCGCGCGGCTTGTAGGCGGTCACGTCGATCTCGACCTTGGCGTCGATCATGAGGCGCGACTCGACGGTCGAGCGTGCGGGCCGATGGTCGCCGAGGCATTCCATGTACACGCGATTGAAGCTGCCGAAGTCACGCGCGTCATTCAACCACACGCTGACCTTGGCGATGTCGGCCAAAGTGCAGTCGGCCAGGGCGAGCGCCTGTTCGATGCGCTTGAAGACCTGGCGCGTCTGCGCTTCGATGCCGCCGACGATCACCTGGCCCTGGTCATCGGTCGGGACCTGGCCGGAGACGAAAACGAAATCGCCCGCGCGGGTGGCGGGCGAGAGGGGGCGAGCCTGGCGGTCCGAGGCGATGGGCGACTGACCGAGCATTTCAACGTGGGACATGGTGATGAATATGTAATGAAATTACAGAAAATGCGAGGGTAAACCCCCGTTTGACGTGGCAAACGACTGTAAATACGATCGCCGATGTAATGTTATTACTCATGGAGCCGCGATGCAAACGTCCGCCATCACTGTACCGATATCTGGTTTTTCTCCACTGAACCCGGTGCGTGCGCCGCGTTGGCGGGCTGTCGCAGGCACGCTCTTCGCTGCCTTCGCGGTGGGCCTTCTGCCCGGCGCCGCATTCGCCGAACCTGCCAAGGGAGGCGCCGCCAACCTGGCGATGGTCGGCGAACCGCAGGGCCTCGACCCGATGATCAGCACGGCCGATCTCGTCGGCACCATCATGCAGCACGTCTACGAGCCGCTCTATACCTTCGATGCGAACTGGAACATCGCTCCGATGCTGGCCGAGGGCATGCCGGTTGTCTCCAAGGACGGCCTGACCTACACCATCGCGATTCGCAAGGGCGTCAAGCTCCACAACGGACGTGACCTGAATGCCGATGACGTGGTGGCCTCGCTGCAGCGCTGGATGGACCTTTCGCCGCGCGGCAAGGCAGTGGGCAAGGAAGTGGCTTCGCTCACGGCCAAGGGCCCGCTCTCCGTCGAGTTGAAGCTCAAGAACCCCTATGCGCCGCTGCTGGCCCAACTGGCGCTGCCCAGCGGCATGGCCGCCATCATGGCCAAGGAAAGCATCGCGCCGCAGCTCAAGGAATTCATCGGCACGGGCCCCTACAAGTTCAAGGAGCGCCGGCCGGACCAATTCACCGTGCTCACGCGCTTTGACGGCTACACCGCGCGCAAGGAAGCGCCGAGTGGCTACGCGGGCCGGCGCGAGGCCTTGCTCGACGAACTGCGCTTCGTGCCGGTGCCCAACGCGAACACGCGTGTCGAAGGCTCCCTGTCGGGGCAATTCCAGTACGCCGACCTGCTGCCCGTGGAGGCCATTGGCCGCATCGAGAAGGGTGCGCCGACCGTGGTGCCGATCGTGACCAAGAACTTCGGCTTCCCTTACATCGTGTTCAACACGAAGGAAGGCGTGCTGGCCTCGCAGCCGCTGCGCCGTGCGGTGCAAGCGGCGGTGGGGCAGGGCGAACTGATGGCCGCTGGTTTCGGCGACAACCGCTTCTTCGTCGTCGAGCCCAATTTCTTCCCGAAGGGCACGCCCTATTACTCGGCCGCCGGCGCCAACGCCTACAACACGCGCAATCCGCAAGCGGCGAAGGATCTCGCAGCCAAGGCGGGCTACAACGGCCAGCCGATCCGCATCATGGCCAGCCGCCAGTACGAGTTCCACTACAACATGGCGCTCGTCATGTCCGAGCAACTCAAGAAGGCAGGCTTCAAGACCGACCTGCAGGTGGTGGACTGGGCCACGCTCGTGCAGCGCCGCAACGACGCCAAGCTGTGGGACGTCTATTTCACGCATTCGGGCCTGTTCCCCGAGCCGATGCTTTCGCCGCCGCAACTGGGCGACGGGGCGCCGGGCTGGTGGGAAACGCCGGCCAAGAAGTCCACGCTCAGCGCCTTCAACCAGGAGAGCGATGCGGCCAAGCGCGGTGCACTGTGGGGCCAGGTCCAGCAGACCGTCTATGACGAAGTCCCGTTCATCGAGGTCGGCAAGTTCAACAGCCTGTCGGCGCGCTCGGCGAAGCTGGAGGGCTACACGCCCGCGATCTGGCCGTTCTTCTGGAACACCGGACTCGCCAAGTAAGCGCCGCGAGACTTTCCCATGTTGCGCTTCCTGCTCACTCGCCTGGCCGGCGCCCTGGTGGTACTCGCCATCGTGGCCGTGCTGGTCTTCGCCCTGACACGCCTTGCCTCAGGAGACCCTGTCGCGCTGCTGCTCGGCGACCAGGCCACTGCCGAGGACATCGCCCATGCCCGCACCCAGTACGGCCTTGACAAGCCCTTGCCGACGCAGTTCGTGCTGTGGGTGGGAGAACTGCTGCAAGGCAACCTGGGGCAGTCGCTGTTCCTGCAGCGGCCGGTGGCGCAGGCGCTGATGGAGCGTGCCGAACCGACCCTGTTCCTTGCGCTTTTCGCGGTGAGCATCGCTGCACTCATCGGCATCCCGGCCGGCATGGCCGCTGCCATCTGGCGCGGCAGTTCAGCCGACCAGGCCGTGAGCGGCGTCGCGATGCTGGGTGCGAGCGTGCCGAGTTTCTGGCTGGGGCTGATCCTGATCCAGTTCTTCGCGGTCAAGCTCGGCTGGTTTCCTGCATCGGGCTACGGCGATCCGAGCGCATCGCTGGGAGAGCGGCTGCATCACCTCCTGCTGCCCGCGCTGGTGCTTGGCCTGCTCAATTCGGCGCTGATCATCCGCTTCACCCGCGCGTCGATGCTCGACATCCTCGGCGAGGACTATGTGCGAACAGCCCGCGCCAAGGGCCTGCCGGAGCACGTGATCATGGTCAAGCACGTGCTGCGCAACGCGCTGGTGCCGATCATCACGGTGCTCGGCCTCACGCTCGCGCTGATGATCGGCGGCACGGTAGTGACGGAGACGGTGTTCAACCTGCCCGGCGTCGGCAACCTCGTGGTGCGCGCGGTGCTTCGGCGCGACTATCCGGTGATCCAGGGCACGCTGCTCGTGATCGCCGCCATCTACGTGTTCATCAATCTTGGTGTCGACTTCGTGTACACGCTGGTCGATCCGCGCATTCGGTTGGAATCCAAATGAAAGCCGCCGTCTCCTCATTCCTTGGCGGTGTGCTTCCCCTCGCGCGGCGGCTGTTTTCGCGCAAGGTGGTGCTGGCTGCCGCGATCGTGCTGCTGCTGGTGGTGGGTGTCGCGGTGATTTATCCGTGGCTCTCGGATGCCGACCCGAGCGCCATCGAGATCAGCGAGCGCCTGCATGCGCCCTCGTGGACGCACTGGGCCGGCACCGACGAACTCGGTCGCGACGTCATGCTGCGCATCGTTCACGGTGCACGCTACTCGCTGCTGATCGGCTTCGTCACTGCGGCTGGCGCGGTGCTGTTCGGCACGCTGATGGGCATGCTCGCCGGCTTCTTCCCCCGTCTCGACGCGCCGCTGATGCGTGTGGTCGACGCCATGATGTCCTTCCCCGACATCCTGCTGGGCATCGCGCTGGTGTCGATCCTCGGCGTGTCGCTGTGGAACGTGATGCTGGCGCTGGTGATCGTCTACACGCCGCGCGTGGCGCGCGTCGTGCGCGCCACCACGCTCGTGCTGCGCGAACTGCTCTTTGTCGATGCGGCGCGCGCGCTCGGCGTACGCACGCCGCGCATCCTGCGCAAGCACATCCTGCCCAACCTGATGTCGCCGATCCTGGTACAGGTGACATTCATCTTCGCCTACGCCATCCTGGCCGAAGCTGGGCTTTCGTTTCTCGGCGTCGGCGTGCCGCCCGATATTCCGACCTGGGGCACCATGATCGCCGGCAGTCTCGAATACGCCGACAAGGCTTTCTGGACCATCTTCTGCCCCGGCCTCGCGATCGTGCTGACCGCCCTGTCGCTGCAGATGCTGGGCGACGGCGTGCGCGATCTGCTCGACCCCAAGCTGAGGAAGGCGACATGAACACGAGCGCTGCTATGTCGACAGAGTCGCCGCGGCTCGAAGTGCACGGGCTTTCCACCTCCTTCGCCACGGAAGCGGGCCGCATCCAGAGCGTGGCCGACGTGAGCTTCTCCATCCGTCCCGGTGAAACGCTCGCGCTCGTGGGTGAATCGGGCTCCGGCAAATCAGTCACCAGCCTCACGCTGATGGGCCTGCATGCCAAGACCTCGCACGCGCAGGTGCAGGGCGAGGCCTGGTTTGTGCGGCGCGACGGCCGGCGGGTCGACCTGCTCGCCATGCCCGAGGCCGACAAGCGGGCCCTGCGCGGCAACGAGCTGGGCATGATCTTCCAGGAGCCGATGACCAGCCTCAATCCGGTGCTCACCATCGGCGAGCAGATCGCCGAGTCGGTGCGTCTGCATCTCAAGCTGGATCGCGGCGCGGCCTTTGCGCACGCGCGGCGCATGCTCGAACTGGTGGAGATCCCCGCCGCCGGTCAGCGCGTCAACGAGTATCCGCACCAGCTCTCCGGCGGCATGCGCCAGCGCGTGATGATTGCGCTGGCGATGGCCTGCAACCCGACCTTGCTGATTGCCGACGAGCCGACCACCGCGCTCGATGTGACCATCCAGGCGCAGATCCTCGCGCTGATGGGGCGGTTGCAGAAAGAGACGGGCATGAGCATGCTCTTCGTCACGCACAACCTCGGCGTCGTTGCGCAGTACGCGGATGCGGTGGCTGTGATGTATGCCGGGCGGATCGTCGAATCCGCGCCGGTGCACGATCTCTTCGCGCGGCCGGACCATCCCTACACGCGCGGGCTTCTTGCCTGCCTGCCGGGCGTGGCGCGTCGGCGCGGTGCGCATGCTGCTTCTGCCGGGCGCCGTCCGCAATTGGTGGCCATCCCGGGTCAGGTCTCCAGCCCGTTCGCGCCGCCGCCCGGTTGTGCCTTCGCGCCGCGCTGCGCGTTCCGGCAAGAGGCGTGCGACGCGCGCATGCCCCTGCTCGAATCGGCGGGCGGCCGGCGCATGGTGCGCTGCATCGGATTCATCGAGGAGAAGGCCGCATGACGACCGCGACAGCCATGGCAACAGCGCCAACCACAGCAGCGGCGGCGGGCGACAACCTGCTCGAGATCCGCAACCTGCGCAAGTACTTCGGCAAGGGCAGCCATCCCGTGCGCGCGGTCGACGATGTGAGCTTCAGCATTCGCAAGGGCGAGACGCTGGGACTGGTCGGCGAATCGGGCTCGGGCAAGAGCACCATCGGCCGCCTGCTCACGCGGCTGGTCGACCCGACCGGCGGGCAGATGCTCTACCAGGCCAGTGGGTCGGATGCGACGCCGCAGGATCTCGCGGGGATGTCGCAATCGCAGTTCAGGCCGTTGCGCTCGAAGGTGCAGATCATCTTCCAGGACCCGTATGCCAGCCTCAACCCGCGCATGCGGATTCGCGATGTATTGGCCGAAGCGCTCGACACGCACGGACTGGCGAAAGGCAGTGCGCGCAAGCCGCGCATCGAGCAACTGCTGCAGCAAGTGGGTTTGCGCCCCGAGCATGCCGATCGCTTTCCGCACGAGTTCTCGGGCGGCCAGCGCCAGCGCATCGGCATCGCACGCGCACTGGCGGTGGAACCGCAGTTCATCGTCGCGGACGAGCCGTTGTCGGCGCTCGACGTGTCGATCCAGGCGCAGGTAGTCAATCTGCTGGGCGAGCTGAAAGAGCAACTCGGCCTCACGCTGCTTTTCATTTCACACGACCTGGACGTGGTGGAGTACCTGTGCGACCGCGTCGTCGTGCTGTACCTCGGCCGGGTGATGGAGATTGCGCCGACGGAGGCGCTCTATGCGAGCCCGCAGCATCCCTACACGCGTGCGCTGCTTGCGGCGGCGCCGATTCCCGATCCGGCGCAGCGGCGCGTGGTGCCATTGCTGCAGGGCGATCTGCCGAGCCCCGCGAATCCGCCTTCGGGCTGCGTGTTTCGCACTCGATGCCCGCTGGCGGAAGAGCGCTGCGCCAGCGCCGACATGCAGCTGCGCGAAGTGCGGCCCGGACACTGGCACGCGTGCTGGAAATGAAGCTCACCCCCAGCCTCGCCCACTTCGTGTGGCTCTGCACCCCCTTGCAGGGGGCAACACCAGCGGCCCGGCAAAGCCGGTTCCGCGGTGTTTCACCAATGGGCCTGGCTTCGCCGGCCGCGCGCGGCGCGCTCGTTCGTGGGCTGCCGTGGAACCGGCTTTGCCGGGCCACGGGCAGCGCCCCCGGTAGGGGGTGGGCGGCTACACGAAGTGAGCAAGCCTGGGGGCGAGCAACAGAAAAGGAATGAACATGACTGAAGAGCTGATCCTCGATCACCGGAGCAAGAGCTATCCGCTGGACGCCGCGCCGTGCCGCGCCGCGGACATCGGGCAAAAGGGATGGAACGTGCTGGCCGACGACCTGGCCTATCCGCTGGCTGTCATCCGCCGCTCGGCGCTCGCGCACAACATCGCCTGGATGCAGGACTATGCGCAGCGCAAGGGCGTGACGCTGGCGCCGCACGGCAAGACGACCATGTCGCCCGAGCTGTTCGCGCAACAGCTTGCCGGCGGCGCATGGGGACTGACTTTCGCCACCATCTTCCAGCTTGCGGTGGGTGTGGAGGCGGGCGCACGGCGCGCCATCATCGCCAACCAGGTCGTGTGCGATGCCGACCTCGATGGGCTCGACATGCTGCTTGCCGGGCACAACGACCTGCGGGTGTGGTTCCTGGTTGATTCGCTCGCGCAGTTGGCGCTGATCGAAGACTGGGCGAAGCGCGGGCAGTGCAAGCGTTGCTTCGACGTGCTCGTCGAGATCGGCATCCCTGGCCAGCGCACC
The DNA here is from genome assembly GCF_056397705.1 of Variovorax sp. 05L425. Classification (NCBI taxonomy): domain Bacteria; kingdom Pseudomonadati; phylum Pseudomonadota; class Betaproteobacteria; order Burkholderiales; family Comamonadaceae; genus Variovorax; species Variovorax sp. 05L425. Next base: position 306,433 of record NZ_JBFTNY010000002.1, on the reverse strand, counting down.
GGTTGCCGGACGCTGGAAGAAGCGCTTGCGCTCGCCGAGGCGATATCGCGCTCGCCCGTCGCGCAGTTGGGTGGCATCGAGTGCTACGAAGGCGGCCTGGCCCGCTGCGACAGCGAACACGATGCGCGCGAAGTCACGGCGCTGGTCGAGCGCGTGCTCGAAGTGGCGCGCCGCTGCGACGCGCAGAACCTGTTCCATGAAGACACCATCATGCTCACGGCCGGCGGCTCGGCGGTGTTCGACCTCGTGGTGCCGCTGCTTCGTGCGCAAGGCTTGTCGCGGCCGGTGCAGGGCGTGTTGCGCTCCGGCTGCTACGTCACGCACGACAACGGAAACTACGCCCGCTTCCTCAAGCAGGTGGAGAAGCGCGAAGGCCTCGACGCATCGCTGCGCGCCGCGCTCGAAGTCTGGGCCATCGTGCAATCGGTGCCCGAGCCTGGCCTGGCGCTGCTGACTTGCGGCCGGCGCGACATCTCGTACGACCTCGAAATGCCGATCCCGGTCCGCCATGCGCCGCGTGGCGCACGCGTGGCGGCCGAAGCGCCCACCGGTTGGACGATCAACGCCCTCAACGACCAACATGCCTATCTGCGCTTCGATCCCGCCGGCACCGCGCCGAAGGTCGGCGATCGCGTGGCGCTCGGCATCTCGCACCCTTGCACGACCTTCGACAAATGGCGCTGGATGGCGTTGGTCGAGGACGACATGGCGATCACAGGTGCCATCAGCACTCGCTTTTGAGGACTGCGTGGCAATGAACAATCCTTCCGCCCATCTGTTGCAGCGCCTGCGCGAACGCATGGCCGAGTTGCCCGCAGCACAGCGCAGCGTGGTCCAGTGCGTGCTGGAAGATCCGCGCGCAGCGGTGGCGGCAACGGTGGAGCAACTCGCGCAGCAGGCCGGTGTCTCGATGCCGACCATCGTGCGAACCTGCCGCAGCTTCGGCTTCGAGTCGGTGCGCGAGTTCATGCTCGCGCTTGCACAGGATCTTGCGGTCACCGGCTCTTACCTGCACCGCAGCGTGCTGGCGGAAGACAGCGCGAGCGATGTCGCGAGCAAGATCATCCATGCGGCCGTGTCTTCGCTGACCGAACTCGGCCGTCGCATCGACGTCGAGGTGCTCGATCAGGTCGCGACACGACTGGCTGCCGCGCGGCGCATCGACTGTTATTCGGTGGGCGCGGCGTCCACCTTCATGGCGAGCGAACTGCAGAGCCGGCTCTTTCGCCTGGGGTGCACCTCCAACGCGATCTTCGACGCGCACCAGCAACTCGTTTCTGCCAGCACCTTGGGCCCTGACGGGGTGGCGTTCGTCATCTCGCACGTGGGGCGCATGCCCTACACGCTGGAGGCCGCGCGCTTCGCGCGCTCGCAGGGCGCAACGGTGGTGGCGCTGACGCAGCCCGATACGCAACTGGCCGAGATCGCCGATCTCGTGCTCGCCGTGTCGGTGCCGCAGGATGCGGTGATGCGCGTCGGCACCGAGGCGTACCTTGCGCATCTCGTGGTGATCGAGATCCTGATGGTGCGACTCGCTCAGAAGCTCGGCCCGGTCGCGACGCATGGTCTGCAGCAATTCAAGCAGCTTCTTCACAAGCACGGCTTCGACAGTGCCGAGTATTCAGGCGCTACCGAGACCTTGAACGACGAGAAATGATGACGCAAGACATTGGCCATTCGACGCTTCTCAAAGGCGGCAAGATCGTCGACGGCAGCGATGGCCCGGGGTGGCTCGGCGATGTGCTGCTGGCGGGCGAGCGCATCGTGTCGGTTGCACCCCCCGGAGAAACCTCGCCCGAATTGCTCGCGGCCTTGCACGCGCAGGGCGTCGTCGTCGAAGAGATCGATTGCAGCAACATGGTCATCGCGCCGGGATTCATCGATGTGCATACGCACGACGACGCCGCGGCCATCGAGAAGGCCGACATGCTGCCCAAGCTGTCGCAGGGCGTGACGACCGTGATCGTCGGCAACTGCGGAATTTCGCTCGCCCCGGTGGTCACAGGCGAACCGCTGGCGCCGCTGTCGCTGCTGGGGCGCGAGCAGTTCCGCCACGGCACGATGCATGCATACGCCGATGCGGTGAATGCCGCGCGCCCCGGCGTCAATGTTGCCGCACTCCTGGGGCATACCGCGCTGCGCATGCGTCATATGGCGTCGCTGGATCGCGCGGCCAACGAGTCGGAGCGGGCCGCGATGGCGGCGAGCATGCAGGAGGCGATGGACGCGGGCGCCTTGGGGCTTTCGTCGGGCGTGTTCTATGAAGAAGCCTACGCGGCCGATCTCGATGAACTGGTGGCGGTTGCCAGCGTGGCGGCGCGCAACGGTGGCGTGTACGCGACGCACATCCGCGATGAATTGGCCGGAATCCTTCCGGCACTGCAGGAGGCTGCGCTGACGGCACGCCAGTCCGGCTTGCCACTCGTCATCTCGCATCACAAGTGCGCGGGGCCGGACAACTGGGGACGCACGCGCGAGACGCTGCCACTCATCGAGCAACTCGCCCGCAACCAGGAGATCGGCATGGACGTGTATCCCTACACCGCCGGCTCCACGGTGCTGCGCGAGGACCTGGTCGACGGCATCATTGACGTGCTGATCACCGGCAGCCAGTCGCATCCCGAGATGGGCGGACGCTATCTCGCAGACATTGCCGCGCAGTGGGACATTTCTCAGCAAGAAGCGGCGGTGCGGCTCAAGCCCGGCAATGCTTGTTACTTCCAGATGCGCGAGGACGACGTGCAGCGCGTGATCACGCACCCGCTCTCGATGATCGGGTCCGACGGCCTGCCGCACGACGAGCGGCCGCATCCTCGCCTGTGGGGCGCATTCCCCCGTGTACTGGCGAGCTATTGGCGCGAGAAGGGACTGCTGCGGCTTGAGCAGGCGATCCACAAGATGACCGGCATGTCCGCAGCGCGCTTTCGCATCGGCGAACGTGGCCTGCTGAAGGCCGGCTACATGGCGGATGTGGTGGTGTTCGACCCGCTACGTGTCAAGGATGGTGCGACCTTCGAGCAGCCGCGCCTGTTCAGCGAAGGCATCGAACGCGTGTGGGTCAACGGCGTGTTGAGCTACACGGCAGAGGGCCGCGCGACCGGTGCGCGTGCCGGCCGCTTCGTGGTGCGCGCGAAGGCACCCTCAGACGCCAACTGACCCCGTTTCCTGACTTCGCCCATCAGGGTTTGTCCTGCCGAGCGTCGATTTCAATCATCATATGATAAGAATCGACAACGCCGAGAGGCTGGAGGGACGAACGCATGACAGCGACCAATGCCGCCAACGAGACTACTCGCCCGGAGTTGCTGGTTGTCGCGCCCTTGATGCCGTTCCTCATGGAGGCCCTGCGGCGTGACTACACGGTGCATGACCGGATTCACGTCAGCGACCCTGCAGCCTTCGCCGTCGTCGCGCCGCGTATACGCGGTGTGGTCGCCAACGGCGAAGCCAAGGTGCCGCGTGAACTGATCGCGCAACTGCCGGCGCTCGAAGTCATCTCGGTTTTCGGTGTCGGCTATGACGGCGTGGATGTGGCCGCGGCCCACGAGCGCGGCGTGCCGGTGACCAACACGCCCGAGGTCCTCAACGACGACGTGGCGGATCTCGCCATCGGGCTGCTGATCGCGGTCGCGCGCCGCATTCCGCAGGCCGATCGCTTCGTGCGTGCGAATGAATGGCCTGCCGGACCCATTTCCCTGAGTCGCAAGGTCACGGGCGGTCGTCTCGGCGTGGTGGGCATGGGTCGCATCGGGCAGGCGATCGCGCATCGCGCCAGCGCGTTCAAGATGAGCATCGCCTACACCGCGCGCTCGCCGCGCGCGAACGTCAACTACACCTACTATCCCGACGCTGTCTCGCTGGCCGCGGCAGTTGATTTTCTGGTCGTGATCACGCCGGGCGGCGCAGGGACGCGAGGCATGATCGACGCGCGCGTCCTTGCTGCATTGGGGCCCGAGGGCTACCTGGTCAATGTGGCGCGCGGCAGCGTGGTCGACGAGCCCGCGCTGATCGAGGCACTGCGCAGCGGTGTCATCGCGGGAGCGGGGCTCGACGTGTTCGCGAACGAACCCAACGTGCCCGAAGCCTTGCGCAACATGCCCAACGTGGTGCTCACACCGCACATCGGCAGCGGAACGAAACAGACGCGCGAAGCCATGGGCAAGCTCACCTTCGACAACCTGCACGCGCACTTCGCCGGCGCGCCGCTGCTGACACCCGTGGACGCCTGAAGGCACTGCATGACCAAGAACACCCACGGCCGTACATTGGACTTGCTGGGTGAGGCGATCGTCTCCCGCCGATATGCGATCGGAGCACCCATGCCTTCTGAGCCGCTGCTTTGCGAAGAGTTCGGCGTCAGTCGCACCGTCGTGCGCGAGGCCGTGAAATCGCTGGTGGCCAAGGGACTGATCGTGACCGGTCCCAAGGTCGGCACGCGCGTGCTGCCCGACGACGAATGGAACTGGTTCGACCCCGACGTCATCACCTGGCAAGCCCGCGCGGGCCTCACTCCCGAATTCCTGCGCGATCTTCAGGATCTGCGCCGCGTCGTCGAACCCGCCGCGGTGCGTCTCGCGGCCGAGCGCGCGACGCCGGAAGACATCGAGGAAATCGAGATCGCCTACGCGGGCATGAAGCACGCCGTCGAGTATGGCGGCGACTATGTCACCTTCGACCTGCGCTTTCATCACGGCCTGCTGCGCGCCGCGCGCAATCGCATGCTCGCGCAGATGAGCAAGGCGCTGCATGCGCTGCTGCGCACCAGTTTCGAGATATCGACGATCAAGAAGGATGGGCCGGCGATGTCGTTGCCGATGCACCGTGCCGTGCTCGACGCCGTGATCGCCCACAACCCCGCTCGTGCCGAAAGGGCCATCACCAAGCTGATCGACGGCGCGCGCGACGACATCGAGGAAGTGCTTCGCTCGCGACGGCGCCTGCCTCGTCTCGGCCGACCGCCCCCGCGACTCAAGGCCACCGCCTGAGGCGCACGCTCCGTTTTTCCGTTTTCCGTTTTCCGTTTCCCAACCCTCGCTCGAGCACCGAGCAATCCCGTTCAAAAAGAAGGAGACAGCAGCATGAAATTGAAGGCATTGATGATCCCCGCGCTGATGGCGATGGGCCTCACGGTCGCCGGCCAGGCGGCGGCGCAGGAGAAGCTCACCGTCTGGTGGGTCAAGGGCTTCTACAAGGCGGAAGACGACGCGCTCTTCGCCGCCATCAAGAAGTTCGAAGAGAAGCACAAGGGCGTCAAGGTCGAGCTGTCTCAATACCCGGTGCAGGACATGATTCCGAAGACCGTCTCGGCGCTCGATTCGGGAAGCCCCCCGGACGTGGCCTATGCCGACGTCTACGACTTCCAGGTCACGGGCAAGTGGGCCTTCGACGGCAAGCTGGAAGACATCAGCAGCGTGATCTCGCCGATGGTGAGCCGCTTCGCGCCCAACACGGTCGAGACGACGTTCCTCTACAACGACCAGACGAAGTCCAAGGCCTACTACGCCTTCCCGATCAAGCAGCAGACGATGCACATCAACTACTGGATCGACATGCTGGCCGAGGCGGGCTTCAAGGAGTCGGACATCCCGACCAACTGGAAGGACTACTGGTCGTTCTGGTGCGAGAAGGTCCAGCCCGCCAGCCGGCAGAAGACCGGCAAGCGCACCTTCGGCATCGGCATGCCGATGGGCGTGGATTCGAGCGATTCTTTCTACTCGTTCCTGACCTTCGCGGACGCCTACAACGTGAAGATGGTCAACGACAGCGGCAAGCTGCTGGTTGACGATCCGGCCGTGCGTACGGGCCTGATCAACGCGTTGACCGACTATGTGGCGCCCTATCAGAAGGGCTGCACGCCGCCGTCGTCCACGAGCTGGAAGGACCCGGACAACAACGTCGCCTTCCACAACAAGACCACGGTCATGACGCACAACGCGACGATCTCGCTGCCCGCCAAGTGGCTCGACGATTCGAACAACGCGTCGCTCACGCCGGAGCAGCGCGAGGAAGCCAAGAAGAACTACTTCGAACGCATCCGCACGGCGGGCTTCCCCAACAAGCCTGACGGCAGCAAGATGGTCTATCGCACGGCGGTGAAGACGGGCGTGGTGTTCAAGGACGGCAAGAACAAGCAGCGCGCCAAGGAGTTCGTGACCTTCCTGCTGCAGGAAGAAAACCTCACGCCGTATGTCGAAGGCTCGCTCGGCCGCTGGTTCCCCGTGACCAAGGCGGGTCAGGCCAGTCCGTTCTGGCAGGCCGATTCGCATCGCAAGTCCGTGTACAACCAGTACGCGGCCGGCACGGTGACCTTCGAATTCACGAAGAACTACAAGTTCACCATCCTCAACAACGAGAACGTGTGGGCCAAGGCGATGAACCGCGTCGTGAGCGACAAGGTGCCGGTGGACAAGGCGGTCGACGAGATGATCGAGCGCATCAAGACGGTCGCGCGTTAAGTCAAACCTGATCGGCGGTTGCCATGAGTTCCACTGCAACAAGCATCGCGACTACTGCTGCTGGCGCCGCCGCAACGCCTGTCTCGAAGACCGGACGCTGGCAGTTCTGGGGGCGCCTGATGGTCGTTCCCTATCTGCTGGTGTTCGTGATCTTCGTTCTCTACCCGGTGTGCTACGGCCTCTGGCTGGCACGCCATCCGCAGAGCTACGAGCACCTGGTGGCGGACCCGATCTTCTTCCGATCGGTCATCAACACCATCGTCTTCCTGGTCGTCGCCATCAATCTGAAGATGGTGGTCGCCCTGGTGCTCTCGGGCTTCTTCGTGCAGTCGCGCTGGTGGATCAAGATCCTTTCGGGGATCTTCATCCTGCCGTGGGCCGTGCCGTCGATCCCGACCATTCTTTCGGTGCGGTTCATGCTCAACCCGGAGTGGGGCGTGATCAACACCACCATCTTTCGCCTGACGGGTCTCGACGGACCGAACTGGCTCAACGACCCGACGCTGGCGCTCAGCCTTGCGATGCTGATGCACATCTGGAAGTCGCTGCCGTTCTGGACGCTGATCCTGGTGGCGGGCCGGCTTTCCATCCCGACGGAGCAGTACGAGGCTGCGTCGGTAGACGGCGCGAGCTCGTGGCAGAAGTTCAAGTTCATCAGCTGGCCGGCGTTGCGCACGCTCTATGTCACGTCGCTGATCCTGTCGATGATCTGGACGCTCGGTGATTTCAACAGCGTCTATCTGCTGACGGGTGGTGGGCCTGCGGATCTCACACACGTTCTTGCCACGCTCGGCATTCGCTACCTGCGCCTCGACCAGGTCGATCTGTCGATGGCGTCGATCGTGGTCGCGATGCCGCTCGTGCTTCCTCTTGTGTACTTCATGATGAAGAGGCTCTCGAAATGAAGCGCTGGACCATGAAGTCCGTCGGCACCGAGGCCAAGCTCCTGCTGATCGGCATCCCCGTGCTGCTATGGACGATCATCCCTGTCTATCACATGGTGCTGTTCGCGATCTCGCCGCGCGGCACCGCGACATCGGGGCGCCTGTGGCCGACGTCGCCGACGCTGGACAACTTCCACACGGTTTTCTTCCAGAAGCACTTCTACCTCGATCACTTCTGGGTGCAACTCGGCAACTCGGTGCTGATCGCGGTGGCGGTGGGCTTGCTCACGCTCTTCGTCGCGACCACGGCCGCTTTCGCGATCAGCCGGCTGCGCGTGCGCGGCGGCCGCACGGTGATGAACATGGCGCTCTTCACCTACTTCATCCCCGCAGCCTTCCTGGCAGTGCCGATGTACAAGACCATGGGCAACTACGGCCTGCTCAACAGCCAGTGGTCACTGATCCTCGCGATGGTGACCATCGCGTCGCCGTACTGCATCTGGGTGCTCAAGCAGGCTTCGGACAAGCTGCCCTATGAACTCGATGAAGCAGCGCGCATGGACGGCGCATCGCCCCTGCAACTTTTCCGGCTGGTGTACCTGCCGCTCATGGTGCCTTCGCTGGTCGCGGTCGGAACCTACGCGCTGCTGTTGGCGTGGAACGAATACCTCTATGCCTTCCTGCTGCTGTCGAACGATACGCAAGTCACTCTCGCCGTGGCGCTGGGCAATTTTCTCGCGGCCGACGATTCGCCGTGGGAACTGCTCATGGCGACTGGCTTGATCTACGCGTTGCCCCCTGCGGCGATCTACTACACCTTCAAACGCTACATGGTCGGCGGCATTACCGCCGGCGCGGTCAAGAGCTAAGGGAAGACAACGATATGGCTTCAGTCACTTTTCAGAACGTCCAGAAGTCCTACGGCAAGACGCAGATCATCGAGCGGCTCGGCTTCGAGATCGAGGATGGCGAATTCGTCGTGCTGGTCGGGCCTTCAGGTTGCGGCAAGTCGACGCTGCTGCGCATGCTCGCGGGCCTGGAGGACATCACCGGCGGCGAGATCATGATCGACGGCCGCGTGGTCAACGAACTCGAATCGAAGGACCGCGACATCGCGATGGTGTTCCAGAGCTATGCGCTCTATCCGCACATGACGGTGGGCGAGAACATGGGCTTCAGCCTGCGCCTGCGCAACGCCGACAAGGGCGTGACCGAGAAGCGCGTCGCGGATGCTGCCAAGATCCTCAATCTGGACAAGCTGCTGGGACGCTACCCGCGAGAGCTGTCGGGTGGTCAGCGGCAACGCGTCGCGATGGGGCGCGCGATTGTGCGTGATCCCAAGGTTTTTCTCTTCGACGAACCCTTGTCGAATCTCGATGCGAAGCTGCGCGTCGCGATGCGCGCCGAGATCAAGGCGCTGCACCAGCGATTGAAGACCACGACGGTGTATGTCACGCACGACCAGATCGAGGCCATGACCATGGCCGACCGCATCGTCGTCATGCACGACGGCGCGGTCGAACAGATCGGCACGCCCCTCGAACTCTATGACCGCCCGGACAACCTGTTCGTCGCGCAGTTCATCGGCTCACCGGCGATGAACGTGATCGAAGGGACTGTGAGGCGCAACAACGGGCGCTGCACCGTCGAGGCGCACGGCGCGATGTGGCCGGTGCCTGCCGGTGCCGCGACGGAAGAGGGCAAGGCCGTGCACTACGGCGTTCGGCCGGGTGACATGACGCTCTCGGATGCCTCCAACGGCGTACCGGCCAAGGTCATCGTGGTCGAGCCGACGGGTGCGGAGACGGAATTGCTGGTCGAGGTCGGGGAAGCGCAGATCACGCTCGCGGTGCACGGGCGGGTGGATGCGCAGCCTGATCAGATGGTGGGGCTCATGATTGCCAGCGAGAGCGTGCATCTGTTTGATCGGGAGAGCGGGAAGCGGTTGGGGTGAGTTCGTCGGCCTACCGCACATTGGCGATGCAAAAGTAGCGCCAATGAAAAAGGGCGCCGAAGCGCCCTTTTTCTGTTGAATGGTCGATCTCAGCGACCGAACGAGCGGCCACCGCCGCCACCACCACCGTAGCCGCCGCCGGAGCGACCGCCACCGCCACCCGAACGTCCACCGCCGCCCGAACGGTTGCCGCCGTAGCCGCCACCGCCGCCACGACGGCCGCGGCCGCCGAGGCTGTCGACGCTGGTGCGCAACGGATCAGGCTGACCCGCGGCACCGGCGATCGCTTCGGCGCGCAGGTGCGCGACCGCATCGGCTTGCGTCGGGCTATGGCTGTTGCCATGATGACGCGGCTGGCGCTCTTCGTGCGGCAGATGGTCGTGATGGTGGTGATGCACCGGTGCATGGTGCGGCGCGCGCGCCGGTCCTTGCGGTCCGCGTGCCGGACCTTGCCCACGGCCACCTTGGCCGCGTCCACCTTGACCGCCACCATTCGCGTTGCGGCTCGGTTGTGCGCCCTGGCCCTGGCCCTGGCCCTGGCCCTGGCCGTTGCCGCGGCGTTGGCCACCGCCATTGCCGCCGCCGTTGCCACCGCCACTGCGCTCGCCCTGGCCGGCCTTGTTCTCGCGGATGCGCTGCATCATTTCCTGACGGGCCGCCTTGGCAGCCGCCTGCATCACTTCGCGGCTCGGCGGACGGCCGGCGCCGCCCCAGATAGTCTGCCGACCCATCGCGATGGGTTCGGCGCGCTCACCTTCTTCAGGGCCGAAACCTTCGATGGTCTTGACCGGGATCTGCTGCTTGGTGAAGCGCTCGATCTCCTGCATGAAGCCTTCTTCGTCCAGGCAGACCAGGCTCACCGCCTCGCCGCTCGCACCCGCGCGGCCGGTACGGCCGATGCGGTGGACGTAGTCTTCGCTGACGTTCGGAATTTCGTAGTTGACGACGTGCGGCAGTTCGTCGATGTCGATGCCGCGTGCGGCGATGTCGGTCGCGACCAGCGCGCGGATGTCGCCGCTCTTGAAGCCGGCCAGTGCTTGCGTACGCGCGCTCTGGCTCTTGTTGCCGTGCAGCGCCATCGCCTGGATGCCGTTCTTGGTCAGGAATTCAGCCACACTGTTGGCGCCGAACTTGGTGCGGGTGAACACCAGCACCTGGCTCCAGTTGTGCTCGTTGATGATGTGCGCGAGCAGCGCCTTCTTCTTGCCACGTCCCACGGGATGGATCACCTGGGTGATGCGCTGGACGGTCGTGTTGCGCGGCGTGACCTGGATGCTCTGCGGATTCTTCAGCAGCGTCGCGGCGAGGTCGCGGATCTCGTCGCTGAAGGTGGCCGAGAAGAGCAGGCTCTGCTTTTCCTTGGGCACCAGCGCGAGGATCTTCTTCACGTCGTGGATGAAGCCCATGTCCAGCATGCGGTCGGCTTCGTCGAGCACCAGCATCTGCACGGTGGAGAGATCGAGCATGCCTTGCTGTTGCAGGTCGAGCAGGCGGCCGGGCGTGGCGACCAGGATGTCGACGCCGCGCTTCAGGCGATCGATCTGCGGGTTCATGCCCACACCGCCGAAGATCACGGTCGAACTCAGCTGAAGGTACTTGCCATAGGTGCGAACGGATTCTTCGACCTGGGCAGCGAGTTCACGAGTGGGGGTCAGCACCAGGGCGCGAACGCCGGTACCGCCGAACTTGTTGGTGGCGCTGCGGCTCATCGTGAGCTTGTGCAGCAGGGGGAGGGTGAAGGCAGCGGTCTTGCCGGTGCCGGTCTGGGCGCCGCCCAGAAGGTCATGGCCGTCGAGGACGGCGGGAATCGCCTGCGCCTGGATCGGCGTGGGATTTTCGTAGCCTTGCTCATGCACGGCCTTCAAGATGGCCGGGGCCAACTTCAGTTCATCAAAGTTCATTGAGTTCAATAAGCGCCCTACACGGCGCAGTGGTATCCACCCGCTCGGGCGTCACGTTGACGTCGAGCCAGTAAGGGTGAATGAAGGTCAGGGGTGGGAGCCTGAAAGCCCGCCCTTTGTCGAGGGAAATGGCCTTCTTCGTCCCCGGCGGAGAGCCGGCGTTGCGGGCAACTGGACCCGACAACAGACGGTATTGTCGCATGAGTCGATAATCGGCGGTTCGGCGCACCCCTTTCCGGGCGAACGCGCAATCCCTCTCACCCTCTGAAATGCAAGCAATCTGATGGCCCAGTACGTCTACACCATGAACAAGGTCAGCAAGACCGTGCCGCCCAAGCGGCAGATCTTGAAGGACATTTCGCTTTCGTTTTTCCCCGGCGCCAAGATTGGCGTCCTGGGCCTGAACGGCTCGGGCAAGTCCTCGCTGCTGAAGATCATGGCCGGCATCGACAAGGAAATCGAGGGCGAGGCGCTGCCGATGCCGGGCCTCACCATCGGCTACCTCGAACAGGAACCCAAGCTCAACCCGGCGCACACCGTGCGCGAATCGGTCGAGGACGCGATGGGCGCCGTCTACGCCGCCAAGGCACGCCTCGAAGAGGTGTACGTGGCCTACGGCGCGGAAGATGCCGATTTCGACGCGCTCGCAGCCGAGCAGGCCGAGCTCGAAGCCATCATTGCCACCGCCGGCACGGATTCGGAGCACCAGTTGGAAATCGCCGCCGATGCGCTGCGACTGCCGCCGTGGGACGCCAACATCGGCGTGCTTTCGGGCGGCGAGAAGCGCCGTGTCGCGCTGTGCCGGCTGCTGCTGAGCAAGCCCGACATGCTGCTGCTCGACGAGCCGACCAACCACCTGGATGCCGAGTCCGTCGAATGGCTGGAAGTGTTCCTGCAGCGCTTTCCGGGCACCGTGGTGGCCATCACCCACGATCGCTACTTCCTGGACAACGCCGCCGAGTGGATTCTCGAACTGGACCGCGGCCGCGGCATTCCATGGAAAGGCAACTACAGCACCTGGCTCGAACAGAAGGGTGAACGTCTGGCTCAGGAACAGAAGAGCGAAGAAGCCCACGCCAAGGCCCTGAAGAAGGAACTCGAATGGTCGCGCCAGAACCCCAAGGCGCGGCAGGCCAAGAGCAAGTCCCGCCTGGCCCGCTTCGAGGAACTGAGCGACTACGAATACCAGCGGCGCAACGAAACGCAGGAAATCTTCATCCCCGTGGCGGAGCGTCTGGGCAACCAGGTGTTCGAGTTCAAGAACGTCAGCAAGTCCTTCGGCGACCGGCTGCTGATCGACAATCTCAGCTTCGAAGTGCCCGCGGGCGCGATCGTCGGCATCATCGGCCCGAACGGCGCCGGCAAGTCGACCTTGTTCAAGCTGATCGCCGGCAAGGAAAAACCGGACAGCGGCGAGGTGGTGGTCGGCCAGACGGTCAAGATGGCTTTCGTCGACCAGACCCGTGACGCGCTCGCCAACGAGAAGACAGTATGGGAAGACATCTCGAACGGCCTCGACATCATCAACGTCGGCAAGTTCCAGATGGCGAGCCGTGCGTATGCAGGCCGCTTCAATTTCAACGGTGCGGATCAACAGAAGAAGGTCGGTACGCTTTCGGGCGGCGAACGCGGACGGTTGCACCTGGCCAAGACGCTCATCGCGGGCGGCAACGTTCTGATGCTCGACGAACCGTCGAACGACCTCGACGTTGAAACGCTTCGTGCGCTGGAAGATGCACTGCTGGAATTCGCGGGCTCGGTGCTGGTGATCAGCCATGACCGCTGGTTCCTCGACCGCATTGCGACGCACATCCTGGCGGCCGAAGGCGACAGCCAGTGGACCTTCTTCAACGGCAACTACCAGGAATACGAAGCCGACAAGAAGAAGCGACTGGGCGAAGAAGGCGCCAAGCCGCACCGGATGCGCTTCAAGGCGCTCAAGTAACAGAGCGCCAGTATCGGCGGTGCCGCAAGGCACCGAAGCTTCGCTACCTTTTCTCAGGCGGACCCCGGCGCAGGGTACGCGTCACCCGCGTCCTCATCGTTCTGCGCGCGCGCCAAGATGCGTTTGCGCACCGCATAGATGTTGTTGCGCAGCGCGTAGAGCTCGTCGGCGTAGGACAGCGGCACGGCCACCTTGTTGACGCGCCGGTCCAGGTCATCGAGTTCCTTGAGAAGCGCGTCGGGGTCGCCCCGGTGCGATTCGAGCCTGGCTTCCACGTCGCGCAACCGGGCATACCAGCGGAACACGCGCCGCCGCACGCGAAACTGATAAAGCGGCGGCACGATGCGGCTCAAGGGCAGCATCAACACCAGCAAGCCGCCCAGCACCAGCCACATCCGTTCCACGAGGTTGCTCGCCCAGAAGGGGAGATAGCGTTGCCAGAACGGCGGCGTGCCGTTGATCGCGCGGTCACCTTCGGGGCTCACCGGCAGTTCGCTCGTGCGCGTATTCGGGAAGTCGCGGGCGCGATTGAACCATCCTGCGCCGCCGTGCAAGGTCTGCGCGCTCTGCGCGAACAACTGCCGGATGGCCGGATGCGTCTCCTCGCGCGCCAGCAGCGACGTCGTCGCGGCGAGCAGCGACACGTCGTGCGAAGGAAGATCGGCGGCCAGGTCGACCACCCCGCGCGGCAGCGTCACGGGCTGCAGGAAAGCGAATCGCCGCGAATACGCGTCGCTCTGCGCGAAATCCAGCAACTGGATGTCGGGAGCGCGCAGCAGGCGCTGCACCAGTGGCGACTGCGGCGCAGAGGCCAGCACGATCACGTCGAGCAGGCCGGCCTGGAGCGCCTCGGTGGCGGGTGTCTGCTCGAGGTTCGACAGCTCCAGCGTGGCCGGGTCCATGTGGTTGGCGCGAAACATCCTGTCCATGATCTCGGGCACGCCGCTTCCGGCCTTGTCGACGTTGATGCGCAGATCCTTGAACTGCGTGAGCGAGGTCAATGTCGCAGTCTTGTGATCGATCTTGCGCGCGGCGTCGGTGCGATAGAAGAACCAGAGCGGCTCGAGGAACAGGCTTCCCAGGGAGGTCAGTCCAGCCTCCTGGTCCTTCACGGGATCGGCGCTCCCGCCGCGGACGAAGGCCACATCGGCTTCGCCGTTGCGAAGCAGTTGCAGGTTGTCCAATGAGCCGTCGGTCGGCTTGAGCACCACTTCGATGCCGTTGGCCTTGAGCGCTGTCGCATAGCGCTTGCCGAATGTGGCGTAGGCGCTGCCTGTGGGTCCGGTCGCCAGCGTCACCTGCTTCGGCGGTTGCGGCTGGAGCCACCAGTACGCCGCGGCCAGCAACCCGACGACGAGAAAGATGACCGGACCGGCGGACGCGATCAGGTCGCGGATGGAGAGGAGGAAGAGTCGGATGGCTTGAGGCATGCGTGGACGTGGGAGAGGACTCTGGATCGAGGCGCTTGCGGCAGCGGCATTTTCAGTTGGATTCAGGCCGGTCCTGGTTACAAAGCGCTCGCTGAGCATGTGTGGCATCGGGCGTTGGCCCGAAGATGTAGGCCGTCGCTTCATCCGAACGAAGGATTGATGGCGACACGGGCCGCGCGTCCAATACACGGACCATGACCCACCTCCACACTCGTTTGCTATTCGTGGGCAGGATCCTCACGGCGGTGCTTGGGATCTCGCTGCTCTTGCTCATCGCCGCGCACGACCTGTTTCCGCTGATTTCACCGGCGAAGCTGCTTCTCTATGCGGGCGTCGGCGCCTTGCTGCTGATCGCGGTGGTTCATGTCTATGCCTTCGCCATCGCGGGCGGCTGGAGGAAGCTGGTTCAACCGAGGTCCCCAGCGCAAGGAAAGTAATGCTCGCCGATGCGGACGGTTTGCGCCGCCCGCACGGCGCGCACCGTCGCCAGCGCAACGACTTCGGCCGCCATCGTGCCCAACACCGTCATGCCCGGCGCGTCACCCTCCAGCGGCACGCGTCCCGTGGCGAGCGCGAACAAGGTGTCGCCGTCGCTCATGGTGTGGACCGGATTGATCGAACGAGCCAGCCCGTCGTGCGCGACGGTGGCCAGACGGTTGGCCTGAACCTTGGTGAGCACCGCATCGGTCGCGATCACGCCCAGCGTGGTGTTGGTGCCCGCGAGCAGCGGCTTGGGGAGTTCGCCGCGAAGGATTGCGCGGCGGGTGTCGAGCAATGCGGCGCCATCCTCGGTGCGCGCGCCGGCGACGACTTGCGCCGTGTCGGGGTCGATCACGTCGCCGAGCGCATTGCAGGCGATCAGCGCGCCGACGGTCACCCCGTTGACCGTGACCGAGGCAGTGCCGACGCCGCCCTTCATCGCTCGATGGACGCCGAACAGCTTGCCGACGAGCGCGCCGCTGCCGGCCCCGACATTGCCTTCGGCCGGTGTCGCGGTCGAGGCCGCCTCGCAGGCCGCGTAGCCGGCTGCCGCGTCGGGCCGGATGCTTGCGTCGCCGACCGGCAGGTCGAACAGCACGGCAGCCGGCACGAGCGGCAGCGTGCCGTAGCGCACGTCGAGTCCGACGCCGCGCTCCTCGAGCCAGCGCATCGCGCCGTCCGCGGCCGCGAGGCCCCAGGCGCTGCCGCCCGCGAGCATCACCGCGTGAATGTGTTGAACGAAGTTGCCGGGCGCAAGGAGATCCGTCTCGCGGGTGCCGGGCGCCGCGCCGCGCACGTCGACGCCGGCGACCGCGCCATCGCGGGCAAGAATGACCGTGCAGCCGGTAGGGCGGCGCGGGTCGCTGAAATGGCCGACCTCGATGCCGGCAACGTCGGTGATGGCGCCCGCGTGGGGTGCCGAAGGGGAGGGGGAATCGCGCATCGGACGATTATGGTTGCTCGCTGCCTGTTTGGCAGGCAACGCAGTGGCAAGCCGCATGGGGCGGTGCTTTGAGGGTGGCTGTCCTTCTTCAACCTACAACGTTATCCACAGAAGTCCGGCGTAACTTGTCGCACGCCGCGCGAACTGCCACGATGTCGGACATGGAAGTCATTTGAGGGCAACCCGTGGTCAACCCAACACAAATCGCCGGACAAGGCTTGCGCATCGGCGAGGCCGCCGCACAAAGCGGCGTGAGCGCCGCCAACATCCGTTACTACGAGAAGGAAGGGCTCATCGAGCCCCAGGCGCGCAGCGACAACAGCTATCGCATCTACAGCGACGCCGACGTGCACCGCCTGCGCTTCATCCGGCTGTGCCGCGCGATGGACATGTCGCTCGACGAAGTGCGCACCTTGCTCGCGCTCGACCTGCGCAGCAAGGCCGATTGCGACGCCGCGTGCGTGGCGCTCGATGCGCACCTCGGCCACGTGCGTGAACGTCTGCGGGAACTGCGCACGCTCGAAAAAGACCTGATCGCCTTGCGCGACTGCTGCGACGGCACCGACGCGCAATGCCACATCATCGAGACCCTGCATGCGCGCGCGGACCGTCAACCGGCCGATCCGCCGCGCACGCGCGCGGCGCGTCACGTGTGACGCGGCAGCGCTGACGCCTCCGAGCGATTGGGCACGTCAGTGGAAGCCCACCGCGCGCTGAGTCGGCGCCTTCGTCAAAATGACTCCGGTTAAGAGTTTGGAGATGACAAATGCCACGCGAGCACGAGTATTGGTTTCCATCAAAGCGCTATGGTTGGGGGTGGGGCATTCCAACCTGCTGGCAAGGCTGGGCAGTGCTTGTCGCGTACTTCACGCTGCTCGGGTTGGCTTTGCTACTTTCCCGTCCAGACCGGGAGCCCTTCACCTTTGTCTTGCTTGTAATGGCCCTGAGCCTCGTTCTTGTCGCCGTGTGCTGGGTCAAGGGGGAGCCGCCCAGATGGCGGTGGGGCAAGGAATGAGAGGCCATTGCGTGCCCTTGCTGTAGGGTTGCGACATGAACCCTACGGCACTCGCCCCCATTCTCGACGTCAAGGATCTATGCTTTGCGCACCCAGGGCAGCCGGCGCTTGCGGCTGGATGGAGCGCGTCCATCGGCGCCGGGGTCACGCTGTTGTACGGCGACACCGGCAGCGGAAAGTCGACGGTCCTTCGATTGATTGCAGGCAGACTACCCGCTGAGGGCCGGCTGACCCTCGCAGGTGCACGCCTTGACGGAGAGCCCGAGGCCTATCAACGAAACGTGTTCTTCTGCGACCCGACGACGGTCGCATTTGATGAGGTCACCGCGGTTGAGTGCACCGCGTCGCTCAACGCCGGCGATGCGCGCTTCAGCGAGGCCAACTGGCGAACCTTCATCGAGGGATTCTCCTTGACCCCGCATCTCGACAAGCCGATGTATATGCTTTCGACCGGGTCAAAGCGCAAGGTCTGGTTGGCGGCTGCGCTCGCATCAGGACGCGCACTCACGTTGCTCGATGAACCCACGGGCGGGCTCGACGCCGCATCGATTCGCTTCTTGTGGCGCGCATTCGCTTGCCTCGTCGAGCAGCCCGATCGGGCCATCGTTGTCGCAAGCGCCGCGCGAATCGATTCGGTCCCGCTTTCCGGTTCGATTGAGCTACCACTTCGTTCAACACGACATATCGGACCGCGTGACATGTGACTTCTGGGCAGCTACCGCTGTGACAATCTCGGAGGAGCTCAGCGCCACGGCGTTCAGCGATTCCGCGCGGGCAGCGGCATGCCTTGTTCGCCCATCACATCGCGGAGGATGGCCGGATCGTCGGTGATGATCCCGTCCACGCCCCAGTCCATCAGCCGGGCCATGTCGGCGCGCTCGTTCACCGTCCACGGCAGCACCTGAAGGCCGAGCGTGTGCGCCTCTTTCACGAGCGCGGGCGTGAGGTCCTTGAAAGCAGGCGACCAGATCACCGGGCCCTTGGCGTTGCCCGCCGCGGCCTTCACCAGACGAGGCGCCGAGCCGAAATCCTCGAGCCGCAGGCCCGCAGTCCAGCGGCTGTCTTTCAGCGTGCCCGCGCTCGTCAGGTAAGCGCGTGGCATTTGCGGCGCCTGTTCGCCGACCAGCGCGAGGGTGCGCCAGTCGAAGCTCTGGATCGTCACGCGCTGTGCCATGCCCGCCTTGTCGATCTCGGCCAGCAACGCGCGCACCATCTGGTCGGGCGCTGCGGTTTCGTCGGGGTGCGTGGGATCGACCTTGGTCTCGATGTTGAAGCGCACCTGGTCTGCGCCGAGTTTGCGGACGCCCTCGAACAAGGCGGCGAGCGTCGGGATACGTTCGCCGTCGCGCGGCAACTGCTTCGGGAAGGACTTGCCGTAGTTGGTCTGCGGGTTGATGAGACCCACGTCGTAGGTCTGCAATTGCGACAGCGTGAGGGTGCGCAAGGGCGGGCCCTTCGACGCGAGGAATCGGCCTTGCGTGTCGCGGGTGTGGTCGGGGTTCAGTGACGTGTCGTGCGAGATCACGACCACGTTGTCGGCCGTCAGTCCGATGTCGAGTTCGAGCGTGTTGACGCCCAAGGCGATCGCGTTGGAGAAGGCCGCAAGCGTGTTCTCTGGCGCGAGCGCGCGACCGCCGCGGTGCGCCTGCAGGTCGATGGCCGGTTTCGCTTCGTGCATCGTCGTCGCGCAACCGCCGAGCAACGAGCCTGCGAGAAGCCAGGGCAGGCACCGTGCGGCCAGGTTGCGCGGCGATTCGTTCATGCGTTCTCCGTTCTTATTTGAGTTGCACCGTGATGCCGTTGTCCTGCACCGTGATGTCGCCGATCTCGTAGGTCTTTCGCCCGACCGTCAGTTCCTGGGCCGTGAAGGTACGCAGAGGCTGGTCGCGCAGCAGTTCCTGGGCGACGACGGCGCCGATCCGCTGGAGCCGCTCTGCGTCGCGGCCGGTCACGCCTTGCAGTTCGAGCCGCTCGGCCTGCGGATTGTCGAGGCGCAATGCACGCGCAGGCGCGTCGTACTTGAGTCCGCTGCTGACGGCGACGACGCCCTCGACCGTCGAAGGGCGAAGCAGCGGGCTGTTGATGGTGAGTGTGGCGGTGATCGCGGCACGGTTTTCACGGGCGTCCAAGCCTAGCTGCGGATCACGCAGGCTCACCGTGAAGATCTCGGCGTAGTGCTTCTGCACCGGGAATTGCTTGGCGATCTGCGCCTGGAGTTCGTCGCGGCTGGCGGTGTATTCGCTGGTGAAGAAGTTGAAACCCGCCATCGCGGCGAACGAGGCGGGCATCGCGGTTGCGCCCAGCAGTGCGCGCAGCAGGAGACGTCGGGAACGGATCGGGGAGCGGTTGCGCATACCGCTCGGAGCTTGCCATAACCGGAGGGTTCCCCGGCCGTCCTGGCCCTCAGTCGTGCAGCGACGAAAGGAACTGTTTCAATTCAGCCGTCTGAGGATTGCCGAAGAGCTCGGTGCGCGGCCCCATCTCGTGGACGCGGCCCTGGTGCATGAAGATCACCCGATCGCTGACTTTTCGCGCGAAGCTCATCTCGTGCGTGACCATCAGCAGCGTCATGCCCTCGACGGCGAGCGATTCGACCACGCGCAGGACCTCGCCCACAAGCTCGGGGTCGAGCGCCGAAGTGATCTCGTCGCACAGCAGGACTGCGGGCTCCATCGCCAGCGCGCGGGCGATGGCGACACGCTGCTGCTGGCCGCCCGAGAGCTGGTCGGGCATGGCGTCGAACTTCTCGGCGAGGCCCACGCGCGTGAGCAGCTTGCGGGCCTGCGAAGCGGCCTCCATCGTGCTGCGCTTCTTGACCAGCGTGGGCGCAAGCATCACGTTGCGTCCGACCGTCAGATGCGGAAACAGGTTGAAACTCTGGAAGATCATGCCCACGCGCTGGCGCAGTTCGCGCATTGCCATCGCGCTTTCGTGGAGCAACGGTTTGCCGTCCACCGTGAGCGAGCCCTCCTGGAACACTTCGAGGCCATTGATGCAGCGCAGGAGCGTGCTCTTGCCCGATCCGCTCTTGCCGATGATGGCGATCACCTCGCCGCGCCTGACATCGAGGTCGATCCCCTTGAGCACTTCGTTGCTGCCGTAGGACTTGCGCAGCGCCGTGATGCGCACGATGGGCGCGGCGGTCGAAACGGGGGCCGGCGCGGGAGCTTCAGCGACGAGCGCCATGGAATTTCCTCTCGAGGTTCTTGGCGTACAGGCTCACGGGAAAGCACAGCACGAAATAGAGCAGGGCGACGCTTCAGCGGCAAGGCTTGTGCCGGCCGCATCTGGGATTCCGAGAGCCGCGTGTTGATCACGATGGACGCCTACTACCGCGCCGGCCATCTGATCGATCACAAGGAAAAGGCCGACACCGCGGTGAAGGAGGCCGCCAGCCTTGGCCAGCAGGTCGACAAGGTCCTGGTCTGGCAGCGCTGCTCGGGGAAGACCTCGAGCGCCACGCCGCTTGTCGAGGGGCGCGACGTGATCGTCAATGACCTGCTCGGCAAGTTCCGCGGGCAGCGTGTCGAGCCCGTGCCGCTGCCGGCCGAGGCGCCGCTGTTTCTGATGTACACGAGCGGCACCACCGGACGGCCGAAAGGTTGCCAACATTCGACTGGCGGCTACCTCGCCTACGTCACCTGGACGTCCAAGTACATCCAGGACATCCACCCCGAGGACGTGTATTGGTGCATGGCCGACATCGGCTGGATCACGGGCCATTCCTACATCGTCTACGGCCCGTTGGCGCTCGCTGCTTCAACGGTCGCGTATGAAGGCGTTCCGACCCATCCGGACGCCGGCCGGCCATGGCGCATCGCCGAACAACTCGATGTCAACATCTTCCATACCTCGCCCACGGCCATCCGCGCGCTGCGGCGCGACGGACCCGACGAGCCGGCGAAATACCAGCACCACTTCAAGCACATGACGACCGTTGGCGAGCCGATCGAGCCTGAGGTGTGGAAGTGGTACCACCGTACGGTCGGCAAGGGCGAAGCCGTCATCGTGGACACCTGGTGGCAGACCGAAACAGGCGGGTTCCTCTGCAGCACGGTGCCGGGCATCCACCCGATGAAACCCGGCAGCGCCGGGCCCGCGATTCCCGGCATTCATCCGGTGATCTACGACGACCTGGGCAAGGAACTCACCAGCGGTTCGGGCAAGGGCGGCAACATCTGTATCCGAAATCCCTGGCCGGGTGGCTTCCAGACGATCTGGAAGGACCCCGAGCGTTATGTGCGCCAGTACTACTCGCGCTACTGCAAGGACCCCGAGAGCAAGGACTGGCGCGACTGGCCCTACCTGGCGGGCGACGGGGCGGTGCAGGCGGCCGATGGGTACTACCGCATCCTCGGCCGCATCGACGACGTGATCAACGTCGCCGGCCACCGCCTGGGCACCAAGGAAATCGAATCGGCCGCGCTGCTTGTGCCAGAGGTCGTCGAGGCGGCCGTGGTTCCGGTGGCCGACCCCATCAAGGGCAAGGTGCCTGATCCCGGCGACGTGTCCACGCTCGCCAATCCGGAGGTCGTCGAACGGATCAGGGAGTCGGCCAAATAGAACCTGTTGCGCGTCACCAAATCCCTTCCCTACTATCAAGCGTGACGCACCTTCTTGGTCTTCGCAATGGCACCAAGCACCAGCTTCTTGACCCCAAAGCGCGCGCCAGGCTCATCGCCTCAAGCATCAATCGCTCACCATAGTGATGTCCCTTGTATTGCTCGCGGACGTACAACCGCCTCACCTCGGCAACACTGGCATCGTGCTTCTGTATTGCGACACAACCGATGATTTCGCTGCCCTTTTCAAGCAACAGCAACACGCCAATCCGGAAAGGGCACCGAGACAAGACCATGGAGAGACGAGAGCATCAAGCATTTCGGAGGTCGGGGCGAGTGTCTGGTCCTGGGCCGGCAGCCGCCTCGCGGCTATTTTGACGCTTCGGCCCGTGTTTCACGGACTCGACAACTGGCTTCGAATCATCGATGACGCTACCGGGCTTCGACGTTGGCGGCGGCGTCAGCTGTCCGCCTCGTGTGCACTTCGCATTCCAATCCTGGGTCCTCATAGCCGCGACAACCGCCTCCCAGGCGCGTTCACCCTTCAACGGCCCAATCTGCCATTCCTCGAAAGAGCCCCGCGCGTTCCAGCATATGCGTCATCTGCGCTGCCGCGTGGATGGTCAAGTGGTGCCGGGTGAAGCCCGGCCGCGGAGAAATATAGGCCGCCATTTCGCGGGCAAGCACGCGCTGCGCGTCCGAGGAATCGGCGAGGAGCGAGATGACCAGATTCTCGAGCGCGATGATGCGGACCTGCAGCTGAACCAGTTCAGCGTTGGTCAACGCGGGGACAGTGGACTGCTCCTCTTCGCCATGTGAGGCCCATTGCGGTCCACATGCGCACGCACCCCCCTCGTTGTCCCATCGCGCAAGTGCCTGCTCGAGCAAGGTTCTGACGTCAGACGGTTTCGTGGCTGTGGACATAGGCGTGCAAGTGGAAATTGCGAACATTTAAACCCGAGCCGAAGCGTGGACCGTCGAAACCGACCGCCAAACCTAGCTGCGGGGTAAAGAACCAAGTACTGAACCTACTTCATCGTGACCTCCTCGACAAGGAACGCCCGCCGTTCGAAGGGCAGTAGGATGCAACTTGCGTCGCAACAGCGGTTCGCCTCGATGCGAAGCCTCAATGTTCGACAGCGCACGTACGGTTTGCCGGAATCACGCGCATACTGCACGAAGGAGTGTCTCTATGACCCCGGCCTTCCCGAGCGACGCGATAGAAAGCGAAACAACCTTTCGCTTGCTGGAAGAACCCAGCAGCGCGCTACTGAAGGGACTCGGCCGATGATGGCTGCAGGCCCCAAAATCGCCGAAGTTGCGCCTCCCCTGTCCGACGTCCGGACTATCGAGCGACTATCACCGTGGTGGCGGCGCGCGAGCCTCATCACGATGGCATTCGGCTTTGCCGTGCTGGTTCTGCTCACCTTCAAGGTCTACCACGAGGCTCCTCCAATTCCAGAGAAAGTTGTCACGTCGGATGGAACCCTCGTCTATACCGGAGCGGACGTCCAAGAAGGCCAGCAGGTTTTCCTGAAGTATGCGCTGATGGAAAATGGCTCCATCTGGGGCCATGGCGCTCTTCTGGGGCCGGATTTCTCGGCCGAGTTCCTTCACAGTTTGGCGCTGTACCAGGCAGAGAGCCTTGCGCGGCAGAAACATGGTGCAAAGCTTGAATCCTTGACGGTGACGCAGCGCGCCCTGGTCGAGGCCGAAGTGAGAACCGGGCTCAAGGACAACCGCTACGACCAGCAGAGCGCAGGCCTGGTGGTCGACCCGTCCTACCGAGAGTGGTTCGAAGGTCGGACACGCGCTTGGGAGGAGTACTTCTCATTGCCTGCGCACAACGGCGGGCTGCGGGCCAAGACAATTTCCGACCCTTCCGAGTTGAAGCAACTCAGCGCGTTCGTCGCATGGACGGCCTGGGCGTCGGTTGCAAATCGGCCGGGGACCGCGCATTCGTACACCAACAACTTCCCCTTCGACCCTGTCGCAGGCAACACGCCGCCGGCTGATGCAGTCCTGTGGAGCGCGTTGAGCCTCATCTTTCTGCTCGGCGGTACTGCCACGGTCCTTCTGGCATTCGGCAAATTCGACTACCTCGGCTGGAAGGCCAGGCCCGGTTACCTGTATCCAAAGGTGCTCGGCGCCTCGGTCACGCCTGCCCAACGCGCGACGCTGAAGTATTTCGCGTTGGTGGCTGTCTTGGTCTTGGCTCAGACTTTGGTCGGGGGCGCCGTGGCGCACTACCGCGCGGAACCGGGCAGCTTCTATGGCTTCGACCTGGCAGCGTGGCTGCCCAGCAATCTGCTGCGCACCTGGCATCTGCAGTTAGCGATATTCTGGATTGCAACCGCCTATGTGGCTGGTGCGCTCTTCCTTGCGGCCGCGTTGGGCGGGGGCGACCCCCCTGGCCAGCGAAGAAACATCGATGCGCTGTTCTGGGCCTTGGCGACGGTCGTGATTGGCAGCCTGCTGGGGGAGTGGGCGGGAATGCGACAACTTCTGCCGCAACTGTGGTTCTGGTTCGGTCATCAGGGCTGGGAGTACCTGGACCTGGGCCGAGCGTGGCAGATGATGCTGGCGGTGGCGCTCCTGTTCTGGTTCGTGCTACTTTTCCGGGCGGTGCTACCCGCACTGCACGACCCTGAGCGGCGAGAGATTGCGGCGCTGTTCTTATGTGCCGCCATTGCGATTCCCGTCTTCTACCTGCCAGCGATGTTCTTCGACGGGAGAACGCATTTTTCAGTCGTCGACGCCTGGCGCTTCTGGATTATTCACCTCTGGGTCGAGGGCTTCTTCGAATTCTTCGTGACGGTGATGGTTGCGATTATCTTTTTTCAGTTTGGCGTCGTGAGTCGCATCACCGCCACGCGCGTCATCTACCTCGATGCCATCCTCTACTTCGCCGGGGGTTTCATCGGAACTGGGCATCACTGGTACTGGACCGGACAGACGAGCTTCAATATGGCGGCGAGCGCCCTCTTTTCAGCGTTGGAGGTCGTGCCGCTCACCCTCATCACCCTGGATGCCTGGGACTTTGTCAGACTGTCGCGCCCCAGCTCTGACCCTGACCGTGAGCGAATCGAGGTGCCACACAAGTGGACCTTTTACTTCCTGATGGCTGTCGGGTTCTGGAACTTTGTCGGAGCGGGCGTCTTTGGCTTCCTCATCAACCTGCCCATCGTGAGCTACTTCGAGACCGGCACGCTCCTCACCATCAACCACGCCCATGCCACGATGATGGGCGTCTTCGGCATGTTGGGCATCGCCCTCATCGTCTTCGCCATCCGGCAGACCGTTGACGAGCCTCTTTGGAAGGTGCTTGAACGGTACGTCAGGGTCGGCTTCTGGGGCATGAACGGCGGCTTGGTGTTGATGGTCGTGCTGAGCTTGTTTCCGGCCGGTGTCTTGCAACTCGCGGACGTGCTCGAAAATGGCTATTGGCACGCTCGCAGTCAAGCGTATACGGCTGGGACGATTCCCATATTTCTGGAATGGAGCCGCCTGCCTGGGGACCTCGTCTTCATATTGCTTGGCGTCGTCCCTGTCACCATTGCGGCCGCTCGGGCTTACCTGGCAAGCAGAACTCCACCTACCGGTGCAGCGATGACCGTGCCTGCGATTCAACCTCACGCATAGGCGCACCCGCCATGGCTCGCTCGTCTCGTCCGGTCTTTCTGAACCCGTTCCAAATCCAGATGCCGGTGGGCGCCATCACCTCTATCGGGCACCGGGTGTCCGGTGTCATTCTCGCTGCGGGCGTCCCGCTCGGCGTCTATCTCTTGGCCCAGTCGCTGCGAGATGAGCAAGGCTTCGAGCGCGTCCTGGCGCTGCTGGGCCATTGGCCTGTCAAGGGCGGCGCGACTATTGTGACCTGGGCGCTCGCGCATCACATCTTCGCAGGCATTCGACATTTGTTGTCGGACTTCAACGTGGGCGCACCATTGCGGCTGGCGCGTCGAAGCGCCTATCTCGCAAATATCGGTGGTATCGCGGTCGCCCTGGCCATGGCGGTGCTCCTATGGTGAAAAGAGGATTCACGGGGTTGCCAGCGTGGTTGGTGCAACGCGTAAGCGCCATCTACATGCTGCTA
The DNA here is from genome assembly GCF_056397705.1 of Variovorax sp. 05L425. Classification (NCBI taxonomy): domain Bacteria; kingdom Pseudomonadati; phylum Pseudomonadota; class Betaproteobacteria; order Burkholderiales; family Comamonadaceae; genus Variovorax; species Variovorax sp. 05L425. Next base: position 280,768 of record NZ_JBFTNY010000002.1, on the reverse strand, counting down.
TTCATACTCTTCTCCCTCGCAGCCTTGGCCTTTCAGCCGAGGCGCACCTACCAGGACTGGCGGGCGTGTATCGCCGACCCGCTGGTCGGAATTGCCCTCGCCGTCTTCTTCGTCGCATTGTTCTCGCACATGTGGGTCGGCCTACGCGACGTGCTGCTGGACTATGCGAAGCCGGCCGGCCTACGCCGCACCTTGATTGCTGTCGTGGCGTTGTGCCTGCTGGGTCTGGCGGCGTGGGTCGCTCAAATCATCCTGGGCGCCAGAACATAGCCTCTTCCGTCTTCCGGAACCAAAGGTTGCCAACAATGAAGCTCTCAATCTCTCGCTACAACCCTGAAAAAGACAGCAAGCCGCACATGCGGGACTACGAGATTGAGCCCGCGCCTGAGGACCACATGTTGCTCGATGTCATCCTGAGGCTGAAGAAGCAGGACAACACCCTGACGCTGCGGAAGTCCTGCCGCGAAGGGGTTTGCGGGTCCGACGCGATGAACATCAACGGCCGCAATGGGTTGGCCTGCATCACCCGTGTCCATGGACTGAAGGAGCCGGTGGTCCTGCGCCCGTTGCCCGGCTTCCCCATCATCCGGGACTTGGTCGTTGATATGACCAACTTCTTCAAGCAGTACCGCTCCATCAGTCCATTCCTGATGAACGACGATGCGCCGCCGGAAAAGGAGCGCCTCCAGTCGCCGGCCGAAAGAGACACGCTCAACGGCGCCTACGAGTGCATTTTGTGCGGCTGTTGCAGCAGCCAGTGTCCGTCGTACTGGTGGAACCCGGACAAGTTCGTCGGGCCTGCCGGACTGCTCCAGGCATACCGGTTCATCGTGGACAGCCGGGACCGCGCCACGCCCGCGCGGTTGGAGAATCTGAAGGGCCCCTACCGTCTGTTTCGATGCAGAACCATCATGAACTGTGCAGAGGTATGTCCGAAGGGCCTGGAGCCTTCGCATGCCATCGAGAAAATCAGGTTGAGGATGCTCAACGTCACCGGCCAAGGAGGTGGGCTGGAAGTTCACGAGCCAGGCACCGGTCTCGACAAAAACCCTTAGATGCTCGGTTCACGGACAGACCGGAGCAGGTCCTTTGCGGCAAGGCGTGAACGTCCGGTTGTGGCTGACTGTAGCCGGTGGTCAGGTCCTGCTAAGAACTTGCTCCCTGGCTCGCCACTGGGCTGGACCGACCAGACAGTAGATTCCACGCAGGTGGACTCGCATCGGAGTTGCAGGGGGAGCATAGCCAGCTACCAATGCGACCGTTGCGCACCCAGGCGAAGTCGGGGTTGGGGTTGACCGTCCTTCGACTTTCGGCAACTGAGGGTACGGCATGTCGTAGGAAGTTGTTCTCTCTTGCCGCAAAACCGAGAACACCGGTAAGACCTATGAGCACGCTGTTCTGACCCACATCGGGAAATCCGGCTTCATCAAGGCGCATCAGAAGCTCCTGCCGCGACTCATTGGTGAGGTGCGGCGTCAACGGGGTCACTGCGCTCGCACCGGAGCATCCGAGCAGAAGTGCGGCGCCGGAGAGAAACCTTGAAATCACCATGCCTGTTGGCCTTTTCCTTGAACAGCGGGGACGATGAGCGGCTGCTTTGGCTCGAATTCTGCGGTCTTGACGAAGGGCCGGTCTTGGCCGACTGCGGAAGTCTAAGCGCGAGGCTTCCATTTGGGACTGGCCGCCAGTGCGCATCGCCTGCGCGCGCCGTGCTTCTTCATCGCTTGAACTACCCCGTCAGCCGCTGGAGATCGCAAAGTTTCACGATGCGGCAAAAGAACAGGAAATCGTGTCGCACTCAATGTGTTTTAGTGACGCACGACAAACCGCTCTGTCGCCCGCGGCCCGGTTGTCAAACGACCAACACGACCTTGCCTGTGTTCTTGCGAGCTTCCATGTAGGCCTGCGCTTCGCCTGCCAGTGCCAGCGGAAAGCTTCTGTCCACGTGGGGACGCACCCAACCTGCTTCCACACCATCCAGCAAGGTCCTCATCCAGGCCTGAAGCTTGGGCACCTCATGCCACAGATGGCCGAGGTTGACGCCGAAAACCGATCTGTTCTGGTTCATCAGCGCCACTGGGTTGAACCAGGGCATGCCAAGGCCCACCGAGAGCAGCTTCAGCGGGCCGGGCAGCGCCGACTCTGTCGCCGTGGAGGCGCCGAACATGCCTAGCCTGCCGGTGTGACGCAAGGCGCGATAGCTCTTCTTCCATTCCGCCCCACCCAGCGGATCGGAGATGAGCTCGACGCCGCGGCCTTGTGTGAGCCTTGCGACCTCGCGCGTCCAATCGAGCTTGGTGTAGTCGATCGCCTCGTGCAGGCCGCGTTGCTTGAGAAGAGCATGCTTGCCAGCGCTTGCGGTGCCGTAAATCGTGGCGCCGATATGGCGGGCAATATCGATCGCCGCCAGCCCGACGCCGCCGCCGGCGTTGTGGATCAGTACCGTCTCGTCCGGCTTCAGGCCGCCCATCACGACCATCAGTTGCCAGGCCGTCAGATAGTTGACCGGGATCGCCGCGGCCTGTTCGAAGCTCAAGGCGGCGGGCTTCTCGAAGACCTGGTCGTGGGGCACCACGACGGTGTCGGCATAGCCGCCAAAGCGGGTGAGGGCGAACACCTGCTTGCCGATCCAGCCTGTTTCCGACTGCGTGCCGACCGCATCGACGATGCCCGAGACTTCGTAGCCGATCACGGCCGGCAGCTTCGGTGCATCCGGATAGAGGCCCTTGCGAGCCAGGATGTCCGCAAAGTTGATGCCGCTGGCCCTGACCCTGATGCGCAGTTGCCCGGCCTGTGGTTCCGGGTCGGAAGCCTCTCGCTGCTGCAGGGCTTGCGGGCCGCCCTTGGCGGTGATCCAGACTTGCTTCATGGCGCACCCTCCGTGCTCGGCTCCTGCTGCGGCCGGTCCGCCCGCGAGGCGCGAAGCGTCGCAGCTTACGTCGAGTCAGCTTTTCTGACCACCTCAAAGCTGGCGGTCACAAACGACCGGCCTGAGCACCGCAGTCCGGATGAATGCGCCCTACGGTGCCTACGTGATCGGCGACTACACCGGAATCACGTCCCCGTTCAGAGCGCGCCTCCTGAGGATCAGGCCGTGGGCGGGTCTCGCTTGGAGTCGGACTTCGCACGGACGACCAGCGAGCGCAGTTCGCGCAAGCTGGCCAGTTGCTCGTCACTGCGAAGCTTCATCGCTTCAAGCTCGCGGACGATCTGCAAGAAGGGGTTGGGGTCTTGGGGGCGCGCGGGCGCGCAAGTAGGGTGTGCCATTGATGGCCTCCAACGATTTCGGTTTGCTACAACCGACGCACCCGCTGCTAAACGGGGGCGGCGGCTCGAACGGGTTAGCAGACCGGGAAACCGAAGGAAACCGGCGAGCCTCGCGGCTCCCCGAACGAGCCGCCAAAAAAAGTGGGGCGCGAACGACGAAGCCGCGGAACCCTTCGATTCAACTGCGGCTTCTGGTTTTCAGTTTCTGGGCTGCTAAACCCGATCACGCCATTGTGTGACGTGACGCGGCAAAGTATAGCGACGGGCTCAAGCCTTGCGCGTGGCCTTCAGCGTGATCTCCGGAACACTGGCAAGTGCTTTCGACAGCGGGCAACCCGCTTTCGCCCCGGCCGCGAGTTCCTGGAACTTCGCTTCGTCGATGCCGGGCACGGCCGCTTCCAGTTCAAGCTGGATGCGGTCGATCTTGAATCCCGGGCCGTCCTTCGCGAGGCGCACCGCGGCCTTTGTGTCGATCGACGTTGCGGTGAATCCGGCGGCCTCCAGCGCGAACGCGAAGGCCATCGTTAGGCAGCCCGCATGGGCCGCACCCAGGATCTCTTCAGGATTGGTGCCGCGCGTGTCGTCCTCGAAGCGGCTGGCGAATCCGTAGGGGTACGCTTTCAACGCGCCGGTCTCGGTGCTGATCAGGCCCTTGCCAGTCTTGCCGGCACCTTCCCAGTGAACGCTCGCGTGCTTGTCTGCTGCCATGTGAACTCCTTGACGGTGGGTTGAACGGAGCCTGCCGTTGTACGACAGATCGGCCGCGGCGTCTGTCAGCGGGGCGAGTCACCCATGTGACGCCCTGGGGGCTTCCCCGATGCAGCCGCGCCTTCGCGCGGCGTAGGCTCGCGGGCTGTTTGGAGACTGTATGGACCGCCCGCATTACAAGTTCTGGCCGCAACGCCTGCCTCGCTCGATCACCGTCCCCGCCACCTCCCTGTGGCACAACCTCAAGACCAGCGCCGAGCGCTATCCCGACAAGGCTGCGCTGGTCTTCTTCGGCAGCGAGATCACCTACCGCGAATTCGCCGCCCAGGTCGAACGCCTGGCCGGCACGCTGCATGCGCTGGGCGTGAAGCGCGGCGACCGCGTGATTCTCGACATGCAGAACTGCCCTCAACTCGTGATCGCCCATTTCGCGATCCTGCGGGCCAATGCCGTCGTGGTGCCGGTCAACCCGATGAACCGCGCCGAGGAACTGAAGCACTACATCACCGACCCGGACGCCAAGGTCGCGATCACCACCGGCGACATCGCGCCCGAACTCGCCAAGGCCAGCAATGCACTGGACGCCAAGGACCGACTGGCCCACATGATCGTCACCCAGTTCACCGACACCTTCGATGCCGAGGTGACCGGCGAGGAAGCCCCGGCGCCGGCCTGGCGCGACTGGCTGCTGACCCGCCATCCGCTGCCCGCGCTGGAAGACGGCGCCGTGACGGCGTGGACCGACGCAATGAACGCCGGCCACTCCGCGCCGGAACACGTGGTCGGCGCCAACGACATGGCCTTGCTGCCCTACACCAGCGGCACCACGGGCCTGCCCAAGGGCTGCATCCACAACCATTCGAGCCTGATGCACAACGCCATCGCGGGCCAGCTCTGGGGCCTCGGCTCGATGGAGACGGTGGTGCTGGCCGTTGTGCCGATGTTCCACATCACCGGCGTGGTGAGCATGATGCACACCACCATCATCTTCGGCGGCACCTTGGTCATCATGCCGCGCTGGGATCGCGACGTGGCCGGCCGCCTGATCTCGCGCCGCAAGGTCACGAGCTGGACCAACATCCCGACCATGGTCATCGACCTGTTGGCCAGCCCGAACTTCGCGAACTACGACCTGAGCAGCCTCGTCTACATCGGCGGCGGCGGCGCCGCGATGCCGCAGGCCATCGCCCAAAGGCTGCTGGAGCAGTTCGGCCTCAAGTACCAGGAAGGCTACGGCCTCACCGAGACCGCCGCGCCTTCGCATGCCAATCCGTTCGAGAACCCGAAGCAGCAGTGCCTCGGCATTCCCTACATGAGCACCGACGCGCGCGTGGTCGACCCTGACACGCTGCGGGAAATGCCCATCGGCGAATCGGGCGAGATCATCATCCATGGCCCCGAAGTCTTCGAGGGCTACTGGAAGCGGCCCGACGCCACGGAAGCTGCCTTCGTCGAGTTCGAGGGCAAGCGCTTCTTCCGCTCGGGCGACATGGGGCGGATGGACGAGGACGGCTACTTCTTCATGACCGACCGGCTGAAGCGCATGATCAATGCGAGCGGCTTCAAGGTCTGGCCGGCCGAAGTCGAGCTGCTGATGTTCCGCCATCCAGCGATCCAGGAAGCCTGCGTGATCGCCACCAAGGATGCCTACCGCGGCGAATCGGTGAAGGCCGTGGTCGTGCTGCGCCCGACGCACAAGGACACGACCGAGCAGCAGATCATCGACTGGTGCCGCGAGAACATGGCGGTCTACAAGATCCCGCGCGCGGTGCAGTTCGTCGATGCCTTGCCCAAGAGCGGCAGCGGCAAGGTGATGTGGCGGTTGCTGCAGGAGGCGGAGAGCGCCGAAAAATAAGGTTTTGGACACGCTGCTGCGGGTACCCCCCCATCGACGCTAGCGTCCGCCACGCATAGGCCTCACGCCAGACTCATGTCTAGCCGCCGACCGAGCGCCCGCAGCGCAGCGGCAACCGTGTCGATCTTCGTCGGGTGGTGCAGGTCGATCAGGCGCGTGACCTCCTGCGGGCGCGCGTGCATAAGCCGCGCCAGGTCTGCAGGGCGCTTGCCCTGCGCAATCATCTCGTTGAGCAATAGCACCTTTGCCGACACGCTGGCCGGCAGGTCGACCGTGATCTGTCCGCGCTTCGGAGCCGACGGCGGCGGTACCGGTCGGCGGTCTTCGAAGTAGAAATCCATCGCACTCGTCAGCGCATCGGCTGCGAGCGCAATCGCCTCATCCCGATCCTTCGCGCCGGTCAGGGCCTCGGGGATATCGGGGAAAGAAACCGTGAACCCATCGCCATCGCGGGTCACGCGTGCCGGGTAGCTAAACATTGTTCACCTCTCATCTTTGACACCGAGTTGACGCAAGATGGCCTTGCGCAATCCTTCGCCCAGATCCTGGGCACCGTGTCGCGGCAGCGTCGACTGCTTGCCGTTCAGGTACACCTTGGTGTGCTTCGCACCCTCAGTGAACGTCGCCCCCTTGGCGGCGAGGAAGCGCTTGAATTCCGAATACTTCATGGAGAGTCCCATCCTGTGGTTGTCGTTTGCGGTCCATAGCTCTTTCTCCATGATTTCGTGCACAGCGCACGCACCCTTGGGCGAGGTGCAGGCCGCCGGAATATCCGACTTGCCTGCATAAAGTATAAACAAAAATGTTGAACATTGTCTATGTAGGCAACATTGACCGGCTAGGCGCCGCCGCTGCTTCCAGATTGTCAGCAAGGCCTGCGAACGAGGGTACGGCCGGGCAGGTGAAGCAGGCGTGCGGGTCCTCGCAGAGCCACCGGTACAACTCCATCTTCTGCGAGTACTGCACGCCGTGCAGCACGAGACCAGACAGGTGCCAGATGAAACGCCCTGTTTCAATCGTGGTAACGGTTCGCGAAGGGCAGGCGCTATGGCTTGCGCAGCATATCGATCAGCCGCGCCAACGCCACTGACGGCGTGCCTTGCCACACCAGATGCGTGCGATTGGCGCGCATGCGCTCCGGCAGCACGTGCTGGCGCACATCGGCGGTGGCGCGCAGCGCCTTGAGCACGGACACCGGCACGATCGCAAAGCCGGTGCCCGCTGCCACGCAGGCGATCATGGCCTGGTAGGAAGAAAACTCCAGCGAGCGCGACGGCGATACGCCGCCCTTGCCGAGCCATTGCTCGAGCAGGCGGCGATAGGAACAGCCCTGCGCGAAGGCAATCAGCGTCGCATTGGCCAAGTCGCCGGGCCGGGTCACGGAGCTCACGCTGTGCGCGGTGATCAACACCAGTTCTTCCTCGAACACCGGCAGGGTCTCGAGCCCGGGCGCGGCGAAAGGCTCCGACACGAAGGCGGCTTCGATATCGAAGGCCTTCACCCGTTTGAGCAAAGCGCCAGTGGTGCCGGTGACGAGTTCGACCACCACCCCCGGATAAAGCTTGTGGAAGCGCGACAGCACAGGCGCCAGCCGGCTGCCCGCCGTGCTTTCGAGCGAACCCAGCCTGAAGGTGCCAAGCGGGAGATCGCTGCGCAATTCGCTCTCCGCCTCGTCGGCCAGGCGCAGCAGGCGGTCGGCATAGGGCAGCAGCTTGTGGCCGGCGGGCGCGAGCGCGAGGGTGCGCCCCTGGCGATGGAACAGCTTGTGACCCAGTCGCTCTTCAAGTTGCTGGATGCGGGTCGTGACGTTCGACTGCACGCGGTTGAGCTTGTCGGCCGCGCGGATCACGCCGCCCTCGGCCACGACAGTGCGAAAGATCTCCAGGGAGTCGAGGTCGATCGTTCTCATAAGAAGAATGATTGTTCTGAATAATTCATTTGTGGCCGTTGCGCATTCTGCGTCTAATGACGAGCCATGTCGAACCCATCCATCGCCGTATCGAGACCGTCCTTTGTCACCGTGTGCGCCGCCGGAATGCTGGCGCTGGCGATCGCGATGGGGATCGGCCGCTTCGCCTTCACGCCGATGCTGCCCCTGATGATCCGCGCCGGCAGTGTCGACGTGGCGGCCGGTGGCTGGCTGGCGGCGGCCAACTACGCGGGCTATCTGCTGGGCGCGCTCACGACTGCGCGGCTGCCGCTCACGCCGCAGCGCGTCGGGCTGTTGTCGCTGGCGGTGATCGTGCTGTCGACTGCGGTGATGGGCTGGACCGGCTCCGTCTCGATCTGGCTGCTGCTGCGCTTCGTGGCAGGGGTGGCGAGCGCATGGGCGCTGGTGAGCACCAGCGTGTGGTGTCTGGGCTGGCTGGCGCGCCTCGATCGTCCGGCAGGCGCCGGCGTGCTCTATGCAGGCGTAGGCGTGGGCATCGCGCTCGCAGGCCTCTATTGCTGGCGCGCGGGCGTGGCGGGCGTGGTGCCCGAGGGGCTCTGGATGCAGCTCGGCGCGCTCGCGCTCGTGGGTTTGGTCGTTGTCGCGGTGTTGATGCCGCGCGAGGCGGCGGGGCAGGGCGCGGCCGCGAACGGTCCTTCCGCCGCCGCGCCGACGTCGTCGCCCGGTGTGGTCCCGTGGGGACTCGTGTTGAGCTACGGTGTCCTGGGTTTCGGCTACATCCTGCCGGCGACTTTCTTGCCGGTGCTCGCGCGCGCGGTGGTCGATGACCCTTCCGTGTTCGGCGCCGCCTGGCCCGTGTTCGGCACGGCGGCGGCGTTGTCGACCGTGTTTGCCGGCGCGGCGCTGGTCCACTTGCCAAGGCGGCATGTGCTCGCCGGAAGCCATGCGCTGATGGCGCTCGGCTGCCTGCTGCCGGTGCTGCATCTGTCGGCGGCCACCGTGCTCATGGCTGCGCTGCTGGTGGGCGGCACATTCATGGTCGCGACCATGGCCGGCATGCAGGAAGCAAAGGCGAGCAGCGTGGGCGATCCGACGCGCATGCTGGGGCGAATGACCGCGGCCTTCGCGATCGGCCAGATGGCCGGGCCGGTGTTGTCCTCCGCGCTGAGCGGCAAGGCGGAAGGCTTCGGCGGACTTTTCATCGCGTTGGCGGTCGGCGCCGTGGCGCTGCTGGGCAGTGCCGCATGGTTGGTCCGGAAACCTTCACGCACCGTTTGATCGACAGAACCAGACAGGAACCCATCACATGATTCAGCAAGGTCACACCGAGCCCTGGGTCGAGCGGCTGCCCATGCCCGCCGCCGAGTCCATGAGGGATGCGCAACGCGCCGCCGCGCAGGCCCTGATCGACGGTCCGCGCAAGGCCGTGTTCGGTCCCTTCATCCCGCTGCTGCAGAGCCCGGTGTTGATGGAGCGCATCGGCAGCCTGGGCGAATACCTGCGCTTCGACAGCGCGATCGACCCGCGCGTGCGCGAACTGGTGACCTGCGCCGTCGCGCGCCACGTCGGTAATCAGTTCGAATGGGTGCTGCATGCCGCGGCGGCGGTCAAGGCCGGTGTCAGTGCCGAGGCGATCGAGGCTTTGCGACTCGGGCGCCGCGCTGTGCCGCTGGCGGACGACGAGCAACTCGCGCTCGACTTCGCTCTGGAACTGCTGCGGAACCATGGCGTGAGCGAGCCCACCTACGCGGCCGCCGAGGCGCGCTTCGGCCCGCGCACGGTGGTTGAACTCAGTGCGCTGGTCGGCTACTTCACGATGGTCTGCTGGGTCATGAACGTGGCCCATACGCCGGTCAAGCCGGCGGATGGGCAGCCCGGGCTGGACCCGTTCCCGCTCTAGGGCGCGGCGAACCCGCAGGCCGCCGCGGCGGCCGGGCATGGCGCGTGGTCAGGTTGGTGTCGCAATCGGCAGGCACAATCGCGTCGCGCCGCGGACAGGGTCCGTGAACCGACCCTTCCGATCACTCATGCTCGACAAACGCTTCTTCCCGCGCCAGGCCGTCGCGTCCGGCGGCAACCGCTGGGACTGGGCCCTCCTGCCCCTGGTGCTGGCGACCCTGTTCGCCCTGGCATTTGGTGCCGCCCAGATGGCGCGCCCCTATGAACTGGGCCAGCCGCTGCCGATCAGCCTCGACCCGTGGATGCTGCCGTACTACCTGCTGCGCACGACGCTGCGGATGTTCCTCGCGCTCGGGGCGTCACTGGTGTTCGCCTGCGTCTTCGCCGTGCTGGCGACTCGATACAAGGTGGCCGAGAAGATCCTGGTGCCGATGCTGGACATCCTGCAGTCGATCCCGATCCTGGGCTTTCTGTCGATCACGGTCACCGGCTTCATCGCGCTGTTTCCGGGCAATCTGCTGGGCGTGGAGTGCGCAGCGATCTTTGCGATCTTCACCTCGCAGGCCTGGAACATGGCGTTCAGCCTTTACCAGTCGCTTCGCACGGTGCCCGCCGAGCTGCGGGAGGCGTCGTCGGTGTTCCAGCTCTCGGCCTGGCATCGATTCTGGCGACTCGAACTGCCTTTCGCGATGCCCGGACTGCTGTGGAACATGATGATGTCGATGTCCGGCGGCTGGTTCTTCGTGGTCGCGTCCGAAGCGATCTCGGTGTCGAACCAGAACATCAAGCTGCCCGGTGTCGGCTCCTACATCGCGATGGCCATCGAGGCGCGCGACATCGGCGCGATCGGCTGGGCCATCGGCGGCATGCTGATCGGCATCACGCTGTACGACCAGCTCTTCTTTCGGCCGCTGATCGCATGGGCCGACAAGTTCCGCTTCGAGGAGGGCAGCTCCGAAGACGCGCCGCGCTCCTGGCTGCTCACGTGGCTGCGCCGCACCGATCGACTCAAGCGCATCGTGATCGGGGCGGCGAAGATGCTCGAGCGCTCGCTGGTGCTGTTCCGGCGCGATCACGACGGGACTTCCATCAAGGCGCGCCCGCAACTGCCGAACGAGGCCGTGGCGCGTGTGTGGGACGCCACGATCGCGGCGGCGGTGCTGCTGGCCATCGTGTGGCTGGTGCGCTTCATCCACACCGAGGTCGGCTGGTCCGAGGTGGGCCACGTCTTCCTGCTGGGCTTCTACACGATGCTGCGCGTGCTGGTGCTGATTGCGCTGGCCGCGCTGGTGTGGGTGCCGATCGGCGTTTGGATCGGCATGAATCCACGCTGGGCCGGGCGGCTGCAGGGCGTGGCGCAGTTCATGGCGGCGTTTCCGGCAAACCTGATGTTCCCCGTGGCGGTGCTGTTCATCGTGCGCTGGCAGCTCAACCCGAACATCTGGCTCGCGCCCCTCATGGTGCTGGGCACGCAGTGGTACCTGCTCTTCAACGTGATCGCGGGCGCCTCGACCATCCCGACCGAACTGCGCTACGCGGCCGAGAATTTCGGGCTGAAGGGATGGCTCAAGTGGCGGCGCTACCTGCTGCCGGCGGTGTTCCCGAGCTTCGTCACCGGCGCCATCACGGCCAGCGGAGGCTCATGGAACGCCAGCATCGTGGCCGAATACGTGACCTGGGGCGACACCACGCTGCAAGCCGTGGGTCTGGGCAGCTACATCGCCCACATGACCGCCATCGGCGACTTTCCGCGCATTGCGCTGGGCATCGGCGTGATGTGCGTGTTCGTGATGGCCATGAACCACTTCGTCTGGCGGCGGCTCTATGAGCTTGCAGAGAACCGGATGCATTTCTAATTTCCAATGACTGCGAATGATTGCGCGAGGAACCGCCATGGCTGAAGCCATCGTTGAACTCAGGGGTGTGGGCAAATCCTTCAAGCTCGCCGACGGCGCGGCGCGCTCGGTGCTGGAGGGCGTGGATTTTCGGCTGGCCGAAGGCGAGATCGTGGCGTTGCTCGGGCAGTCGGGTTCGGGCAAGTCGACGCTGCTGCGCATCCTGGCGGGCCTGATCGGCGTCGATGCCGGCAGCGTGAACTACCGCGGCCAACCCTTGTACGGCCCGGCGCGCGGCATCGCGATGGTGTTCCAGTCTTTCGCGCTCTTTCCGTGGCTCACGGTGCAGCAGAACGTCGAACTGGGGCTGGAGGCGCGCGGCGTCGAGCCGGTGGAGCGCGCGCGGCGTGCGAGCGACGCCATTGAATTGATCGGTCTGGCGGGCTTCGAAGGGGCATTGCCGCGCGAGTTGTCGGGCGGCATGCGGCAACGGGTGGGCATTGCACGCGCGCTCGTGGTCGAGCCCGAGGTGCTGCTGATGGACGAGGCCTTCTCCGCGCTCGACGTGCTCACCGGCGAGCGCCTGCGAGACGACATCCTCCAGCTCTGGGGCGGTGGCGAGATGCCGACCAAGGCCATGCTCATCGTGTCGCACAACATCGAGGAAGCCGTGCTGATGGCCGATCGCGTGCTGATCTTCGCGGCGGACCCCGGCCGCGTCCGCGCCGAATTGCCGATCCGCCTGCCGCGCCCGCGCGATGTCGACAGCCTGGAGGTGAGGGCGCTGATCGACGAGGCCTATGCGCTCATGACCGCCGGCGCGCCGGTGGCCGGCCGCGCCGCCGAGGAACCCGTGCGAATGCATCTGGGCGATCGCCTGCCCGACGCCGATGTCGGCCGCATGGAAGCGCTCCTGGAAATGCTCATCGAAGACGGCCGGGAGGGCCGCGCCGACCTGCCGCAACTCGCCGAGGAGGCCGAGCTCACCGACCATGACCTGCTGCCACTCACGCAGGCGCTTTCGTTGTTCGGCTTTGCGCAGCTTGCGGACGCCGACTTGCATCTCACCGAACTGGGTCGTCGCTACGTCGCTGGCACGCACACGTTGCGCCAGCAGTTGCTGGGTCAGCAGTTGCTTGCGCACGTTCCGCTCGCAGCCCACATCCGCCACAGCCTGGAACAGGCCCCCTCGGGCGAGCTGCCGCAAGAACCCTTCCTGGAGTTGCTGAAGGAGAGCCTGGACGAGGCAACCGCCGAGCGCGTCCTGCGCACGGCGATCGAATGGGGCCGATACGGCGAGGTGTTCGAGTACGACCTGCGCACCGGCCTGATCCATCTGCCCGCAGGCGAGGACGAAGCCGCCGAAGCTTCAAGCAACGGCGGCTAGACCAGCGGGCGACCGGATAATGCGGGGCCTGCGGCGCCGGCGCCAGCGATGCTGCGGTCCGGCCCGCCCTCTCTTTCATCTTCGACTGATCTCCCATGAAGCGACTTTTCCTGCAAGGTGCCCTGGCCGCCCTGATGGCCTCCTGCCTCGGCATGGCTGCGCATGCGCAAACCCCCGTCCTGCGCGTTTCGGCCATCCCCGACGAGGCGCCGACCGAGTTGCAACGCAAGTTCAAGCCCTTGGGCGACTACCTGCAGAAAGCCACCGGCATGACGGTGCAGTTCACGCCGGTGACCGACTACGCCGCCGTGGTCGAGGGCCTCGCCACGAACAAGATCGATCTCGCCTGGCTCGGCGGCTTCACCTTCGTGCAGGCCAAGCTGCGCACCAACGGCACGGCCGTGCCGATCGTGCAGCGGGCCGAGGACCAGGTCTTCACCAGCAAGTTCATCGTTCCGGTCGACAGCAAGGCGAAGACGCTGGCCGATCTCAAGGGCGACACCTTCGCCTTCGGCGCACCCTCGTCGACCTCGGGCAGCCTGATGCCGCGCTATTTCCTGATGCAGGCCGGCATCAACCCCGAGAAGGACTTCAAGAGCGTGGCTTACTCCGGCGCACATGACGCCACCGTCGCTTTCGTCGCGGCGGGCCGTGCGCAGGCCGGCGTGCTCAATGCCTCCGTGTGGGACAAGCTGGTCGAGGAAAAGAACCCGAACGCGGGCAAGGTCCGCGTGCTGGCGACGACACCGACCTTCTACGATTACAACTGGACGGTACGTCCCGGCCTCGATCCGGTGATCACGAAGAAGCTGACCGACGCCTTCCTTGCGCTCGACGCGGCGAATCCGGCGCACAAGGACATCCTTGCACTGCAGCGCGCCAGCAAGTTCATCCCCACGCAGGCTTCGAACTACGAAGGCATCGAGGCGGCGGGCAAGGCGGCCGGTCTCATCAAGTAAGGCGGGATTGGCCTTGACGCTGGTGCTGCGCGACGTCGGGCTGGTGCACCCCAACGGCCACCGCGCGCTGAAAGGGGCAACGCTGGCCGTCGAGCGCGGCGAATGTGTCGCCGTGATCGGCCCTTCGGGCGCGGGCAAGACCAGTCTGTTGCGCGTCGCGGGAACCTCGATACGACCGAGCGAAGGCCATGTCGAAGTGCTCGGCCAGGCGCCGTGGGGGTCGTCCGCCCCGGCGCTGAAGGCCTTGCGGGCGCGCATCGGCTTGATTCACCAGACGCCGCCGATCCCGCCTCGTTTGCGTGTCGTCAGCGCGGTGCTGGCGGGGCGGCTCGGCGTGTGGTCGGGGTGGCAGGGCATCGCCTCGCTGCTGCGCCCCGCCGATGCGGCCGGTGCGCAGAACGTGCTGGCGCGGCTCGATCTGGGCGAGCGTGTGTTCGATCGATGCGATCGCTTGTCGGGCGGCCAGTTGCAACGCGTCGGTATTGCGCGCGTGCTCTACCAGGCGCCGGACCTGATCCTGGCGGACGAGCCCGTGTCGGCCCTCGATCCCACGCTGGCCGATGCGGCCATCCGCGAACTCATCGCGCAGAGCGAGGCCACGGGTGCAGCGGTGGTGGCGTCTTTACACGCCGTCGATCTGGCGCTGAAGTGGTTCGGGCGCATCGTCGGCCTGCGCGATGGGGAAGTGCGGTTCGACGTGCCGGCGGCCGATGTCACCCACGCGATGCTGCAGGACCTCTACGCCACCGAAGGCGGTGTGCTGCCGACGCAGGCCCGCGAACTGCCGCTCCCCGGCCCGGATGCGCGGGCGCCGGCAATCATGTGTCGCTGACCATGCATTCCCCGAGCGCCGCGACCCTGCGCGACCCGCTGGCGCGTGGGCGCCTCACGGCAGTGCTGATCGCGCTGGTCGTGCTGTGGCCGATGGCGTTGATCGCGCAATTCAATCCGCTTGCATTGTTCGACCCTGCGAGCCTGCGCGTCATGGGTGGCTTCCTCGCGGGCTTCTTGCCGCCTTCCGCGGCGCCCGACTTCCTGGCGTTGCTCGCCAAGGCCACGCTCGAGACGCTTGCCATGGCGACTGCCGGCATCGCGTTGGCCTTTGTCGTTGCGGTTCCGCTGGCCTTCGCGATGACGCGATCCCTCTCGGTGGCGCGCATCGGGCCCGGGCCGGGGCGCTGGCGGGGGCAGGCGATCCGGTCGGCCGCAAGCGGTCTGCTCGTCGTTCTGCGCGCCATTCCGGAAGTGGTCTGGGCGCTGGTGCTGGTGCGCGCCTTCGGGCTGGGGCCGGCGGCGGGCGTGCTGGCATTGGCCATCACGTACGGCGGGATGCTTGGCAAGGTGTATGGCGAGATCCTCGAATCGGGTGATACGCGCCCGGCACGCGCATTGCTCGAAGCCGGCAGCGGACGGATCGCGGCCTTGTTCTATGGGCTGTTGCCGGGCGCGGCACAAGAACTGGTTTCGTACACCGTGTACCGCTGGGAATGCGCCGTACGCGCATCGGTCGTGATGGGTTTCGTCGGTGCTGGCGGCCTGGGCCAGCTCATGGACCAGTCGATGAAGATGCTCAACGGCGGCGAGGCCAGCAGCATCTTGATCGTCTTTCTGTTGCTGGTGCTGATGGCGGACGGCTTGAGCGCCATGTTGCGCAGGGTGCTCGCATGACGCAACGGCCGTGTGTTGCATGCATCGCGGTGAGCTTGGGCGTGCTCGTCGCGATCATTGCCAGCTTTGCCTATCTCGCGATCGACTTCCGGGCTCTGTTCGCCAGCGAGTCGATGGCATCCATGGCGAGGTTCGTCGCCGAGTTTTTCCCGCCCGATGTTTCGTCGGCCTTTCTGGCAAAGATCGCCTGGGGCGCGCTGCAAACGCTGGCGGTGTCTGCGTTGGGCACCTTGCTGGCATTCGTCGCTGGCGCGTTGCTGGCGCTGCCGGCCTCGGGGCGATTCGGGGTGGTGGGCAAGCAGGGCGCGCGGTTCATGCTGAATGTGTTGCGCAGCGTGCCCGAACTGGTTTGGGCGGCGCTGATGGTCCTGCTGGCCGGCCTGGGTCCTTTCGCGGGCGTGCTTGCACTGGCGCTCCACACCACTGGCGTCTTCGGAAGGCTGTTCGGCGAGGCACTCGAAAACGCGCCCGCAGCGCCCGAGCTCGCGCTGCGCGAGGCGGGCAGCGGCGCGGCAGCCGCCTTCGCCTACGGGAGCCTGCCGTTGGTCTGGCCGCAGTGGCTTGCCTATACGCTCTACCGATGGGAGATGAACATCCGCATGGCGGCAGTGCTCGGCTTCGTGGGTGCCGGCGGGCTCGGGCAGATGCTGTACTTCCATCTGTCGCTGTTCCAGCAGGCGCAGGCCGCGACCGTGATCGGCGCGATGTTCGTGCTGGTCTTCATCGTGGATGGCGCAAGCAGCCGGCTGCGGCGCGGGCTCGTTCCGGCCTACGCCTGAAGGCGAGAGGCTTCCAGCGCCAGCACGGCATCGGCCACGGCCTCGATGCCAGCGTCCGAAAGATCGCTCGCCTCGATTTGGCGTCGGTCGCTCCACGCCGCGAAGTGACGCGCCTGCGATCGCGCATAGTGCGGGTCGTAGTGCAGCGCCATCAGCTCCGCGAACAACGGTGAAAGCTCGCCGGCGCGCGCCCAGGCCTGCCAGCGCTGCACCGTCTCCTTGCCCTGCATTTCCTTGAGCATGCCGAGTTGGGTGGCGAGCGCTTCGGCGTTGTCGCCCAGATAGGCGTAGTCTCGCAGCAGGTAGGTCAACCGCGCCTCGGGCGTCGCGACGACCTCGATGCATGGGCTCTCGCGCATCCGGGCGACCATCGACAAAGGCACCGCGATGCGGCCGATGCGCGCGCTTTCGCCTTCCACGTACAAGGGGCGATCGAGATCGATCGTTTCAAGCACCTGCGCGATGCGCGTCTCGAAATGTTTCTGCGAAGGCTGGGGCACGCCCGGCAGGGCGCCGAGCAGCGATCCCTTGTGCCTCGCGAAATCCTCCAGGTCGAGCACCTGCGCTCCGCGCCGCGCCAGCGCCTGCAGCACGCGGGTCTTCGCGCTGCCCGTGGCGCCACAGAGAATGCGCAGTGGCAGCCGCGGGCACAGCGATTCGAGCTGTTGCAGCACGTGATGGCGAAAGCTCTTGTAGCCGCCGGCCAATTGCTGGGCATCCCAGCCCACGAGCCGCAGCCAGGTCACCATCGAGCCGCTGCGCAGGCCGCCGCGCCAGCAGTACACGAGCGGCTTCCAGTTGGCCGGGCGGTCGGCAAAGACCTCGCGCAGATGCTTCGCGAGATTGGCCGCGACCATCGCACCGCCGACGCGCCGCGCCTCGAATGCGCCCTGCTGCTTGTAGAGCGTGCCGACGATGCGGCGCTCCTCGTCGTCCAGCACCGGGCAGTTGATGGCGCCGGGGATGTGGTCCAGCGCAAACTCGGCGGGCGAGCGTGCGTCGATCAGGGTGTCGAACGCGTGACGATCGGTCACGCGCACAGGAGAACGTTGCATGATGTGTTCAGCGCCGATGCCCGGCGCGCATGGCTGGCAAAATGCCGACCCACGTCGGCTGTCTCGAACACTTCATCATGGAATCGATCGCTCTCACAAGGTTTTCCCACGGCGGCGGTTGCGGCTGCAAGATCGCCCCGGGCCTCCTGGCCGAGATTCTGGCACGCGCCCCGCAAGGCATCGTGCCGCCCGAACTGCTCGTGGGCATCGAGACCAGCGACGATGCGGCCGTCTATCGCCTCAATGCCACGCAGGCGCTGGTGGCCACCACCGATTTCTTCACACCGATCGTCGACGACCCGTACGACTTCGGCCGCATCGCCGCGACCAACGCGCTGTCGGATGTGTACGCGATGGGCGGCACGCCGATCATGGCCCTGGCGCTGGTCGGCATGCCCATCGACAAGCTGCCGCCCGAAGTGATCGGGCGCGTGCTCGAAGGCGGCGCCAGCGTCTGCCGGGAGGCCGGTATCCCCATCGCGGGCGGCCACAGCATCGATGTGCTGGAGCCGATCTACGGCCTGGTCGGGCTGGGGCTGGTCCATCCCGATCGCGTGCGCCGCAACTCGGACGCAAAGGCTGGTGACGTGCTGGTTCTGGGCAAGCCGCTCGGCGTGGGCATCCTCTCGGCGGCGCTCAAGAAAGGGCTGCTCGACGATGACGGTTACGCGCAGATGCTGCGCTACACGACACAACTCAACCGCGTGGGGATCGAACTCGCGGCCATGGACAGCGTGCATGCGATGACCGATGTCACCGGCTTCGGCCTCGCCGGCCACCTGCTGGAAATCTGCCGCGGCGCGAATCTCTCTGCGCGCGTGCAACTGAGCGCGCTGCCGATCATCGAGGCCGCGGCGAAGTTCGCCAAGGAGGGCATCATCACTGGCGCTTCGGGCCGGAACTGGATCGGCTATGGTTCACAGGTCGAATGGCCGGCGTCTGCCGCCACGTGGCAGCATTCGCTGGTGGCCGATCCGCAGACCAGCGGTGGACTGCTGGTGAGTTGCAGCGCCGATGCCGTCGATGCCGTGGTGGCGGTCTTCCGTGCCGCGGGTTTCGAGCATGCCGCACCGATGGGTGCACTCCGCCAGAGCGATGCCGGATCGGCTTCGCGTCTTGAATTCACTGCCTAAGAAAGAAAACCGAGGAGCCTATGAATCGTCGCGCCAGTGCCGTGGTGGCAAGCCTTCTGATTGCCTTGTCGTCATCCGCGGCCTGTGCGCAAGAGTCCGAGGCAGATGAATTTTCCGGAAGACCGTACTGGGAAGTCCTCATCGGACCGTTTGCGATCCACTGGAGCAACAGTACCGAGCACAAGCACGTCTATCTCCTGGGCATCGAGCGAGCCCAGGCGGACGGCTACATCTGGGGCTTCTCCGCCTTCAGCAATTCGTTCGGCCAACCCTCGGCCTACGCCTATTACGGCTATCGATGGGACGACCTGCTCGGCTATCCCAAGGTCTACGCAAAACTCACCGGCGGCATCATCTATGGCTACAAGTACCCGTACGAGAACAAGATTCCGTTCAATCACGATGGCGTCGGGCTCGGGGTCATTCCGGCAATCGGCTATCGGTTCACCCCCAGAGATGCTGTTCAGGTCGAATTGCTGGGGGCAGCCGGACTGATGTTCACATACAACCGCAGGTTCTGAATCTCGACAAAATTTCCCCCTATAATGTGAGGCTCTGCAAAATGCGGAAAAACGCGGGAATAGCTCAGTTGGTAGAGCGCAACCTTGCCAAGGTTGAGGTCGAGAGTTCGAGACTCTTTTCCCGCTCCAGTTTTCAGAAAAAGAGGCCTTGGCCTCTTTTTTTTGGTCTTCAGTCCGACGCGTTCGACGGCCCGATCCGCGCATCCGGCAGCCGGACCGGCACATAGGCCAGCCGGCGATCACGCATCACCAGCAGGGCGACGGACTGCCCGGGCGGGAGATTCGAGAGCCGGTGTCGGTAGTCCTCGACACGATCGACCCGTGCGTCGTTCACCGCAACGATCAGATCCCCCGCCCGAATGCCTTCGCTGCGGGCTGCGCCGGTGGCTTCGCGGACCATCAGACCGCCCTCGATTCCCAACTGCTGGCGTTGTGCCGGCGTCAACTCGCCAAGGCTCAGACCCAGGCCGTCGTTCCACTCGAGAGCGAGGTCGGTCCGCAAATAGCTTCTCTGCACCGGTTCTTCCGAGAGCGTCACCAACATCGTGTGTTTCGTGCCGTGGCGCCACACGTCCAGTCGAGCGCGGCTGCCGGGCGCGCGCTCGGCAATCTGGCGCAAAAGCTCCGTGAAGTGCGCGATCGGCGCACCGTCGAGCATGGTGACGACATCGCCGCGAGCCAACCCGGCCGCCTGCGCCGGACCGCCGGCATCCACGCGAACCACCAGCGCGCCGCCCGCCGTTTCCTTCGATCCGAAGGCTTGGGCCAGCGCTGGCGTCATCTCCTGGAAGTCGGCGCCGATGCGAGCCCGCCGGACCCGCCCTGAGGCCTTCAATTGCGCAGCGACTTTCATCGCGAGGTTGATAGGCACCGCAAAGGACAGGCCCATATAGCCGCCGCTGCCGCTGTAGATCATCGAATTGATGGCGACGACCTCGCCGCGATGGTTGAACAGCGGGCTGCCCGAACTGCCGGGATTGATGGCCACGTCGGTCTGGATGAAGGGAATCTCACCGGCACCTCCGATGAAGCGGTCGACGGCGCTCACCACACCGGCAGTGACGGTGCCGTGAAAGCCGAAGGGCGCTCCGATGGCAGCGACCCAGTCGCCCGGCGCGAGTTTCGACGAATCGCCGATGACGGCGGTCGGAAGGCCGGTCGCGTCGATCTTCAGCAATGCGATGTCGGTGCGCCTGTCGACGCCCAGCACCTTCGCGGGGAACCGACGACCGTCGTCCAGGCGGACTTGGGCTTCGTCGATGGCAGCGACCACGTGGGCGCTGGTCAGGATCAGGCCGTCGCTCGTGAGAACCAGGCCGGAGGCCAGGTCGCGGATCTGGCTGACCCGCACGCTGGCCCGCAACGGCCACGCCAGCCTGTCGGCGAAGTCGGCTTCGGGCGCGATCTCGTCAAGGCCGTCGATCGTTTCGTCGCGCCCGATCCGCAGGGTGCTGATATCGACCACGCTGGCGCTGCGGCTCGCGACGAGCGAAGAGAAGGAGGCCGCCCCGGTCGGTGTTCCGGGGCTGACGGCGCACGCGCCGAGAAGGCATGCAAGACCCACGATGACCACGCGCCGAGACAGGCGCGCCACTGCTTGCGCAACGCAGCCGCTGTTCCACATCCGCATGATCGAAAAATCGCACATGGCGATTCTTCAGATCGAAGAAACCTCAGGCTGGTTCCTGTGCCATGTGCCGCCGACGCGCCGCGCTCACTGCCGGGTCAGTCCGAGCTGGTGAATGATGCTTCCCCACTGTTCGTAAGTCGAATGCGTGAGCTCGTCGAGTTGCTGCGGCGTCGACGATTCGGCCTCGTACGCACCCTGCCGGAAGAAGTCTCGCGTCGCCGGCATCGCGAGCACCTGCGCGAGTGCCGCGTTGAGCTTGGCGACGACCGGTGCGGGCATGTGCGCCGGGCCGTAGAAGCCCAACCAGCTCGGCATGTCGACGCCGGTCACGCCTTGCTCGGTCATCGTCGGCACGTCGGGCAGCATGGGACTGCGCTTCGGCGCGGCGACCGCCAGCATGCGGACCTTCCCGGTCGCGGTGTTCGTGATTGCGTTGGGTGCGGCATCGAAGTAGTACTGCACACGGCCCGCGAGGAAATCCTTGGCCGCATCCGCGCCGCCCTTGTACGGCACGTGGACCACGTCGAGCCCGGCCTGGCGCGCGAAGGCTTCGCCGTAGATGTGCGACGAGGTGCCGGTGCCGAAGGAGGCGTAGCTCATCTTGCCCGGGTTGGCCTTGATGTAGGCGATCAGCTCCTGCACCGTCTTCGCGGGCACGCTGGTGTGCACGGTGAGCACCAGCGGGCCGCGCGCGCCGAGCGAAATCGGCGTGAGGTCCTTGAACGGGTCGTACCGCACCTGCGCCAGCGTCTGCGGGTTCTGCGCGACGACGGAGGAGGGCGCATACATGATCGTGTAGCCGTCAGGCGCTGCCCGGATCACCTCTTCGGTCGCGAGGATGAAGCTCGCGCCGGGCCGGTTCTCGACGATCACCGATGTCTGGAGCACTTCGGCGAGCTTGTTGGCCACGAAACGCGCCTGCGTGTCGGACGCGCCGCCCGCGGCGAGGCCCAGGACGATGCGGATCGTGCGGCCTTTTTCCGGGAAAGGCGCCGGTGCCGCCGCCGAGACGCTCGTTGCGAGCGCTGGCGCAAGACAGAGTGCGAGTGCGCCGAGCGCGCGGCGGCGGTCGATGCGAAGAGGAGGTGGATGCAATTTCATTCCTTGGTCAATCCCACTTGTTTCACCATCGCGCCCCAGCGGTCATAGGTCGACCGGGTGATGCGCGCAAATTCATCCGGCGAGGTGCCGCCGGCTTCGTAACCGCCATTGCGATAGAACGCCTGCACCTGCGGCATTGAGAGCACCTGGGCCAGCGCGCTGTTGAGGCGGGCCAGCACGGGCTTCGGCATGTTCGCCGGGCCGTAGAAGCCGAGCCAACTCGGCAGGTCGAGGCCATCCACGCCTTGTTCGGCAAAGGTGGGTACGTCCGGCAGCGCGGGAATGCGTGATGCCGAGGCCACGGCCAGGATCCTGACCTTGCCGGAAGCGGCCGTGATGACGGCGGACGAGGCCGAATCGAACATGTACTGGACGCGACCGCCGATCAGGTCCTTGGCGGCGTCCGAGCCACCCTTGTAGGGGATGTGCACGGCATCGATGCCGGTCTTCTTGACGAAAGCTTCGCCGTAGATGTGCGAAGAGGTGCCCGTGCCGAACGACGCGTAGCTGATGGTGCCGGGGTGCGCCTTCACGTAGCTCACGAGTTCGCCAACCGTCCTGGCGGGCACTGCGCTGTTCACGGTCAGCACCAGCGGGCCGCGACCGCCCATCGAGATCGCGGTGAAGTCCTTGAACGGGTCGTACGGCACCTGCGCCAGCGTGTGCGGGTTCTGGGCCATGGTGGACGACGGGGCGTAGAGCAGTGTGTAGCCATCCGCCGGGGCGCGCGCGACTTCGCTGGCGGCAAGCATGGTGCTTGCGCCGGGGCGGTTGTCCACGATCACGCTCGTGCCGAGAACGTCGCCGAGCTTCTGCGCCACGATGCGCGCCTGCCCGTCGGTGCCGCCGCCGGCGGTGAAGCCGACCACGATGCGGATCGGCTTGCCCTTGATCGGGAAGTCCTGCGCCCCGGCCACGGGGGCGAGCGCCAGCAGCGCGCAGCCGGCCAGCAGGGCGAACGCCCGGCGGAAAGCTCCCGGCCACCGTGTGGCGAATTCGTGCAACGTCTCCATTCGCTTTATATTGAACACATGATTCATAAAAAGCTAGATTGTTTAGGGAATACCCCAGTAAATGCGATATGTGATTGACAAAATGGACATGAAAATCAAAATACGCATCTAAGAGATACTACGAACCATCGCTGATCCATGAAAACCGTCGTCCGCACCGATGAGCGCATCCTGAGCTCCGACATCTTCGATCGAGACGGCCGTGTCGCCCGACTCGACCACGGCATCTGGTCTGAGCCCGGCCGCGACATCCCCGTCTACCACCGCTGCGGCGTGCTCGTCGTGGGTGGCGGTCCGTCGGGTACCGCGGCGGCGGCAGCGGCGGCGCGGGCCGGCGCAGACGTGGCCTTGCTGGAGCGCTACAACCACCTGGGCGGCCTCTCGACCGGCGGCCTGGTGATCTGGATCGACCGCATGACCGATTGGGAAGGCAAGCTCGTGATCCGCGGCTTCGCAGAGGAACTCTTCGACCGCCTGCCCGCCGATGCCATCGCAGGCCCCGCGCGGGCGGATTGGGGCTCGCAAGACACGGCCAAGGCCGCCCACTGGTCGCAACGCACGGCGGCGTACCACGGCGTCGTCACGTGGTCGCCGACCATCGACCCGGAGCGGCTCAAGCTGCTGTCGCAGGAAATCGTGCTCGAACGCAAGGTCAAGCTCATCTACCACTCGTGGGCCGCCGTGCCGATCGTGCAGGACGGTGTCGTCAAGGGCGTGGTGTTCGAGAGCAAGGAAGGGCGCATGGCGATCATGGCCGACGTGGTGGTCGACGCCACCGGCGACGGCGACCTGTTCGCGCGCGCCGGCGCCGCTTACGTGAACGACATCGAAGAGGCCGACGTGCATCACTGCATGAACACCTCGTGGCTGTTCGGCGGCGTCGACATGAACCGCTGGATCGATTTCAAGGCCGGTCGTCCCGACGAGTTCAGCGCCTTCATGGCGCGCGGGCGCGAAGAACTCGGTCTGTTCGAACGGCCCTTCGTCTCCTGGC
Source organism: Variovorax sp. 05L425 (assembly GCF_056397705.1). Classification (NCBI taxonomy): domain Bacteria; kingdom Pseudomonadati; phylum Pseudomonadota; class Betaproteobacteria; order Burkholderiales; family Comamonadaceae; genus Variovorax; species Variovorax sp. 05L425. Next base: position 257,073 of record NZ_JBFTNY010000002.1, on the reverse strand, counting down.
GCAACGACGTCGCGCTGTTCATGGGGCCGCGCCAGTCGGGCTACTCGGCGCTCGACGTCGACGATCTCACCGCGGTGGAGGTGCGTTCGCATCGCGCCATGGCCGCGCATCTGGACTACTTCCGCGCGCATGCGCCGGGCTTCGAGGACGCCTACCTGATGCTGAGTGCGCCGCAGATCGGTGTTCGCCATGCGCGTCGGCTCAGCGGCGTCGGCGCGGTGCTGCGCGGCCAGTGGCCCGAAGGCCGCGCGCTGGCCGACGAGATCGGCGTTTCGCCCGCCGTGTCGCCCAAGTTTCCGAACATCTCGATTCCCTACGGCGCATTGGTGCCGCAGCAACTCGACGGCCTGCTGGCCTGCGGCCGGCACGTCTCCTGCGACCGCAATTCGCACGGCTTCATGCGCGAGATTCCGCAGTGCTGGATCACCGGGCAGGCCGCGGGCGTGGCCGCGGCGCTTGCGTCTCAGGGCCGCGTCGCGCCGCGCGCGGTCGATGTGGGCGTGCTGCAGGCGGCGTTGCTGGCGCAGGGCGTCCATCTGCGCGCCGGTGCCGATGCCGCCAACGCCGCGGTTGCCCGACCGCTCGATGCGTTGCAGGCCTGAGCCGCACCGATGAACCCGAAGGCAGCCTCTACATTGGCGGGTTCCTCCAAGGAGTTCTCCATGGCCACCGACAAGAACGATTCATTCCTTCAATCTCCCGAAACCCCCGATGCGCGCGCCGACCGCTCTGACACCGTGAGCGCGCTGGAGCGCGGCATCTCGGTGCTGCGCAGCTTCACCGAGGAACGGCCGCTGCTGAGCCACGCCGAAGTCGCGCGCATCACCGGCATCCCCAGGCCCACGATCAACCGTCTGGTGGCAACGCTGCTCGCGATGGGCATGCTCAAGGTCGCGCCCGGGAGCGATCGCTTTTCGCTGGGGCCCGGTGTCGTGTCACTGGCGCGCGTGTTTCTCGGAGGCCTCGATGTGCGCGCCATCGCGCGGCCGGTGATGCAGGGGCTGGCCGAGGAAATGGGCGCGTCGGTCTACCTCGCCGTGCGCGACGGCATGGAAATGGTGCTGATCGAAGCTTGCCGTCCGCGCTCGACAATGCTTTCGGCGCGGCTCGACGTCGGTTCGCGCGCGCCGCTGCCCAATTCAGCGCTGGGGCGCGCCTACCTCTCGGCGCTCGATGAAGGCACGCGCTCGCAACTCCTCGATTCGATGCGTCTGCTGCGCGGGCCCGAATGGGACAGCCTCGCACCCGCCATGACGCGCGCCATCGGCGAAGCGCAGCGGCTGGGCTACTGCCTGTCGCTGGGTGAATTCCATCGCGAGATCAACTCGGTGTCGGTGCCGCTGATCGGGCCGGGCGACGAGATCATGGCCCTCAATGGCGGCGGTGCGGCTTTTGTCTTCACCGAGGAGCGCTTGCGCAACGAACTCGCGCCGCGCCTGCGCGAGATCGCCGAGCGCATTGCGCACGACATCGGCGGCCGTGTGCCCGGCCTGCCGGCGAAATAGCGTCAACCCACGGAGGTCGCAGGCCATGCACTTGAGCGATGAAGAACAATCGATGCGGGACGGCCGCGACGGAGCGGCCGTGCAGAAGGCCATGGATCTCCTGATCCGCTACGGCGAAGCCCTGGGCGCGGAGCGCCTGGTCGAGACACGCAACGTGTGCGCGACCATCACATCGACCACGCCCTTCCAGCGCGATTTCGCGCTCACGCAGGGCGGCATGGATGCGGTGTTCTCCGAATTCAGCCTCGACAGCCAGGAGGCGGTGCCGATTCCGAAGTTCAAGGTCTTCACCAGCCATCTTCAATTGGGCTTCGATCCCGGACAGCCCGAACGCATGGGTGTCAGCGAAGACATCGTTCGCTTCTACGAGAAGAGCGAGCGCCATGCCGCCGGCCTGGGCGCGCAGATCATGAACACCTGCACGCCCTATCAGGTGGGCAACATCCCGACGCGCGGCGAGCACTGCGCCTGGATGGAGTCGTCGGCGGTGATCTACTGCAACTCGGTGCTCGGCGCCCGCACCAACGCCGAAGGCCGCGAGAGCACCGGTGCGGCGATGCTCACGGGCCGCATCCCTTACTGGGGTTATCACCTCGACGAGAACCGGCTCGGCACGCACGTCGTGGAACTCGACATCGAGATCGAATCGGTGCAGGACTGGGGCCTCCTGGGCTACTACATCGGCGAGCAGGTGCAGGATCGCGTGCCGGTGATCCACAGCCGGCGCGGCATCGGCCGCGTGCCGAATCTGCCGCGGCTCAAGCATTTCGGCGCGGCGGCCTCGTCCTCGGGCGGCGTCGAGATGTACCACGTGGTCGGCGTGACGCCCGAGGCGTTGAGCCTCGAGCAGGCGCTCGGCGGCCGAAAGCCCGTGCAAGTGCTGCGCTACGGCGAGGCCGAGCGCCGTGCCACCTACGAAACCATCAACGCCACGGCGCGCAGCGCGGAGATCCAGTACGTGATGCTCGGCTGCCCGCACTACACGATCGAGCAGATCTGGGAGGCCGCGCAACTCATCGAGGGCCGCAAGGTGCATTCAGATTGCGAACTGTGGATCTTCACGCCGCGCGCGATCAAGTCGCTGGCCGATCGGAACGGCTACACGAAGATCATCGAGGACGCGGGCGGCATCCTCATGACCGACAGTTGTTCGGCCATGAGCCGTGCGGTGCCCAAGGGCACGAAGACCGTTGCCCTCGATTCGGCCAAGCAGGCTCACTACCTGCCGGCCATCCTTGGCGTGCAGGCCTGGTTCGGCAGCACGGCTGAATGCATCGACGCGGCGTGTACGGGCCGCTGGAACGGGAGCCTGGCATGAGCTCGCGAGTTGGCAACACCGACAACACCCTGGTGATCCGCGGCCGCAAGGTGGTCGGCGGCGTCGCCGAAGGCGAGGCGCTGGTCACGCGCGACCGGATCTCGGGCTGGGGCGGCATCGATCCGCGCACGGGCACCGTCATCGAAACGCGGCACTCGCTGCGCGGCCAGAGCTTCGCCGGCAAGGTGCTGGTGTTCCCCGGCGCCAAGGGCTCGTCGGGCTGGTCCGCGATGTTCCATGTGGCGCGGCTGATGAACACCGTACCTGCTGCATTCCTGTTCAACGAAATGACGACCAAGGTGGCGCTCGGCACGGTGGTCACGCATTCGCCATCGATGACCGACTTCGACCGCGACCCTCTGGAGTGCATCGAGACCGGCGACTGGGTGCGCGTCGATGCCGACCGCGGCATCGTCGAGATTACAAGGAAAGCTCACCCCCAGGCTTGCTTACTTCGTGTAGCCACCAACCCCCTCGCCGGGGGCGACACCAGCGGCCTGGCGGAGCCAGTTCCGCGGTGTCTCACGAAGGGGGAAATCACACCATGACCCAGACCCAGCCCATGACCACTCGTCGTCCTCTTCGCAGCAACTTTCCGCGCGGTTCCTATCTATGGTCGGTGCGCAACGCCCACTGGCGCGCGCTCGGCATTCCTGAAGAGGACTGCGAGAAGCCCAAGATCGCGGTCGTCAACAGTTCTTCGGAGCTTGCGGCCTGCTTCAGTCATCTCGACCAGATCGCGGTGCAGGTCAAGGAAGCGATCCGCGCGGCGGGAGGTGTGCCATTCGAAATCCGCACCGCGGCGCCGAGCGACTTCATCACCGGGGCCGGCGCACGCGGCGCCTACATGCTGGCCGCGCGCGACCTGGTGACCAACGACATCGAAGTCGCCGTCGAAGGCGCGCAGCTCGACGGCATGGTGTGCCTCACCTCCTGCGACAAGACGGTGCCGGGCCAATTGATGGCGGCGGCACGGCTGAACATCCCGACGCTGCTCGTGCCGTGCGGCTACCAGCCGAGCGGTGAGTTCCGCGGCCGCCACATGGACATCGAGGAGGTCTTCATCGGCGCGATGCATGCCGTCACCGGCAAGCTGCCATTGGAAGAGCTGGTCGGCATGAGCCGCGAGGCCATTCGCGGCCCGGGCGTGTGCTCAGGCCTTGGCACGGCGAACTCGATGCACATCGTGTGCGAGGCGCTCGGCCTCGCGTTGCCCGGCAGCGCACCGGTCGCGGCACTGAGCCCGAAGATGATGGCCGATGCCCGCGCTGCAGGCGCCCGCATCGTGCAGATGGTGTGGGATGACCTGAAGCCGCGCGACATCCTCACGCCCGGCGCGTTCGCGAACGCCGTGCGTGCGGTGCTGGCCATCGGCGGTTCGCTGAACACGGCGAAGCATCTTCAGGCCGTGGCAACCGAGGGCGAATGCGGCGTCGATGTGTATGGCCTGTTCGAGCGCCTCGGCCCCGAGACGCCGGTGCTCGCGGGCGTGCGTCCGATCGGCGAACACAGCATCGAGCAGTTCGAGGCGGCGGGTGGCTGTCGCGCGCTGATGAGGCAGCTCGAACCGCTGCTCGACACGTCGGCGCGCACCGTCAGCGGTGAGACGGTCGCGGGCAATCTGCGCGACGTCGCGGTGGCCGATGTCGAGGTCATCCGGGCCATCGATCGACCGGTTGCGCAAAAGCCCGCCATCGTGTTGCTGCGCGGCAATCTCGCGCCGGAGTCCGGGCTGATCAAGACCGGCATCGTCGAACGCAAGGTGCGCCGGTTCACCGGACCGGCCGTGTGCTTCTGGAGTTCGGACGAAGCGATCGCTGCGCTGAAGCAGGGAAGCATCCGCCCCGGACAGGTGATCGTCATGCGCGGCGCCGGAGCCTGCGGCGGTCCCGCGATGGGCGGAGGCGCATCGCGTGTCGTGTTCGCGGTCGATGGGGCAGGGCTCGGCGACGACGTTGCGCTGCTGACGGACGGCCACCTCTCTGGCCTCGTGTGCAAGGGGCTGGTGGTGGCCGAGGTGTCTCCCGAGGCGGCGCTTGGCGGTCCGCTGGGGCTGCTCGAAGACGGCGATGTCATCACCATCGACCTCGACGCGCGCCGCCTCGACGTCGAACTCGATGACGCGCAGCTTCAGGCGCGCCGCGCCGGCTGGCGTCCGCCGCCGCCCGCGCACGACACCGGCTGGCTGCAGCAATATCGGCGCAACGTGGGTGCGCTCTCGCAGGGCGCCGTCCTGGTGCGGTCCGAACGGGCACGCTGAAAGGAAGCCGCGATGCAACGCAGAACAATCCTGCAAGGGGCGGCAACCATCGCCGCCGCGCTCGCGCTGCCCATCGCCGCGAGTTGGGGCGCCGAGGCCTATCCGCAGAAGCCGGTGCGCCTGATCGTCGGCTTCGCGCCGGGCGGCGGTGCCGACGTGATCACGCGGATCATGGCGGACGGTCTTTCCAGGCAACTGGGGCAGCAAGTGGTGGTCGAGAACCGACCCGGCGCCGACGGCGTGCTTGCCGCACAGGCGGTGAGCAGCGCGCGTCCCGACGGCTACACGCTGCTGATGGGCACCAACACCGCGATGGTCGCGGCGCCCACGATTCGGCCGACCGCGCCCTACGATCCGTTCAAGGCGTTCACGCCGATCAGCAGCGCGGGGCAGTTCTCGATGTTCCTGGTCGTCCCGTCCGCGCTGCCGGTCAAGAGCGTCAACGACCTGCTGGCGCTGGTCGCGGCCAAGCCTGGTACCTACAACTCGGCTTCGAGCAACAGCGCCTCGGAGCTCGCCATGCTGCAACTGCTCGGCGACCGCAAGGTGGTCAATGCACGCTACAAGGGCGACATGCAGGCGATGACCGATCTGCTTGGCGGTCAGATCCAGATGATGTTCACCACCGGAACGCTGGCGCCGGGCTTTGTCAAGGACGGCCGCATCCGCGCGCTCGTGACACTGCAACCGGAACGCAGTGCCTTGCTGCCCAACGTGCCGTCCGCCGGGGAACTCGGACTCGGCAAGCTCACCATCACACCGTGGGCCGGCTTCTTCGGCCCGCCTGGACTTCCGCCGGAGATCGTCGAGAAGCTCTCGACTGCGCTGCAGGCCACGATGAAGCGGCCCGAGGTGCGCGAGCAACTGGTCCAGCAGGGCTTCGAGGGCTACGGCATGAGCCCGGCGAATTTCGCCGCTTTCTTCCGCACGCAGTACGACGCCTTTGGTTCGACGGTGCGCGAGCACGGCGTCAGGTTCGATCAATAGCGAGTGCCTAGGCAGAGAAGCGCATGACCCCGTCGTCCACCGCGCCGTAGCGCAAGGTGAAGAAGTCCGAAAGGTAGTTCTGGTTGAGCTTCCAGGGCTTCTTTTCGCCCTGCCTGGGCAACTGACCCACGGCGCGCTGGAAGTAACCCGAGGAGAAGTCGACCCAGGGCTGCAAGGGCATGGCCGGATCGTCCGCCATCGCCACGCACCGCCGAGCGCCGGTTTGCTGCATGTGATTGAGCAAGCGACAAACGAAGGTGGCGGACAGGTCCGCCTTGAGCGTCCAGGAAGCGTTGGTGTAGCCGAAGACCGACGCGAAGTTCGGCACGCCGGCGAACATGATGCCCTTGTAGTTGACGAGATCGGCAGGCTCCAGCTTGTGACCATCGACACGAAGCTCGATGCCGCCGACCACCTTGAGCTTCAGGCCGGTTGCCGTCACCACCAGGTCTGCGGGCAACTCCGCGCCGCTCGCGAGCTTCAGGCCGGTCTCGGTGAAGGACGCGATCTGGTCTGTGACCACGCTGGCGCGCTGCGTGCGGATGGCCTTGAAGAGATCGCCATCGGGCACCAGGCACAGGCGCTGCTCCCACGGGTTGTATCGGGGGGTGAAGTGCGTATCGATGTCGTAGTCGGGACCCAACTGGCGCCGGACCTGCTTGATCAACGCGGACTTTGCGAATTCCGGCCTGTGGCGGCAAACCCTGAAGAGGACCAGGGCAAGCAGCATGTTTTTCCACCGTGCGAGGGCGTGGGCAGACGAGGGCCCGAGATGTCGGCGAAGCCAGGTGGCGATCCGGTCGACCGAGGGCTGCGTGGCCACATAGCTGGGCGAGCGCTGCAGCATCGTCACGTGCGCCGCGTGCCGGGCCAACTCGGGCACCATCGTGACGGCAGTGGCGCCGCTGCCGATCACGACCACGCGCTTGCCCGCGTAGTCGATGTCGTCGGTCCATTGCTGGGGGTGCACCACACGGCCGGCGAATCGCTCGCGGCCGGGAAAGTCCGGCGTGTAGCCCCCGGCGTAGTCGTAGTAGCCACTGCACATCAGCAGAAAGGCGCAGCGCAGCGAAAGCGGCTCTCCGTTGCCGTCTTCTGCGTCCACCGTCCACTGGGCCGCCTCCGACGACCAACTGGCGCGTCGGACGCGATGGCCGTAGCGGATCAGTGGGTCGATGCCTTGTTCATGCGCCGTGTCGCGCAGGTATTGCAGGATGGTGGGTCCATCGGCGATGGATCGGGCGTCCGTCCACGGCCGGAACGAGTAGCCCAGCGTGTACATGTCCGAATCCGAACGCACGCCCGGATAGCGAAAAAGATCCCATGTACCGCCAAGCGTCTGTCGCGCTTCCAGGATGGCGACGCTGCGGCCCGGACACAGCCGCCGCAGATGAGACGCCGCCCCGATGCCTGACAGGCCGGCGCCGACGATCAGCACGTCGACGAATTCATCGGCCATCGTTCGGTGATCTGGCGCGTGCCTCAGCCTTTCGCTGCGCCGTCACGGCGATTCGCGCCCAGCGCATAGACGACCGGCTTTTCATCCGTCACCTTCGGGGGCGCCGCCCCGCTGTCGCCGACAGGCACGTGCGAGGTGCCGTAGACCTCCCGCTCCAGTCGCTTGGCGCGGTCCGCATACATGCGGGCGAGGGCGCCGTGGTGTTCGGCGGCGGCCTGGTGCTCGATGCGCGCCAGATTCGCCTCCTCGAGCAAGGTCATGATGCGTCGCAAGTGGCCGTTTCGGCCGTGCTGAAAAATGCTGAACATCGGATTCCTCCAATCAATGCAGCGCTGAGGAAGCTGTTTTAACTTCAATCGCCCGGGCCGTGTGGGTCAGCCGACCCAACCATTGACGTAGTCCTACAGGCCGATGACCGTTCGCCTGACAAGGCAGTAAATTGGAGGGCGTTGCCCGCGGTCAGCGGTCGATGGGGGTCAGGCGTGCCAGCACAGTCGCCTCCATCTCGGCTGCCCAGTCGGAATCGGGAATTTCGATGCGCAGCAGCAGACGGTAGCGGCCTCGGCTGAGCCGATCTACATCTCGTCGATGGCGGTGCTTCGCATCTCGCCCTGAGCGGCGAGCGAATAGCGTTCGCGCGTCTTCACATAAAAGCTCGCACCGAATCGGCCGACCGGAAAGTAGTGCTGCAGGCGAACGCGCCACGCGTCGGTGTCGATGAGTTCGTCGCGCGCGTGCATCCAGCGCACCTGGCCGATGAAGATTTGCCGGCTCTCGGTTTCCAGCGTTTCCCATAGCGTGCATTCGAAGGCGACCGGTGCCTCGGCAATGCGCGGCGGCTTCACCGCATGGCTCGGCAGGGCGGTGAAGCCGACGATGTCGAGTTCGCTCACGTGCGGCGGGTGACGCTCGCCGCAACGGTGCATCTGCTCGGCGATGTCCTCGTCAGCCAGGTGGATGACGAACTCGCCGGTCCGCACGATGTTGGCGGCGGTGTCTTTCAATACGCCGTCCTGCAGCCGGTTGACGCTGATCATCACGATCGGCGGCTCCTCGCCGAGCATGTTGAACATGCTGAAGGGCGCGGCGTTGACGACGCCGTCGGCCCCCAGCGTGGTGACCAGCGCGATCGGTCGTGGCACGATCAGGCTCGCCATGAGCTTGTAGCGTTGGTATTCCGTCAGTGTCGAGAAGTCGATGTTCATGGTGTTCTCGTGGGCGGTCACAGGGCGTTACGGCAAGCCGTGCCGCAGTAGTTTCCAATGGACAGGGAAAGGAAGATTGAAACATGCCCCAACGGGACCCAGCAGAATTCAGGCCAGCTCGCGAATCCTCGATGTGGATTCCCGCGATCGTGGTCGTCGCGATCCTCGCAGCCTCCTTCGCGTGGTGGCGCTGGTCGCTGCAGAAAGAGACGCCACCCGAAGCTCCGCCGGTTGCAACAGCACCGCAGCCCCAACCGGCGCCGCCCGACGTGCCCGCGCCTGTCGCGACGGGGCCGCAGAACCTGGTCGAGCCCCTGGCCGAGCCCGACAAGACGCTCCCGCCCTTGAACGACGCCGACGCGCGCGTGACCGGCGCGCTCACCGACCTGCTGGGCAAGAAGGCGGTCGTGTCGTTTCTCCAGACCGACGGTTTCGTGCGGCGCGTCGTCGCGACGGTGGACAACCTGCCGCGCACGCAAGCGTCTTCGCGCCTGTGGCCGGTGCATCCCACGCCGCAGCGATTCGAGACTCAGGGCGATGGCGAGGTCAAGACCATCGGTATCGACAATGGCAGCCGCTACACGCCCTTCGTGCTCTTTGTCGAGTCGGTCGACACCGCTCGCGCGGCAGCGCTTTACGCGAAGCTCTATCCGCTGTTTCAGCAGGCGTACGAAGAACTGGGCTACCCGGGCCGCTATTTCAACGACCGGCTGGTGGCCGTGCTGGATCACCTGCTGAAGACGCCGGAGCCGGCGGGGCCGGTGCAGGTCAGGCTGACCGAAGTGAAGGGCGAGTTGAAGGACGAGGCGGTCTCCCAGACCCCCTGGTTGCGGTATGAATTCGCCGATCCGCAACTCGAATCGCTGTCCGCGGGCCAGAAGATCCTGATCCGCATGGGTCCGGTGAACGAGCGGCGGATGAAGGCCAAGCTTGGGGAATTTCGCCGGCTCGTCGCGACCGGCGCCGTCGCGAAGAAGTAGGGGACTTCAGTCGGTGGCCGTGTCGCTGCCGGTGCATGCCAGCGCCCGCATCAGCAGCAGCTTGCGTTCCCGGGCGTTGCGCGTGAGTTCGGCGGCACGCTTGAATTCGGCGCGTGCTTCGCGCTTGCGGCCGAGCTTGGCGAGCAGGTCGCCGCGCACGCTCGGCAGCAGGTGATAGCCCTGCAATTGAGGCTCCGAAAGCAGCGTGTCGACAAGTTCGAGACCGACGGCCGGGCCGAAAGCCATCGACAGCGCGACGGCACGATTGAGTTCCACGATGGGAGAGGGCGCGAGCTGGGCGAGCGCCTCGTAAAGCGCGGCGATGCGCGGCCAGTTCGTGTCCGCGGCGGTGCGTGCACGCGCATGGCAGGCGGCGATCGCGGCCTGCAGCGCGTACGGGCCGAGCGCTCCGCCGAGCTTCTCTGCGCGCTCCAACGCGGCGAGGCCACGGCGAATCAGCAGGCCGTCCCAGCGTGCGCGGTTCTGGTCGAGCAACAGGATCGGATCGCCCTGCGCATCGACGCGCGCCGAGGCGCGCGAAGCCTGGATTTCCATCAGCGCGGCCAGGCCGTGGACTTCGGGTTCGTCCGGTACCAGTTCGGCCAGGATGCGGCCGAGGCGCAGCGCTTCCTCACAAAGCGCGGGTCGCATCCAGTCGTCGCCGGCCGTGGCCGAATAGCCTTCGTTGAACACGAGGTAGATGACCTCGAATACCGAGGACAGCCGGGCCGCGAGCTCGTTCGCGCGAGGCGCCTCGAAAGGTACGCGCGCCGCGGCCAGCGTGCGCTTGGCCCGCACGATGCGCTGGGCGATCGTCGGCTCGGGCACGAGGAAGGAACGCGCGATCTCGTCCGTGGTGAGTCCGCCGAGCAAGCGCAGAGTCAAGGCGACCCGCCCTTCGCGCGGCAGGACCGGATGGCAGGCCGTGAACATCAGGCGAAGGATGTCGTCGCCCACCTGGTCGTCGAGCGCCGCGTCGACCGCCTCGGCGAAATCCGACGCCGCCATGGCGTGCTGCGCATCGAGTTCGCGACCGATTTCCGCTTCCTTGCCGGCGTGCAGGCTCCGCTTGCGCAGGAGATCGATGGCGCGGTGCTTCGCGGCGGCCGTGAGCCACGCGGCGGGATTCTCGGGAATGCCTTCGCGCGGCCACTGTTCGAGTGCAGCGACCAGCGCGTCCTGCGCAAGTTCTTCCGCCACGCCGACGTCGCGCACCATGCGCGCGAGCGCACCGATGATCTTGGCGGATTCGATGCGCCAGACGGCATTGAGGGCGCGATGCGCCTCGTCGGCGGGCGCGATCGACGTCATCTATTTCCTCTCGCGGAGGAGCGCTTCATGCCTGCGCATCTCGGGCGTGAACTCGGCGCCGAAGTCCTCTGGTTCGTAGATCTGGCGCAACTCCAGCTCGACATGGCCGTCGCCGTCGATGGGCGGCCAGCGCTTGACCCACTCGAGCGCTTCTTCCCTCGACTTGACCTGGATCAGGGTGAAGCCGGCGACCAGTTCCTTGGCTTCCGCAAAGGGGCCGTCGATCACCGTCGGCTTGCCCGCATTGAACTTGATGCGCGCTCCCTTCGAGCTGGGCTGGAGGCCCATGCCGTCGAACATCACGCCGGCCTTGATCATCTCTTCGTTGTACTTGAGCATGTCGGTGACGAGCTGCTCGGTGGGCATCATGCCGGCTTCGGTGTCCTTGTCGGCCTTGCGAATGATCATGAACTTCATGTCTGGATCTCCTGGGTGTCTTCTGGATGCGTCGCGAGGTCAGGCTTTCTTCGCGGCGACTTCCGCGAGCAGGCGCTCTTCCTGCTCCCTGAGTTCGGGCGTCAATTCGGCGCCGAAGTCGTCCAACTCGAAGACCTGGCGCAGCTCCACTTCGGTGTTGTCGTCGAAGGGCGCGCGCTTGAGCCATTCGATGGCTTCTTCCCGCGAGCGCACCTGCCAAAGCCAGAATCCGGCCACCAGTTCCTTGGTTTCGCTGAAAGGCCCGTCGATGACCGTGCGCTGCTTGCCGGAGAAGCGCACCCGTGCGCCCTTCGAACTCGGGTGCAGCCCATCCATCGCGAGCAGGACGCCAGCCTTGACCAGCTCCTCGTTGTACTTGCCCATGTCGGTCAGCATCTGCTCCGTGGGCATTGCGCCTGCTTCGGATTCCTTGCTGGCCTTGACGATCACCATGTATCGCATGTCGTTGCTCCTTCGAGGTTGCGAGTCCGGTTGCCTATCGATATGACGGCGATTTTCCGGCCTCTGCATGCACGTCGAAGCAGCGACGACGAAATCGACAGGCTCGACGCCTGCCGCTGTAAAAAAATGTTGTTCAGCCGGCAAGGCGCGTTTTCAGCGCCGTGCCGTCCGCCGGTTCAGCGGCAGACCACGGTCGTTCCCACCGGCTGGCAGGTTCTTCCATCGATGCTGCGAAAGCGGTCGAGTTGACCGGAGTGGGTGAAGTGGTTGCCCTGCGTGTCTTCGCAGGTTCTGGATCCGCAATTGCGGATGCGCGGCCGCATGTCGCGTGGCCGGGACGGGCGGGAGATGCCGGGCGCGGGATACAGCCCGTCGTCGATCACGATCGAGTCCACGCCGCGATCGCTCCAGCGCGAGTCGCTCGGCAGCGCGCTGCCGCCATTGCCGTCGCGGCGGCCGTCGATGATGATGGGGCCCGAAGGTGCTTGAGGCGGGATTGCCGCGACCTCCCTCGAATCGCCTGGTGGAGCGCCGGCGTCGATGCTCTGTTCGGGCCGAGGGTCATTGGGCCCGCGCACGACGCTGACCGGCTCCACCGTCGACACGCGCGCCACCTTCTTGGCGCCCGCCGGGCATGTGCCATCGGTGTAGCTCACCCTGCCCGCCGCGTCCGCGCAGCGGATCACGTCGGCGCCGGCCATCGGGCCGACCGCGAACAGAACCGCAAGAAGGACAAGGTTGCGCATGGTGCGTCTATTGTGTTCCTTCTGCGAGACAACAACACGCGAAGTGGGACGAAAGTACTCACCGAAATCTGGGGCTTCAACCCTTGATCGACGCGCTTGACATGCCTCGACGTCGCAGCGCACGATGCATCGCAGCCGGAAGAAGAGCATCCAATCCGGCTGTATGCGTGCGCGGCCGGGCATGCGTGCCGTGGACCGCGATGTGTCCATTCACACGAGGGGAATCCGTTGGAGAACGCAATGACATCGAAACTGCAAGTACGTGCGACCCTGTCGGCGGCGTGCATGGCTCTGGCGCTGACGTGCGTACCAGCCAAGGCGGCCGAAATCCCGGTTGTGACCGGCGAGCAATGGACTACGTCGAACCCCGCCGTGAAGAAGGCGTATCTCGTGGGGCTCGCCAATCTGGTTCAGGTCGAGGCGGCCTATTCGTCGAGAAACCCGCCGAGCGATGCCCAGAGCTTCATTCCGCGACTGGCGAAGGGAATGCAGGGGCAGACGCTGGACGGCGTGAGTTCCGGCATCGACAAGTGGTATGCGGCGAACCCCGACAAGCTCAAGCGTCCGGTGCTCGACATCATCTGGTTTGAAATGGCCGTTCCCGGTCTTCAGAAGAAGTGAAAGGAAACGGATCATGAAACGACTCAACTGGACACTGGCCGTGGCTGCCGCGGTGCTCGCCGTGGGCTGTACCGACATGACCCCGCAGCAACAAGGAACGATGAGTGGCGCCGCCATGGGCGCGGCGGCCGGCGCAGGCATCGCCGCGATCTCCGGAGGCGACGCCTGGACCGGTGCGGCCATCGGCGGACTTGCGGGTGGTGTCGCCGGCAATATCCACGGTGGCAGGCAGCAGCAACGTTGGTGAGCGATGGGCAACGCGAGGCCACGCCGCCTCGTGAAGCCAGGCTGACGCGAGAGATGCGGGCCCTCTTGAAGGCCCGTCGCACCGCTGCCCTGGGGACCATCGATGACGATGGCTCGCCCTTTGTCTCGATGGTTCCTTTCGCCGTGGAGCCTTGGCAAGCTTGCCTTGTCATCCATGTGAGCGGACTGGCCGCCCACAGCCGGCATCTTCAACAGAGGCCGGGACTGTCGCTTCTCGTCACGGCGCGCGAGGTGCATGGCAAGCCCGTGCATGCCTTGCCGCGCGTCACCCTCGATGGGGCGGCGGGACGGCTGGAACCCGGCAGTCCCGAGTGGAAAGCGTGCCGTGACGCGTACCTGAAGCGATTTCCCGAGGCCGAGCCCATGACACAGCTCGGCGATTTCCGGTTCGTCGCCATTCGCGTGACAGGCGGCCGGCACATCGCCGGATTCGGAGCAGCGCGAGATGTCGACGAGGAAGAGATCCGACGCGTCTTGCGCGCGATGAACTGAACCCGTCGGCCCGCGCGCGTTCAGCTCAGCGAGCGGCCGCCCAATCGCCCACCGGCACGCAACTGCAGAACAGGTTGCGATCGCCGTAGACGTTGTCGACTCTTCCGATCGGCGGCCAGTACTTGGCGCCCTTGAGCGTCGCGAGCGGGAACGCGGCCAGTTCGCGCGAATAGGGTCGCGTCCATTCGCTGCCGAGCAGGCTGGCGGCAGTATGGGGTGCGTTCTTGAGCGGGTTGTCTTCCTTCGGCCAGACGCCTTCCTCGATGCGGCGGATCTCGCCGCGAATGGCGATCATCGCGTCGATGAAGCGATCGAGTTCGGCGAGCGGTTCGCTTTCGGTGGGTTCCACCATCAGCGTGCCGGGCACGGGGAAGCTCAGGGTCGGTGCATGGAAGCCGTAGTCGATGAGCCGCTTGGCGACGTCTTCGGCGGTCACGCCGCTGGCATCCTTGAGGGGACGCAAGTCGAGGATGCACTCATGCGCGACGTGGCCATTCGGACTTGCGTAGAGCGTGGGATAGTGATCCTTCAGGCGCGCGCTGATGTAGTTGGCGCTGAGGATCGCGGTCTCGGTCGCCGCCTTCAAGCCGGGCGCGCCCATCATGCGGCAGTACATCCAGCTGATCGGCAGCACGGCCGCATTGCCCAGCGGTGCCGCCGACACCGCGCCCACGCCGTGTGAGGCGATGCCGCCCGTCGCATGGCCCGGCAGATACGGCACCAGGTCCTCGACCACGCACACAGGGCCGACGCCCGGACCGCCGCCGCCATGGGGAATGCAGAAAGTCTTGTGCAGGTTCAGGTGACTCACATCGCCGCCGAACTCGCCGGGCGCTGCCACGCCGACGAGCGCATTCATGTTGGCGCCGTCCACGTACACGCGACCGCCGTGCGCATGCACGATCTCGCACAGCTCCTTCACACGGGTCTCGAAGACGCCATGGGTGCTGGGGTAGGTGATCATCACCGCGGCCAGCTTGTCGCCATGGGCACCGCATGCGCGCTTGAGGTCGTCGATGTCGACATTGCCTTCGGCATCGCAGGCCGTGACCACCACCTTCATGCCGGCCATGTGGGCACTGGCCGGATTGGTGCCGTGCGCCGAGAAGGGAATCAGGCACACATCGCGATGGCCTTCGCCCCTGGCTTCATGAAAGGCCTTGATCGCAAGCAGGCCCGCGTACTCGCCCTGCGAGCCCGCGTTGGGCTGCAGGCTGATGCCCGCGTAGCCGGTGGCTTCGCACAGCCATGCGCGCAGCTGCTTGTCGAGTTGGGCATAGCCCTGGAGCTGTTCAGCCGGCGCGAAGGGATGGATGTTCGCGAATTCGGGCCAGGTGATCGGGATCATCTCGCTCGTCGCGTTGAGCTTCATGGTGCAGCTCCCGAGCGGGATCATGCTGCGATCGAGCGCGAGGTCCTTGTCGCCGAGGCTGCGGATGTAGCGCAGCATCGCGGTTTCGCTCTTGTGCGTGTTGAAGACCGGATGCGTCAGGAATGCGCTGGTGCGGCGCAAGTCCTCGGGGATGCGCGAGGCGATCCGGCCGGCGAGTTCGTCGAAACGCGGCATCGGCGTGCCCGCGGGCACGAACAGCGCCCAGAGCGTCTCGATGTCGGCGCGCGTCGTGGTTTCGTCGAGCGAAATGCCCAGGTGGTTCTGCACGCGCAGACCCAGGTTGATGCAGGCGGCCTCGGCGCGTTCCACGATCTTCGCGGTGTCTTCGCCGGTCTTGACGGTGAGCGTGTCGAACGCCGTCGCGTTGATCAACTCGCGGCCCATCTGTTCGAGACCTTGCGCGAGGATCGACGTGAGTGACGCGACGCGCTGCGCGATGCGACGGATGCCCTCGGGTCCGTGGTAGACCGCGTACATGCTGGCGATCACCGCGGGCAGCACTTGCGCGGTACAGATGTTGGACGTCGCCTTCTCGCGCCGGATGTGCTGCTCGCGTGTCTGCAGCGCGAGGCGGTAGGCGGGCTCGCCGTGCGTGTCGACGCTGACGCCCACGATGCGCCCGGGCAGCGAGCGCTTGAATTCGTCGCGGCATGCCAGGTAGGCGGCATGCGGGCCGCCGTTGCCCATCGGCATGCCGAAGCGCTGTGTGCTGCCGCAGACGATGTCCGCATCCCATTCGCCGGGCGGCGCGAGCAACGTGAGCGCGAGCAGGTCGGCCGCTACGCAGAAGGCTGCGTCGAACTGGTGCGCGTGGCCGGCGAGCGGTCGCAGGTCGTGTACGTGACCCGTCGTGGCGGGGTATTGCGCCAGAACGCCGAAGAATTCGCAGCTCGCCATCAGGTGGGGCAGGGTCTCCGACACCGTGCTGACCCGTACCTCGATGCCCAGCGGCGCCGCGCGCGTCTTGATGACCTCGATGGTCTGCGGGTGGCAGTCGCCCGATACCAGGAACACGTTGCTCTTGCTCTTGACGCTGCGGCGCGCGAGCGTCATCGCCTCGGCCGCCGCGGTGGCCTCGTCGAGCATCGACGCATTCGCGATGGCCATGCCTGTCAGGTCACAAACCATCGTCTGGAAATTGACCAGCGCCTCCATGCGACCTTGCGAGATTTCGGCCTGGTAGGGCGTGTAGGCGGTGTACCAGGCGGGGTTCTCCAGCACGTTGCGCAGGATCACGCCTGGCGTGTGGGTGCCGTAGTAGCCCTGTCCGATGAAGCTCTTCGCCACCTTGTTCTTCGCGGCGATGGCCTTGAGTTCGGCCAGCGCGTCGGCCTCCGTCACCGGCGCAGGCAAGCGCATCGGCCGCGTGCGCCGGATGGCCGGCGGCACGATGCCGTCGATCAGTTCGGCCCGCGTGGCCGAGCCGATCGCCGACAGCATTCGCGATTCGTCAGCAGCTTCGATGCCAATGTGGCGCGCAATGAATTCCTCGGCGTTCTCAAGCTCGCTGAGCGAAGGGAAGAGGGGCAGGACGGGTGTCGACATGGATGGAGGGCTCAGGAGGGCAGGGGACCGGGGTTAGTTCAGTTTTCGGCTGCGAACTTTTCGTACGTGGTGTCGTCGAGCAGGCTTTCGAGTTGCGTCACCTCGCTGACGCGCACCTTGAAGAACCAGCCTGCGTCCATCGGCGCGCTGTTGGCGAGCGAGGGGTCGGCGCGCAGCGCTTCGTTGACTTCGGTGATTTCGCCGGAGACCGGCATGAAGACGTCGGCGGCGGCCTTGACCGACTCGACCACACCCGCGACCTCGCCCTGGGCGAAAGTCTTGCCCACTTCAGGCAGATCGACGAAGACCACGTCACCCAGTGCGTCCTGCGCGTGGACGGTGATGCCGACGGTGACGAGCGTCGCGTCCGCTTCCTGGCGAACCCACTCGTGATCCTTGGTGTACTTGGTGGTCATGAACAAAAGCTCCTTGAGATAAGAAATCGGAACGAAATCGGCAGGACTTGAAGATCGGGTCTCAGCCGCGGAAATAGCGCGCCGGGACGAAAGGCATGGTGCTGACTTCCATCAACACCGGCTTGCCGCGCACCATCGCCTGGATGCGCGTGCCGGGCTCGGAATAGGCCAGCGCAACGTAGGCCATGGCGACGGGCCGGTCGACTGTGGGGCCGAGCAGTCCGCTGGTCACCTGGCCGATGGCGAGGCCTTCGAAGGATTCGAGCAGCGTGCCGTCGCGCACCGGAACACGCTCCAGCGCGACGAGGCCCACGCGTTTGCGCTTGAGGGTGTCGTGGTCGAGATGGCCCGCCGTGCCGTCCGCGGCAGTGAGTTGCGCCAGCACCTTGGCCGCGCCCGGGAAGCCGCCTTCGCGCGCACCACCGGAACGTCGCACTTTCTGCATGGCCCAGACGAGCGAGGCTTCGACTGGCGTGGTCGTCTCGTCGATGTCGTTGCCGTAGAGGCAAAGCCCGGCTTCGAGCCGCAACGAATTGCGCGCTCCCAGGCCGATGGGCTTGACCTCGGGTTGCGCGAGCAGCAGCCGCGCAAGGCGTTCGGCGTCCGCGGCGCCGACGGAGATCTCGAAGCCGTCTTCGCCGGTGTACCCGCTGCGGGTCACGAAAGCCGGAATGCCGCCGATCTGCACGGCGCCGCCGGTCATGAAGACAAAGCGCTCGACGCCGGGCGACAGACGCGCCAGCGTCGCGGCAGCCTGCGGTCCCTGAAGCGCGAGCAACGCGTGGTCGGGCATCGGCAGGACCTGGCAACGGTGCCCGATCTTCGCGGTGATGTGCGCGATGTCGGCCTGCTTGCAGGCGCCGTTGACGATCACGAACAGCGAGTCGTTGCCCTCGTTGAAGAACATCAGGTCGTCGAGGATGCCGCCGTCGTCATTGAGCAGCAGCCCGTAGCGCTGCTTGCCGGGCGCCAGGCCGATCACATCCACCGGCATCAGCGTCTCGAAGGCGGCCGCGGCATCGGGGCCGGACAGGCGCAACTGGCCCATGTGGGAAATATCGAAGAGCCCCGCAGCCTCGCGCGTGTGCTTGTGTTCGGCCATGAGGCCCGCCGGGTATTGCACGGGCATCGAGTAGCCGGCGAAAGGCACCATGCGCGCGCCGAGTTCCACATGCAGGGCGTGAAGCGGGGTCTTCAGAAGATCGTCAGTCGATTCGGAGGCCAAGGCTCTCTCCAAAAGGGGGCAGTCCAGATCCATGACCGAAGCCATGGGCCACCCCTGCTGTCCGCTTTACCTGAGAGATTCACCCCACGATCGGGGCTTGCTCCTTCGGTGGACGAGTCCGTCGTCGCGACGGGTCGTCTCTCTCCAGCAAGGAAACGCCCTGAATGCGGGCGCTTCGCCAGTCCTTTTGCCTGAGCGTTCGGGCCCGCGCTTCGATGGGACCTGCGCCTTCGGCGGCCCCGACGCGGCGGGGCTCTCTCCTGACTGCGCGAGTGTAAGGGATCGAAGGCGTGCCCAACGGCGAATTCAGTGAAGTTGCTGCACCGGAAGAAGCCTGTCGATGCGTTCAGTTTCAAGTTTCAGTATTTGCGACGCATCAGGTATTCGATGCACTCGAAGAATGCCTCGCTGAGCAGGGCCAGCACCGCCGCGGGTATGGCCCCGGCGACCAGCAGTTCGCGATCGTTGAGTGCCAGGCCGGTCACGATGCGTTCGCCGAAACCGCCCGCGCCGATGAAGGCCGCAATCGTCGCGGTGCCGATGGCGATGGTCGTCGCCGTCCGCACGCCGGCAAGGATCGTGGGGAGTGCCAGCGGCAGCAGCACCACCCGCAGGGTCTGGCCGCCGGTCATTCCCAGTGCGGTCCCTGCCTGCCGCAACCCGACCGGGACTTCGGCCAGGCCGGTGACCGTGTTCCGCATGATCGGCAAGAGCGAATAGAGCGTGAGCGCGATCAGCGCCGGCACCAGGCCGATCGCGCCGACGGCCGAGATCAGGATCGCCAGCAGTGCGAGCGAGGGAATGGTCTGCAGCAGGCCCGTGAGCCCCAGGACGAGCGCACGCGCGTTCAGGTGCGGAAAAACGAGGACTCCTAACGGCACCGCGATCAGGATGGCGACGCCGACCGAGACCGCCACCAGCAGCAGATGCTGACGCGCGAGGCGGACAAGGTCGGGGCCGAACAGCTTGGCGAGGAAACCCCGTGCCGCGGCCTCCTTGGGGAGGGCGGAGCCGGTTGTCTTGGCGGCGGGTGCCTGGGCGACGATCTTGCTCTGCGCCAGGAAGTCACGCGCGATCGCGTCGAACGCCACGCCCTGCAATTCGGCACGCGCATTCATTGCGATCATGGCGTGCTCGTCGACGCGGCCTTCGAGTTTCTGCAATGCCGCCCACGCCTTGGGCAATCTTGTCGGCACGTCGAGCCGGTAGAGCACCACCGCGTCGTAGCGAGGGAAATATTGGCGGTCGTCCTCGAGCACACGGAGGCCGAGATGATCGATCTTGGCGTCGGTGGTGTAGATGTCGGTGACGTCGATCTGCTTCGCCGCGATGGCGTCGTAGGCGAGCCCATGATCCAGCCCCGTCGGCGTCTGTGTGAAACCGTATCGAGCAGCCAACCCTTGCCAGCCGTCGGCGCGGCCGATGAATTCGTTCGACAGTCCGAGCTTCAGTTCAGGATGGCTGGCGAGGTCGCTCAGGCTTCGCACGCCGAGGCGGTCCGCATCGGCCGCGCGCATGGCGAGCGCATAGCCGTCGTTGAACCCGAAGGGAATCGCCGCGCCCAGGCCCAGCGGCCGGAGCGCCGCGTTCATGTCCTCGAGCGTCATCGACTGAGGGCTCTTGAGGATCTCCAGGGCGATGGTACCGGTGTATTCGGCATAGAGATCGATGCTGCCGGAACTCAAGGCCTCGTAGACGATGGCCGTGTTGCCGAGTCCCTGCCGGACCACCGGGGGGGTGGCGGTATGCGGCGCCGCAGTCTGCGCGAGAACCTCTGCCAGGATGTACGACTCGGTGAATCGCTTGGAGCCGATGCGAAGCCCGTCGGCCCCGCCTTGCGCGTGCGACGGCGTGGGGTTGCCCAGAAGGCCCATAAGGCCCAGCAGGCCCAGGCAGGCCAGGGTGGTGACCCAGATTCGGCGCAGTGGACGCATCGACCCAGTGTATCGGCGTCATGGCGGCGAGGACCATCCGATGCACAGGCTCCTTCTCCTACAAAGGATGGTGCGCCGTGCCGATGCTGCACTGCAGCGGATGAACGCAGAATGAACAAGTGCGGATCAACTATGTTCGACGCGGTGAAGGCAAGCCCCTGTTGCTGGTCCATGGCCTTGGCGGCACCTGGCGGTCGTGGCGGACCGTGCTGACGCCGCTGGCCGCACAGCGCAGTGTCGTGGCGATCGATCTGCCGGGTTTCGGCAAGAGTCCGGAGCTGAAAGGCGAAGTCTCCATTCGCACGATGTGCGACGCGGTCGCTCAGTTTCTGCATGAACACGACTTGGTGGGCATCGATGCCGCCGGCAGTTCGGAGGGGGCGCAATTGATTCTGGAACTGGCGCGGCGCGGCGGCGTGCTGGGGGCGGTCGTCTCGTTGGGGCCTGTGGGCTTCTGGGAAGGATGGGAGCGCCACGCCTACCGGGCCTCCGTCTGCCTCTCGTGGCGGCTGGCGCGCGCGCTGCAGTTCGCGATGCCCGCGATCACGACGCACGAATGGTCGCGCGTGCTCCTGCTGAGGCAGGTATCGGCCCAGGCCGCCGGCCTTTCGCCTTCGATGGTTCTGGACGAAATGCGCAACTGGGCCTCGGCATCGTCGTTCAGCATGATGCTGAAGAGCCTGGTGCAAGGGTCGCCGCAGGAAGGCGTGGCGGCCGGGAGCCTGGACAAGCAACTCGTGATCGGCTGGGGGCGCTTCGACCGGATCTGCTTCCCGAGGCAGGCCGCTCGCGCGCAGGCGCTTTTCCCCGATGCGCACATCCATTGGTTCGAGCGATGCGGCCACTATCCGCATTGGGATGCGCCGGAGGAAGCCGCACGCCTGATACTTGCGACCACGGCCGACTGAACGGCGCATCCGGGAAACACGATGGCAAAAGAGAAAGTCGAAAAAGACGCGCATCCTCTGCCCGACGTGCACGGCGCACGCGAACTGCCTTCGGTCGTGGTCGAGGGCTACAGCCTCCAGTTGCGCGACAAGGACGGCTTCATCGGCGACCAGGCCAGCCAGACCGCCTTCAGGGAACTGCTGGAACGCTGGCGCCGTCGTCGCCGAAAGAAGGGAAACGACCCGCTGGGCGGTCTTCATTCCACGGAGATGAGCAAGAAGATGCTCGACCAGGCGCTCGGCGAAAAGGCGTCCGAGGCGGCGGACGTGGTCCACGCGGTCATCGAGGAATTCGCGGAAGAACTGGCCTGGGTGATCGATCGTTTCATGCGCCAGCCGTCATGGAAAGGTGTCGAGCGCGTCGTCATCGGCGGCGGCTTCCCCGAAAGTGACGTCGGAGAGCGGGCGATCCTGCAGGCGGCGGCCATGTTGCAGGAGATGAATCAGTCGGTGCAATTGGGGCGCATCAGCCATGCGACAGACGATGGCGGCCTGCTCGGTTGGGTGCACCTCGTGCCGCCGCCGCTGCTGAAGCGCCGCGACGCCATCCTGGCGCTGGACATCGGCGGCACCAATGTGCGCTGCGGCATCGTCAAGACGCGGATCAGACGTTCGCCCGACCTCTCGCACGCCAAAGTGATCCACCGCGAAAAATGGCGCCATGCCGACGATGGCCCGAGCCGCAAGGCGCTGGTCGACCGGCTCGCGAAAATGCTTGAAAAGCAGATCCGCTATTGCAAGAAGAAAGGCATCCGACTCGCGCCGTTCGTCGGCATCGGTTGCCCCGGGCTGATTCGCAAGGACGGATCGATTTCACGCGGTGCGCAGAACCTCCCCGGCGACTGGGAGAGCGAAAACTTCCATCTGCCGAGCGAGCTGTGCAAGAGGCTCCCGCTCATCGACGGCGACCCCACCGTCGCGCTGATGCACAACGACGCGGTCGTCCAGGGGCTGAGCGAGTTGCCCTTCATGCAGGACGTGAAGCGCTGGGCCGTCCTGACCATCGGCACCGGGCTTGGCAACGCGAGCTACACCAACAAGGCCAGCAAGGCCAGCAAGGCGACCGCAAAGCGTTGAAGCGGCTGAGCCCTCAGGCGAGTTCGCGCCCGAAGAATCGCACGGTGCGATCCCACGCACGCTGTGCCCACACGGCGTCGTATTGCGTGATCGGAATGCGCCCCGGGCCTTGGGCGTCTTCATTGGCAAAGGCGTGCTGCGCCTGGTAGCGATGGCCTTCATAGCGCACGCCCGCGCCACGCAGTTTCTCTTCGAGCGCGTCGGCACCCGCGATGGCAAAGGCCGCATCCTGCGTGGCCCAGTGCGCCATCACCGGTGCGGAGATCTTCGATGCATCGACGTACTCCAGCGGCGGATACCCGTACCACACGACGATGGCGTCGGCTTCAGGTGCCATCGTCGAGGCCAGCACCGTCAACGCGCCGCCCATGCAGAAACCGGTGACGCCCACTTTGCCGCCGCGCGCCTTCAGGAACTGCACCGCGCCGCGCACATCTTGCGAGGCCGCGTCGGCGAAGTTCAAGCCGTCCATCAGGTGATGGGCTTCCTCGGCCTCGACGGTGGATTTCCCGCGATAGAGGTCGGGCACCAGGGCCGTGAAGCCGGCCCTGGCAAAGCGTTCGGCCACGCCCCGGATCTGGTCGTTCAAACCCCACCATTCCTGGATCACCACCACCGAGCCGAAGGTCTTGTCGGCCTCCGCGAGATACCCTTGAACGGCGCCGCCGTCCGGACGGTTGAACTGGACAAGCTTTCCCATGCATCTCTCCTGAAGTGTTCGAGATCGAGAAGGCGAGTATCTGACAAGGCGGCGTCGTCGGCACGCCGGCCGGCGAGTTCGATCAGAGCTGGAAGGCGATGGTGAGGAGGAGGCCTTCGGCCAAGTCACGCAGGATGCCGGGTCGGCGCGCGCGATAGTTCTCGCCGGCGGAGGCTGTCGTTTCGATCCACTGCGCGAGCCAGTCGACCTGGTCATGGCCGTAGAACACCACGGCTGCCTCGTGGTTGATCAGCAGGCTGCGCAAGTCGAGATTGATGGAACCGCACATCGCGAGATCCTCGTCCACGACCACCGCCTTGGCGTGCGCCATGAACGGCAGCATCCGGAATGTCACCCCCGCGCGCGCGAGGTCGCGCATCGCGCGTGCCCGGACGAAGTCGGCCAGGCGGTGGTTCGAATGCGCTGGAATCGCGATCGTCACCTGCACACCGCGCCGCGCGGCCAGACGCAGCGCGTCGCGCAGGCCGTCGCCGGGCACGAAGTAAGGCGTGATGGCCAGCAAGCGTTGTTCGGCGCGAAAGCAGGCGTCAACCAGCAGCGCATGTGCCGTGTCCTCGGTCTGGTCGGGGCCGCTCGGCAGGAACTGCGCGAGGTTGCCCTCGGCCGGCTTGTCCACGGCGGCCGCAGCGCGCGCCTTGCGCTTGCGCACCGACGACCAGTCATGGTCGAACTGCCGCGCTGCCGCGGCGGCCACGCTGCCCCGGAGATCGAAGGACAGATCGCGCCATGCGACCGGGTGCTCGTCGTTGCCGGTGAAGTATTCGCCGGCGAGGTTGCGGCCGCCCGACCAGAGCCAGCCGTCGTCCGCAATCGTGACCTTGCGGTGGTTGCGCAGATTGCGCGGACCGGTACGACGCAGGCTGAAGATCGGGCGGAACACGGCAACTTCGGCACCCGCTTCGCGGAGCGTGTCGAAGTGCGAGCGCGGCAGCGAAAGGGCGCCGAAGCCGTCGAGCAGCACGCGCACCGCCACGCCTTCGCCCGCACGCCGCGACAGCCTGTTGATGACCTCGTGGCCCAGCGCGTCGTCGCCGATGATGAACGTGCCCACATCGAGCCGCGTCCGCGCGCCTTCGATCACAGCGAAGAGCGCCTCGCGTGCGGCCGCGCCGTCGGAATGGAAGTGAATCTCGCAGCGGCCGGGCGGCGCCAGGCCGAAGCTCTCGATCAGATCGGCAGCCCAATGTCCCGTCGGACCCGTGCGCGGCGGCCGCGGCGACCCTGGCGGCCGCAGCTTGCGCTGGCCGAACAGCAGGTACATCGGCAGGATGATGTACGGCATCAGCGCGAATCCCATGACCCACGCGATCGCCGTCGAGGGTGCCCGCTGTTCGCGCCGGGCGCGCGTGGTCAGCACATAGACAAGCAGCGCAAACGTGACGACAAGCAAATGCTGCGACGGCGAGGGCAGCCAGTCGAGCAGGTCGTCGATCTGGTTCACGTGCGGAGGTGCGACTGCAGGAATGCAGGGACCGGTCGCCCCTGCGATGCGAGGAAGCGCATCATGGCGCCGACCACTTCGCGCACCGCCGGCCGTGCGCCGACGCGATCGCGCCAGGCCACCAGCCGTGGTGTGGAGGAGCTCATGCCTGCGCCCTTGCGGTCGGCAAATACGTGCGCCATGTAGAAGGCGATGTCGGCGTATGAATAAGGGCCGGCGAGGTAGTCGCGGCCTTCGAGCACCAGGTCCAGTTCCTTGCCGAAGCGATCGCAAGCGGCACAGGCCGCCAAGGCCGCGGGACTCTGCATGTCGTTCTGCAGGCCGAAGAGCTTCACCACCTGAGGAAAGAAGACTTCGTCCGACTTGAGCTCGATCTGCCGTGCTCGGGCGCGCGCTGCGACGCCGGCGGGCCATAGAGGAGGATCGGGAACAAGGTCTTCGAGGTATTCGAAGATCTGCGTCGAATCGAACAGCTCGACCTCGCCGTCGATCAGCACCGGCACCTGTCGCTTGGGATTGACCCGAAGCACCTCGGGGTGCCTGGGCTCGTAGTTGTCGTCCCGATCGAAGGGCACCATGATGCATTCGAACGCGAGCCCCTTTTCAAGGGCCGCGATCTGCGCCTTGGCGCCGAACATGCTGAGGGGACCGGTGAAGAGCTTCATGGACATGACGCTACTTCACCACGGTTACGCCTTCAGGTCGAGCCCCAGACCTCTTGCGCAGTCTCGACGACCAGGCGCAGCTTGGCGCGCTGGGCTTCCACCGCGATGTTGTTGCCATGCACCGTGCTCGAGAAACCGCATTGCGGCGACAGGGCGAGCTGGTCGAGCGAGACGTACTTGGAGGCGGCCTCGATGCGGCTCTTGAGTTCGTCCTTGTCTTCCATTTCGCCGAACTTGGTGGTCACCAGGCCGAGCACGACGGTCTTGCCCTTGGGCAGGAAGCGCAGCGGACGGAAGTCGCCCGAACGCGCGTCGTCGTACTCGAGGAAGTAGGCGTCGAGGTCCATTTCCTTGAGCAGTGCCTCGGCCACCGGCTCGTAATTGCCGGCCGCGGCGTGCGTGCTCTTGAAGTTGCCGCGGCACAGGTGCATCGCCAGCGTCATGCCGGCGGGCTTCTGCGCCACCACCTTGTTGATGAAGGCGGCGTAGCGGTGCGGCAGTTCGTTCGGGTCGTCGCCGCGCTGGCGGGCGGCTTCGCGCATCCTCTCGTCGCAGAGATAGGCGAGGTTGGTGTCGTCCATCTGGACATAGGTGCAACCGGCTTCGGCCAGCGAGCGCAGCTCGTCGCCGTAGGCCTTCGCGACATCGTCGTAGAAGGTCGGGTCGAGTTCGGGGTAGGCCTCCTTGCTGATACCGGCGCGGCCGCCGCGGAAGTGCAGCATCGTGGGCGAGGGGATCGTGACCTTGGGCGTGTTGCCGGCCGACACCTGGCTCTTGAGGTACTGGAAGTCCGCCAGCTGGATGTTCTTGGCGTGGCGCACCTTGTCGATGACGCGCATCACCGGCGGGGCCAATTCCTCGGTGCCATCGGGCTTGCGGATGGTGACCGGGATGTCGGTCTTCACGCCGCCGAGCTGTTCGAGGAAGTCGATGTGGAAATAGGTGCGGCGGAACTCGCCGTCCGTGATGCTCTTGAGGCCGATTTCTTCCTGGAACTTGACGATCTCGGTGATCGCCTTGTCTTCGACCTTGCGAAGCTGCTCGGGCGTGATCTCGCCGTTGGCTTTCTGCTCGCGCGCCTCGAGCAGGTATTTGGGTCGCAGGAAGCTGCCGACGTGGTCGTATCGGGCAGGCAGTTGGGCATGCTGTGACATGGGGATTGGCTCCGTCGAAATCTGGAATAGAACGGTCGATCGTATCCGCACAGGGCTGGGGGAGAGCGGATACATGGAGATGAGTGTTTACCCTCGATTCAGGGCAGAGGGCCGAAATTGTTGGTATTCATGTATACAGTCCGTATCCTGTGAGCACCCCCGCATTTCCAGTAAGCACCCATGCCGCTTCGGTCGCAACCGGCTTGAGCGTCGAACCGGTCGAAGCCGGCGGCTCGCAGGCGGTGAAGGCCCAGTTGCGGTTGCGCGAGATGGTGCTGGCGGGTGAATTGCCCGGTGGTGCACGCATCGCCGAAGTGGCGATCTCTGAAATGCTCGGCGTGTCGCGGACGCCGGTGCGCAGCGCGCTGATGCGTCTCGAACAAGAGGGCTTGCTGGAAGCGCTGCCCAACGGCGGTTATGCCGTCCGGACCTTTTCGGAGCGCGACGTGGCCGATGCGATCGAACTGCGCGGCACGCTCGAAGGCCTGTCGGCCCGGCTTGCAGCGGAGCGCGGCGTGTCGCCGGTGGTGTTGCGCGAGGCGCGCGCCTGCCTCAAACGCATCGATGAACTGTTGCGCGAGCCCGCGCTGGACGATGCGGCGTTCTCACGTTACGTGGCCTTCAACGAGGAATTCCATCGCCTGCTGTCCGAACTCTCGGCCAGTCCGTTGATTGCGTTGCAAACCGAACGCGTGACCAACTTGCCTTTCGCATCGCCTTCCGCCTTCGTCGTCGTGCAGGCGAACGCACCCGCCGCGCGCGACATACTTCTCGTTGCGCAGGACCAGCATTGGCAAGTGCTCGACGCGATCGAGAATCGCGAGGGATCCCGCGCCGAGGCGCTGATGCGCGAGCACAGCCGCATCGCGCAGCGCAACCTCCGCGAAGCGCTGCACGGCGTGCAGGCCCATCCCCTGCCGGGCGTGAATCTCATCCGCCGACGAAACTGAACATGCCCGTCAACACAACGAATCCTGGATACCTCGCCTCGTTCTCAAGTCATTGCGCGATGATCGCGCGCCGTATTCTCTGATCGCGCAGAAATCCATCGCTTCATTGGCAAGCTAGGTGTTTGCCGACGCCCCGGCGCGCTTGCATCTCGTCACAATACCCCCCGTTTCACCATTTCAGCACCTACCGAAAAAGGAGAGCTCCATGCTTCGTCGCCATCTCGTCAAGGCTGCCAGTCTGACTGCCATCGCGCTGGCCATGCCGTTGGCTTACGCCGCGGACAACACGTTCAAGATCGGCCTGATCCTTCCGATGACGGGTCAGCAAGCTTCCACCGGTCGCCAGATCGAGGCGGCAGCGCGCCTCTACATGGCGCAGAACGGCGACACCGTGGCGGGCAAGAAAGTCGAGTTGATCGTCAAGGACGACACCGGCCTGCCCGATGTCACCAAGCGCCTGGCGCAGGAATTGGTGGTCAACGACAAGGTCGACGTGCTCGCCGGCATGGGCATCACGCCGTCCGCGCTGGCGGTCGCACCGATCGCCACGCAGTCGAAGACGCCGCTGGTCGTGATGGCGGCCGCCACGTCGAGCATCACCGAAGCTTCGCCGTACGTCGTGCGCTCGAGCTTCACGCTGCCGCAGGTGTCGGTGGCAATGGGCGACTGGGCGCCCAAGAACGGCATCAAGACGGTCGTCACACTGGTCTCCGACTATGGCCCCGGCAACGACGCCGAAAAGTACTTCAAGGAGCGCTTCCAACTCAACGGCGGCAAGGTGCTCGATTCGCTGCGCGTGCCGCTGCGCAACCCGGACTTCGCGCCGTTCCTGCAGAAGGTGCGCGACGCCAAGCCTGACGCGCTGTTCGTCTTCGTGCCCTCGGGTGCGGGCTCGGCCGTGATGAAGCAGTTCCTCGAACGCGGCATGGACAAGGCCGGCATCAAGCTGATCGCCACCGGCGACGTGACGGACGACGATCAACTCAACGACATGGGCGACGGCGCGCTGGGCGTCGTCACCTCGCACCACTACTCGGCAGCCCATCCGTCGGCGATGAACAAGAAGTTCGTCGAAGCCTTCGAGAAGGCCAACAAGAACATGCGCCCGAACTTCATGGCGGTCGGCGGCTACGACGGCATGCACGTCATCTATGACGCCCTCAAGACCACGAAGGGCCAGGGCGGCGGCGAGGCATTGCTCGCGGCAATGAAGGGCCAGGTCTTCGAAAGCCCGCGCGGCCAGGTGCTCATCGACGCCCAGACCCGCGACATCGTGCAGGACGTGTACTTGCGCAAGGTCGAGAAGAAGGACGGCCAGCTCTACAACGTCGAGTTCGACGTCATCAAGGGCGTGAAAGACCCCGGCAAGACCAAGCAGTGATTCACCACCAGCCATTGACCGACATTGACGCAAAGATCCCACCAAGCGTCTGCCGTGGAACACCGCGGAACCGGCTTAGCCGGGCCGCTGGTGTTGCCCCCGGCAGGGGGTGGGCGCCCGACACGAAGTGCGGGCAACCTGGGGGCGAGCCTTGCTAACCATTCTCTTTGACGGCATCGCCTACGGCATGCTGCTGTTCGTGCTCGCGGTCGGGCTGGCCGTGACGCTCGGGCTGATGAACTTCATCAACCTTGCGCACGGCGCCTTCGCCATGGCCGGCGGCTACCTCACGGTGTTCGCCATGCAGCAGCTCGGCGTTCCCTTCCTCCTTTGCCTGCCGCTGGCGTTCGTGGTGGTGGGCGCCGCGGGCGCGCTGCTCGAGCGCACGCTCTACCGGCCGATGTATGGAAAGCCGCACCTGGACCAGGTGATGTTCTCGATCGGGCTTGCGTTCATGGCGGTTGCAGCAATCGACTACTTCGTCGGCTCCTCGCAGCAGAACATTCACCTGCCCGAATGGCTGCGCGGCCGCAGCGAAATCGGTGACGGCGCATTGCTGCTGGGCATGGGCCACTACCGGATCTTCATCATCGCGGTGTGCGCGGTGCTGACGGTGGTGCTTCAGCTCATCTTGACGAAGACGCGCTTCGGCAGCCGGCTTCGTGCAGCGGTCGACGATCCGCGCGTGGCGGCCGGCATGGGCATCAATGTCAACGTCGTGTTTCTGCTGACCTTCGCGGTCGGCTCCGGCCTTGCAGGCCTGGGAGGAGCGCTGGGCGCCGAGATCCTGGGGCTCGATCCGACCTTTCCGCTGAAGTACATGATCTACTTCCTCATCGTGGTGTCCGTCGGCGGCACCTCATCGATTACCGGGCCGCTCCTGGCCGCCCTGCTGCTCGGCATTGCCGACGTGGCAGGCAAGTACTTCATTCCGAAGATGGGCGCATTCACGGTTTACCTGTTGATGATCTTCATCCTGATGTGGCGGCCGCAGGGCCTGTTCACGCGCAAGGGAGCGCGCTGACATGGATTTCCAGCAACCGCTGCTGCGCAAGGCGCGCTGGCGTCCGTGGGAGTTCGCAGTCTGGGCCGTGGCGTTCGTGCTGCCGCTCTTGCTGCCCTCGCGCGCGCTCATGATCAAC
The DNA here is from genome assembly GCF_056397705.1 of Variovorax sp. 05L425. Lineage (NCBI taxonomy): Bacteria > Pseudomonadati > Pseudomonadota > Betaproteobacteria > Burkholderiales > Comamonadaceae > Variovorax > Variovorax sp. 05L425. The sequence continues at coordinate 227,052 of NZ_JBFTNY010000002.1, read as the reverse complement.
GAGATCGCGATCGTCGCGTTGTTCGCGATGTCGCTCGATCTCATCCTCGGCTACACCGGCATCGTCTCGCTGGGGCATGCGGGCTTCTTCGGCCTGGGGGCCTATACGGCGGCGCTCTTCGCCAAATATGTGATGCCCGATCCGACCGTGGGCCTCTTGGTGGCGATCGTGATGTGCGCCATCGTCGGTGCGCTGGCCAGCGTCACCATCCTGCGCGGCACCGACCTGACCCGCCTGATGGTGACGCTCGGCACGGCGTTGCTGCTGCTCGAGCTTGCCAACAAGCTCGACTGGCTCACTGGGGGCGCCGACGGCTTGCAGGGCGTGGTGATGGGGCCGGTGCTCGGTCTCTTCGACTTCGATCTGTTCGGCCGCACGGCCGCGTGGTATTCGATGACTGTGCTGCTGCTGCTCTTCCTGCTGATGCGGCGACTGGTCCATTCGCCCTTCGGCGCCACGCTCATGGCTGTGCGCGACAACCGTCTGCGCGCCATGGCGATCGGCATCCCTGTCGTCTCCCGGCTGGCCGTGATCTACACGGTCGCCGCCGCGGTGGCCGGCGCGGCGGGCGCGTTGCTCGCTCAGACCACCGGCTTTGCGTCGCTCGACGTGCTCTCGTTCGACCGCTCGGCCGATGTGCTGCTGATGCTGGTGATCGGCGGAGTGGGCTGGCTCTATGGCGGCGTCGTGGGCGCGATCGTGTTCAAGCTGTTGCAGGACACGCTCTCCACCGTCACGCCGCAATACTGGATGTTCTGGATCGGCCTGATCCTGGTGCTGATGGTGCTGGTTGGCCGTGACCGGCTGTTCAAGCCCTGGACATGGTTTGGCGCCCGCGGGGGAGCCAGGTCATGAGCGATACCGTGAAAGACATCGTCCTATCTGCGACCGGCCTCGTGATGCGCTTCGGCGGCATCACGGCCACCAACAACGTCACGCTGAATCTGCGGCGCGGCGCGCGACACGCGCTGATCGGACCGAACGGCGCCGGCAAGACAACGCTGATCAATCTGCTGACCGGGGTGCTCACGCCCACCGAGGGCCGCATCGTGCTCGAAGGCGAGGACATCACGCGTCTCGCGCCGCACCGCCGTGTGGCACGCGGGATGGTGCGTACCTTCCAGATCAACCAGTTGTTCGATTCGATGACGCCGCTGGAGACGCTCGCGCTGGTGGTCTCGCAGCACACGGGCGCGGGCACCGATTGGTGGCGGCCGCTTGGCACATCGAAGCAGGTGGCCGAACGGGCAGGGCAACTGCTGGAGCAGTTCCGGTTGGCCGATGTGGCCCGGCAGCAGACGAAGCATCTTGCGTACGGCAAGCGCCGGTTGCTGGAAATCGCCATCGCGCTGGCCTGCGAGCCGCGCGTTCTGCTGCTTGACGAACCTGTGGCTGGCGTGCCGGCGGGCGAGCGCGAAGAACTGCTCGAAACCGTCGCCGCGTTGCCTGCGGATGTCTCGGTTCTTCTCATCGAACACGACATGGACCTGGTCTTCAGTTTTGCCGATCGCATGACTGTGCTGGTCAACGGCACGCTGCTGACCGAAGGCGACCCCGACACGATCGCCAACGACCCGAAGGTGAAAGAGGTCTACCTGGGTCATGGAGCCGAGCATGTCTGAGTTGCTGCGCATTGAAAACCTGAGCGCCGGCTATGGCGAGGCAGTCGTGCTGCACGACATCAATCTCGCGATCGGAGAAGGCCAGACGCTCGCGCTGCTGGGCCGCAACGGCACCGGCAAGACCACGTTGATCAACACCCTGGCCGGCGCCACGCGCCAGCACGGCGGCAGCATCACGCTTGGCGGCGTGGCGCTCCACAAGCTTTCGTCGCACCAGCGCGCCGCAGCGGGCATCGGCTGGGTGCCGCAGGAGCGCAACATCTTCAAGTCGCTCACGGTGGACGAGAACCTCACCGCCGTGGCGCGACCGGGCAAGTGGAATCCCAAGCGCGTGTACGAAATGTTCCCTCGGCTGGCCGAGCGCAAGGGCAACCTGGGGACCCAGTTGTCGGGCGGGGAGCAACAGATGCTGGCCGTTGGACGCGCTCTCGTGGTGAACCCTGCGCTGCTGCTGCTCGACGAGCCGCTCGAAGGGCTGGCGCCCATCATCGTGGAAGAACTCCTGCGCGCCATTCGCCGCATCACGCAGGGCGAAGGACTGTCGGCGATCATCGTCGAGCAGCATCCCCAGGCAATCCTCGCGATTTCCGACGAAGCAGTGGTGCTGGACCACGGCACCGTCGTCCATGCCGACAACGCGGCCACGCTGCGCACGCAGCCCGAAGTGTTGGAGCGGCTGCTGGGGGTTTCGCGCTAGCCACGCCAACCCCCAGCCTCGCCCACTTTCGGGCCTACACTGGCGGGCCGTAATCCCGTTCGGTTGATAGGAGATCTGCTCATGGCTTCCATTCGACGCGAGATGCAGGTGGAGGCAGGCGCCGACGCCATCTGGGACGCTGTTCGTGATGTCGGCGAAATTCACCGCAGGTTGGTGCCGGGCTTCGTGATGGACTGCCGCTTGGAGGCCGACGCACGGATCGTCACTTTCGCCAACGGCATCGTGGCGCGCGAGGTGATCGTCGATGTCGACAATGCGGCGCGGCGCATCGTTTGGTCTGCCACTGGCGGCCGGCTCACGCATCACAACGCCTCGCTGCAAGTGTTCGCCGAGGACGCCGTGCACAGCCGCCTTGTCTGGATCGCCGACCTGCTGCCGCACGCAATGGCGCAGCCGATCGGCGCCATGATCGACGAGGGTATGCGCGCGATGAAGCACACCCTCGAGGCTCAGGCCTGAAGACGAGCTGAGGCGCTCAGTACCCAGCGGTAAAGCGGCGCCGCGAGTGCTTGGGTGATTCGACCTCGTCAGCCATCGCAATGGCGTAGTCCTCGATCGAAATCCAGCTCTTGCCGTTTGCATCCGTCAACAGCGCGTCGCCGCCGAGGCGGAATTTACCCGTGCGCTCGCCGGGCGCGAACAGCGCGGAGGGCGAAAGAAACGTCCAGTCCAGTTCCTTCTCGTCACGCAACGCGTTGAGGAGCCTGCCGCCTGCGCTGGCCTCCAGCTTGTAGGCCTCCGGAAAATTCGGCGTATCGATCAAGGCCTTGCCCGGCGCGACTTCCAGGCTGCCCGCGCCGCCGACGACCAGCAAGCGCGGCACGCCGGCCTTCTTTGTGGCGGCGATGAGTGTGGCGGCGTCGCTGCCGCCGACAAAGCGGGTCGCGCTGATCACCGCGTCGTGTCCGCGAAGAAGCGGGACCAGCGCGTCGAGCGACGTGGCATCCGCCGTCTTCACGGTGAGTCGGGCATGTTGCGGCACGCTTTCCGCTTTGCGGGCGATCCCGGTGACCGTGTGGCCGCGTTGAAGCAGTTCGTTGGCGATGCGCGAGCCGGCGTGGCCGGAGATACCGAGGATGGCAATCTTGCTCATGGTGTGGTCCTTGTGGCGATTGAAGAGGAAGTCGATTCGGCGATGAGGGTTCGCAGTTGCGTCGCCCACGCGTCGGGCTTGCCGAGATAGCGGCCGGCATCCAGCGTGATGAGGCGACTGCCCGGCAATTCGAGCGCGAAGGTCGGGAATCCCTGCCCGCCAGCCCTTGCGAGCCAGCGGCGGCTGTCGGCGATGTGACGCTGGGTGGCTTCGCCGGACAGGTAGTCGAAGGCTTCCGCGAACGCTGCGGGGCTCAGCCCGATCTCCGTCGCAAGCGCTTGCAGCACAGCTGAGTCGGCGATGCGGCGACCCTCCACGTAGTGGGCGCGCTGCACCCTCCGGATCATGTCGAGCCCGCGACCGGCCTCGGCCTGCGCCGCCAGGATGGCGGTCAGCGGTGGGGCGGAGTCCAGGAGCGCACCGCTGTCGTTCAGCAGGCCATCGAAGTAAGCCGCGCCGAAAGGCTGTCCGCTGAGTTGCGCGATCCGATGGTCGTGTGGCATCACGTAGGTGCGCCATTCGGGCGTGATCGTGCGGCGGTTGGGGCCGGTCATCATCCCGCCGCCGTGGAACTCGACCGCCAGACCCGGCACGCCACGTGCGGCCTCGACCAGCGGCTCGGCGGCGTAGCACCAGCCGCAGAGAGGATCGAAAACGTAGTGAAGCGTCGCGCGTTGCTTGTTGGGATTCGGTGCTGTCATGGCGGCCATCGTATGTTTCCTGGGTCGATCGAAAAATCCCGCCAGATGGTCATCTTTGTTGCAGAATTCGATCGAATATGGATCGTGTCACTGCCGCCGAGGTCTTCGTTTCAATCGCCGAGCGCGCGAGCATGACGGCGGCGGCCGAGGCGCTCGACATGTCGCGCGCCATGGTCACGCGCTACCTTGCGCAGATGGAGGAATGGGCCGGCGCCCGGCTGCTGCATCGCACGACGCGGCGATTGAGTCTCACGGAGGCTGGCGAGGAAACGCTCGCCCGCTGCCGCCGCATGCTTGAAGTTGCCGCGGAGATGGCGGTGGCGCCAGTTTCGGAAGCCGGAACGCCTCGTGGGCTGTTGCGGGTGGCCAGTTCGCAGTCGCTTGCGCAGGAGGTGCTTGCCGCCACGGTCGCCGAATTCCTGCGTCGCTACCCGCTCGCGGCCATCGATCTTCACATCGGTCCCAGGTCGGTGAACCTGGTCGAAGAGCGCATTGACCTTGCGATCCGGATCACCAACGACCTCGATCCCAACCTGATCGCCCGGCCGCTGGGTCGTTGCGATTCCGTGATCTGCGCTGCGCCGATCTATCTGGCCGCGCACGGAAGTCCGCGCAGGGTCGAAGACCTCGCGACGCACAACTGCCTGACTTACTCCTACTTCGGCAAGAGTCTTTGGGAGTTCGATGTGGCCGGGGCGCGCATTGCCGTGCCGGTCAGCGGCAATCTCAGCGCGAACGAATCACAGGTGTTGCTTGCCGCCGCCATGGAGGGCGCGGGTATCACGATGCAGCCGGTGTACGCCGCGCGCGGGCCCATTGCGCAAGGGCGGCTGGTGGCACTTCTACCCGAAGCCGTGCCGCAGGCGCTGGGCGTCTATGGTCTCTATGGATCGAGGCGCCAGATGCCGGCGTCGCTGCGCGCGCTGCTCGACCTGCTGGTAGAGCGCTTCTCCGATCCAGGCTATTGGCCGTTCAGTCCTGTGGCCCCACGGCGCGATACAACGCGCGCACGAAATCGGACTGCGTGATCATCCCGACGAGCCGCCTTTCGCTGTCGATGATCGGGATGTGGTGGTGGCCGCCTTCGGAGAACAACGGCACCAGTTCGGCCAGCGGCCGGTCTTCGCTGGCCACGCGCACTTCGCGGGTCATGATCTGCCCCACGACCTCGGGCTTGCTCGACATCACGGTGCGCGTCGCGCGGATGAAGTCGCGCAGACGACCGCCGAGGCCTTCGTGGTGCTGCAGGTCGATGTGTTTGAAGAAATCCGCCTGGGTCACGATCCCGACCACGCGCCGGGTCCTGTCGACGACCGGCAGTGCCTTGATGCGTCGGGCGTGCATCAGCGACCAGGCTTCTTGCAGCGGTGTGCCGAATTCGATGAAAACGAGATCGCGCGACATGATGTCGACGCAATGCACCGTGTCGAGCCTTCGGTGCCACGACTCGACTTCAGTCTCGCGAATCAGCGATTCGAGATCGTCACGGCTGATGTCGAGCACCTGGTTGTAGCGCGCCAGCACGGCGTCGACGTCGGCCGAGCTGAAGCGGCTGTCCGTAGCGGGCTGACGCGGCGCGATCTGGACGTGCGGATAGCGTCGCCCCGTCAGGCTGTTGTAGAGCACACCCGCCAGCACCAGCAGCAGCGAGTTGACCATGGTCGGAAAGAGGGCGAACGAGAACTCTGTGGCGTGCGTCAACACCGCCAGCAACGCGACCGCGCCGCCCGGTGGATGGAGGCAGCGAAGCGCGAACATCAGCGAGATGGCCAGGGCAACGGCGATCGCGCCGACCCAGGCACCGTCCGGCAGCCATTGAACGCAGGCGACACCCGCCAGCGCGGCGACGGTGTTGCCGCCGATCACCGACCAGGGCTGCGCCAACGGACTGCCCGGCACCGCGTACACGAGCACGGCGCTGGCGCCCAGCGGCGCGATCAGCCACGTGCTGCCCCACGTGAGGTGAAGCATCCATTGGCACAGCAGCGCCGTGACGACCAGGCCGACCAAGGCGCCGGAAGCGGCCCGAAGGCGCTCGCGGCCATTCACGGACGTGCGCCCCGGGATCCAGGCGCGGGCAAAAGTCGACAACGCTTCGAGCCGCATGACCATCAGGCGGCTCCGCCGGCGACGAGGCGCCCGATTTCCGGCCATCGCCCGTGCAGCCAGACCCAGGCGACCAGGCCGATGCCCAGCATCAGGATGGAGGTGCCGGCCAGGGCCAGCGTCGAATGCATCACCAGCGGCGCGATCACGCCTGCGACGATTCCGTTGGCGGTCGATCCGATCACGGCTTGCAGCGAAGAGGCCATGCCGCGGCGCTCCGGGTGCAGGTCGAGCACCAGCAGCGTGACCACCGGCACCATCAGCGCCCATCCGAAGGCGAACACGGCCAGGGGCCACAACGCCCAGGCGGCATGCGGAGTGAACAAGGCGTTCGCGATCACGTTCACGACCGAAGTCGCCAGCATGATGACGAAGCCGTCGCGGATCTGCCGCTTCGGCGCCACCTTGCCGGCCATGCGTCCGCTCGCCCACGCGCCGGCCATGATGCCGCCGATGGTCAGCAGGAAGAACCAGAAGAACTGCGTGGGCGCCAGCGCGAGGTGCTCGCCAAGAAAGGCGGGCGCGGCGAGCACGTACAGGAACATGCCGTTGAAGGGCACGCCGCTCGCGAGCGCCAGCAGCAGGAAGCGCGGGTCGGAGCACAGGTCCCAATATCCGCGCAACAGATGCTTCACCTCGAAGGGCTGGCGGTGTTCAGGGTGCAGCGTCTCGGGCAGGAGCTTGTAGTTGGCGACGAACAGCACGACGCCCACTCCGACCAGGAACCAGAAAATGCTGTGCCAGCCGAGGTTCACGAACAGGAAACCGCCCACGATCGGCGCGATCGCCGGCGCGATGCCGAAATAGATCGTGACCTGGCTCATCACCTTCTGCGCTTCGGCCGGCGGAAACATGTCGCGGATCACCGCCCGCGAAACCACAATACCGGCCCCTGTCGACAACCCCTGCAGCGCGCGGAACAGCACGAGTTGCCCGATGGTCTGCGAGAGCGCGCACCCCAGCGATGCGACCGTGAAGACGACGAGGCCCCAGAGCACCACCGGACGGCGGCCAAAACTGTCCGACAGTGCCCCGTGGAACAGGTTCATGAACGCGAAGCCGAAGAGATAAGCCGAGAGCGTCTGCTGCATCTCCACCGGCGTGGCGCCGATCGAGTGCGCGATGCCGGAGAAAGCGGGGATGTAGGTATCGATCGAGAACGGACCGAGCATGCCCAGCACCGCCAGCAGCACGGCCAGCGCCCAGCGCGGGGCCGGCCAGAGTTTGTGGGCGTCGGGGTTCATGCGCGATGTCTCCGGTCGATTCTTGGTGTTCTGAAAAAAGAAGGGCGCCCGAGGGCGCCTTCTTCTCTTGCTTGCAGCGAGTGCGAGCCTACAGGGTATCAATAAAGCTGCGCAGCTTGTCGGAACGCGACGGATGCTTGAGTTTGCGGAGTGCCTTCGCCTCGATCTGGCGGATGCGCTCACGCGTCACGTCGAACTGCTTGCCGACTTCTTCCAGCGTGTGGTCCGTCGACATCTCGATGCCGAAGCGCATGCGCAGCACCTTGGCTTCGCGCGGCGTGAGGCTGTCGAGGATGTCCTTGACCACGTCGCGCAGGCCGGCTTGCATCGCGGCCTCGATCGGCGCCGTGTTGCTGCTGTCCTCGATGAAGTCGCCCAGATGCGAATCGTCGTCGTCGCCGATGGGGGTTTCCATCGAGATCGGCTCCTTCGCGATCTTCATGATCTTGCGGATCTTGTCTTCCGGGATCTCCATCTTCGCGGCCAGGATGCCGGCGTCGGGCTCGAAGCCGAACTCCTGCAGATGCTGGCGGCTGATGCGGTTCATCTTGTTGATGGTCTCGATCATGTGCACCGGGATGCGGATGGTGCGCGCCTGGTCGGCGATCGAGCGGGTGATTGCCTGGCGAATCCACCACGTCGCGTACGTCGAGAATTTGTAGCCGCGACGGTATTCGAACTTGTCGACCGCCTTCATCAGGCCGATGTTGCCTTCCTGGATCAGGTCGAGGAACTGCAGGCCGCGGTTCGTGTACTTCTTGGCGATGGAGATCACGAGACGCAGGTTGGCCTCGATCATTTCCTTCTTGGCATCGCGCGAAGACGATTCGCCTTCGTTCATGCGCTTGTTGATGTCCTTGAGCTCGGCGAGCGGCACCACCACGCGCGATTGGATGTCAGCCAGACGCTGCTGCAGTTCCTGCACCGGCGGGATGTTGCGCGAGAGCACGGCGCTCCAGGGCTTGCCGGCGGCAGCCTGCTTTTCGACCCACTTGAGGTTGAGCAGGTTGGAGGCGACGCGATTGCCGTTCTTGTCATAGCCGCTGAAGTCGCGGATGAACTCTTCCTGCGGGAAGCCGCACTTGTCCACGATGATGCGGCGCAGTTCGCGCTCTTTCTTGCGGACGTCGTCGACCTGCGTGCGTACCAGGTCGCACAGCTTCTCGATCGTGCGGGCCGTGAAGCGGATGGTCATCAGCTCTTCGGAGAGCGAATGCTGTGCCTTCTGGTAGCCGGGCGTGCCGTAGCCTTCCTTGTCGTAGATCTTGTGGATCTTCTCGAACAGCACGGCGATGCGGTCGAAGCGCTCGAGCGCGTCGCGCTTGAGTTCCTCGAGCTTCTTGGTCAGCGCCTTGGAGCCGCCCTTGCCGTCGTCGTCGTCTTCCTCGTCGAACTCGTCAAAGTCTTCTTCGGCCACGTAGTCGTCGGCCTCGTTGGGGTTCGAGAAGCCGTCGACGATGGTCGAGATGACGACCTTGCCCTCGCGGATGTCTTCGCCCAGGCGCAGGATCTCGGCGATCGTCGCGGGCGAAGCCGAGATGGCTTCCATCATGGCCATCAGGCCGCCTTCGATGCGCTTGGCGATTTCGATTTCGCCTTCACGCGTAAGCAATTCGACCGTGCCCATTTCGCGCATGTACATGCGCACGGGGTCGGTGGTGCGGCCGAATTCGCTGTCCACCGTGGAAAGGGCGGCTTCGGCTTCTTCCTCGGCTTCCTCGACCGTGGTGGCGGTCGGGGCGGTGTTGTTCAGCAGCAGGGTTTCCGCGTCGGGCGTCTGCTCGTAGACGGCCACGCCCATGTCGTTGAGCATGGTGACCACGACTTCCATGGTCTCGGCGTCGACCAGCTTGTCGGGCAAGTGGTCGGAGATTTCACCATGGGTGAGATAGCCGCGGGTCTTGCCGAGCGTGATCAGGGTCTTGAGGCGCGAGCGGCGCTTGGCAAGGTCTTCCTCGGAAAGCACGGTCTCGTCGAGGCCGAATTCCTTCATCAAGGCGCGTTCCTTCGCCTTGCTGATCTTCATTCGCAGCGGCTTGACCTTTTCTTCGGTCGCTGCGACCGCCGGTTCTTCACCTGCCAGATCGTCCTCGATGTCGGACAAATCGATGTCGCTGGATACGGGCTCGTTGCCGGCCTTGGGCTTGCGGCCGCGTTTGGCGCCGCCGGCTGCGGCAGGCGTACCGGCTGCCTTGGGGGGGCGGCCGACCTTCTTGGCGGCGGGTTTCGGGGTGTCAGCGGTGGTGGTCGTTTTCGTGGGCACGGTTTTCACTTTCGTTGCTGCAGACGCCTTGGACGCGGCAGCGCCCGTCTTGGTTGCCGGCAGCGCGGCTTTTTTCAACGGCATTTCTGCAGCGGGCTTCTTGGCGGTAGACACGGCAGGCTTCTTTGAACTGGGCATAAGACCTCGAACAACAAGATGGACCAAGCGGAATCAAAGCGCCACAAACCCGGCGCAGGCAGGAGCACAAACAATGAGGCGACGAGGACTCGAGGTCCTCGAACGGCCGTCAAAAGGCAAGATGTCGGGCGAACATTTGGTGTGCAGTCCTTGCGGTGTATTGACCCGTTTCCCGTCGGGAAGTGCATTGCGCTTGGGGTCGGCCCGGAGGTGCTGCTGTCGCTCTTGCCTAATTCGCGTTCTAGCGAAGCCTCACATTATAGCGTGTTACAGATTTTTCAAGCCCCATTTGGCGTGCTCGGCTTGAGGCGCTGGCGCAATTCGAGACGGCGGGCTTCCAGCGCCTTGTAGCGCTCCAATGCCCGCGGGTCGATTTTTGCCGCCTCGACGGCCTCGGTTTGCTGCACCTTGAGCAGGTCGTCGAGCATGTAGTCGAGCACGTTGCGCAATTCCCGGATCGCGTCGGCGGCCTGTTCGCCTTCGGCATTGCCGATGGGGCTGCCGTCGGGGCCGGTCATGACACGGAGGGCCAGGGTTTCGAACGGCTGGTTTCGCAGGCCCTCGCGCAACGCGGCCCAGGATTGAACGCCGTGCTCGTGCAACTGGCTGTCGAGCCACGCGAAAAGCAGCCCGTGATCGCCGGGAAGGTCGCAGAGCAGGGCGTGCAACTCATGGGACAGGCCTTCCCACTCGGCCATGTTCGACAGGATGAGCCTTGCGGCGACGTCGGGGCGACTGGTCGGCAATTTGCGCCCGCCGGGCGGCGGACGAGGCACCGGCGCCCGGGAGGACTTGAAGCGTCGTCTTTCGGAGGTGGGCCGGGGTTGATTGTCGATCCACTCGTTTCGATCATTCCACCCGTTCCAGTCCTCATCCGGAGGGGCCGATTGAGGCGCGGGGGCATGGGTTCTTGCCGGCGCCGGCGCCCACAATTGCTCCAATTCCTGTCCGCTCAACTGCACCAGGGAGGCGATTTCACCGAGCAATTGGCGTTTCAGGGCGCCTTCGGGAAGGGCGGTCCAGAGCGGCCGCGCGTTGCTTGCCATGTGGGCGCGGCCCTCCGCCGTCCCGAGGTCGCAACCATCACTGGCGGCTTCGATCAGGAAGCGGCTCAGCGGCGTCGCGTCGTTCACGAAGCGTGCGAAGGCGTCGGCGCCGAATTCCCGGATGAAGCTGTCGGGATCGTGTTCGGTCGGCAGAAACAGGAACTTGATGCTGCGCACGTCGGTCGCGTACGACAGCGCGCCGTCAAGCGCCTTGCGCGCGGCGCGACGGCCGGCGGCATCGCCGTCGAAACTGAAAACGACCGATTCGGTGAAGCGGAACAGCTTTTGCACATGCTCGGGCGTGCAAGCGGTTCCCAACGTCGCGACGGCATTCGGGAAGCCGAGTTGCGCGAGGGCGACCACGTCCATGTATCCCTCGGTGACAAGAGCGTAGCCCCGGTCGCGGAAGGCCGCACGGGCTTCGTAAAGCCCATACAGCTCGCGCCCCTTGCTGAAAACCGGTGTTTCCGGCGAATTCAGGTACTTGGGCTTCTCGTCGCCCAGCACCCGGCCGCCGAAGCCGATGCATTCCCCCTTGACGTTGCGAATCGGGAACATCACCCGGTCGCGGAAGCGGTCGTAGCGCTTGCCTTCCCCGTTGTCGTCCGCTTCGCCGGCAATCACCAGGCCGGTTTCCACCAGCAGCGGGTCGTCGTAGTCGGGAAACACGCTGGCCAGCGAGCGCCAGCCGGCCGGCGCGTAGCCGATGCCGAACTGTCGCGCGATCTCGCCGGACACGCCACGGCCCTTGAGGTAGCTGATCGCGCCGGGTGCCTGCCGCAGATGCTTCCGATAGGCCTCGCCGGCCTTTTCCAGCACTTCGGACAAGGTGGCTTGCTTCTGGCGTTGGCCGGCGGCCCGGGCCCGTTCTTCGGGGGAGGCGTCGTCCTCGGGAACCTGCATGCCGTACTGGCCGGCAAGATCGTGCACGGCCTCGACGAATCCCATTCCGCCGTGTTCCATGAGGAAGCCGATCGCGTTGCCATGCGCACCGCAGCCGAAGCAGTGATAGAACTGCTTGGTGGGGCTGACCGAAAACGAGGGAGACTTCTCTCCGTGAAACGGGCAAAGCCCCATGAAATTGGCGCCCGCCTTTTTGAGCTGAACGTAGCGCCCGACGATTTCCACCACGTCGGCGCGTGCGATCAGTTCCTGGATGAATGAAGCGGGGATGGTCATGTAGGCGGAGAGCGGCAGATGATACGCAAGCCATCAATCAGTCGCCGGCCGGCGGCATACTGGCCTTCCCGGAATCGACGCATGATTCGCCGAACCATCATCCATGCACCGCCCTTGTTTCGACATCCGTTGAGATTCATTTGGGAGGCCCTCAAGGGCTTCAAGGCCAACCAGGGGCTGTTGCTCGCCGGTGCGGTCGCCTATTACGCGCTGCTGTCGATCGTTCCGCTCCTGATCGTGAGCGTGATCACGCTCTCCCGGTTCATCGAGCAATCCGCGCTGCTCGAGGCTGTCGGGCGCTATCTCGAATGGCTGCTGCCGGGGCAGTCGCGAGCCATCGTCGCCGAGTTGTCGAATTTCCTCGCCCATGCGGATGTCCTCGGGCCGGTGTTGTTGGTGACGATGATTTTTTTCAGTTCGCTCGCCTTCACCGTGCTCGAAAGCGCGATGGCGGTGATCTTTCATCATCGCAAGGCGGATCATTCGCGGCATTTCCTGGTGTCGGTGGTGATGCCGTATATCTACATCCTTTGCCTGTGCTTCGGGCTGCTGCTGGTCACGCTGGTGTCAGGGGCATTGCAGGTCATCGGCGAGGAGACCATCGATTTGTTCGGCCACCGCTGGTCGCTCTCGGGGGTCTCGGGGCTGCTGCTGTATTTGCTCGGATTGGCCGGCGAGATCCTGATGCTGACTTCGCTCTACCTGGTCATGCCCGTCGGCCAGCTCAGGCTGCGGCATGCACTGCTCGGCGGAGTCACCGCGGCGCTGCTCTGGGAAGTCACGCGCCGGTTGCTGGTGCTCTACTTTGCGACGCTGTCGCAGGTCAACGTCGTCTACGGTTCGCTGACAACCGCGATCGTGGTCTTGCTGAGCCTTGAAATCGCGGCGACGCTGGTGCTCTTCGGCGCCCAGGTGATTGCGCAATACGAGCGCCTGGAGCGCACCGGTAGCCTGCTGCCGGAGGACGACACCGAAGGCGCCCTCGGCAGCGTCAGCGCGGCGCCAAACGAATCGCGCCGTCGAGTCGGATCACCTCGCCGTTGAGCATGTCGTTCTCGATGATGTGCTTGGCGAGCTTGGCGTAGTCGTCCGGCGTGCCAAGGCGCGAAGGGAAGGGCACGCTCGCAGCGAGCGCATCCTGGACTTCCTGCGGCATGCCGAAAAGCATCGGCGTCCCGAAAATGCCGGGTGCGATCGTCATGTTGCGGATGCCGTTGCGCGCCAGGTCACGTGCGATCGGCAGCGTCATGCCCACCACGCCGCCCTTCGACGCGCTGTAGGCAGCCTGCCCGATCTGCCCGTCGTAGGCCGCGACCGAGGCGGTGGAAATCAACACGCCGCGTTCCCCGGTCGCTTCCGGTTCGTTCTTGCTCATGGCGTCCGCCGCGAGACGGATCATGTTGAAGCTGCCGATCAGGTTGACCGTGACAGTCTTGCTGAAGACGGCGAGCGCATGCGGCCCGGTCTTGCCAACCGTCTTCTCGGCCGGCGCGATGCCGGCGCAGTTGACCAGCCCCATCAGCTTGCCCAGTTTCAGCGCCGCGGCCACGGCCGCCTGCCCATCCGCTTCCTGACTCACGTCACACTTGACGAAAACACCGCCGATATCCTTGGCGACCGCCTCGCCCTTGTCGGCCTGCATGTCGGCAACGACCACCTTGCCCCCATTCGCCGCCAGCATCCGCGCTGTACCCTCGCCAAGGCCCGAAGCCCCGCCCGTCACGATAAAAACCTTGCCGTCAATTTGCATGTAAGTCTCCAAAGATAAGCCGCCAATTATCAAAGACCCACAGCGGACAAAAGGGCGCAAGTTCGGGAAACACCGCGGAACCGGCTTTGCCGGGCCGCTGGTGTTGCCCCCGGTAGGGGGTGGGCGGCTACACGAAGTGAGCCAACCTGGGGGCGAGCAAAAAAAAGCCCCCGTCCGAAGACGAGGGCCCTGAATTGGATCCCGAAGGACCCAAGGAGACAATCGACGCCCGCTTCAAGCGGGCTCTGAATGACTTTTATGAATTAGCGCTTGCGCGTAGCGGTTTGAGCGGTGCTCTTGGCTGCGTTCACGGCGGTGGTCGACACGGCCTGGAAGTTGGCTTCAGCGACGTCGGTCGCTTGCTTGACGGCCTTTTGCACCGATTCGAAAGCGTTGTTGGCGGCAGCCACGGCGCTCTTCATCACGGCAACGGCGGTTTCCGAACCGGCCGGGGCGTTCTTGGCGGCGCTGTCGACGAGGCCGACAAAGGCTTGCTGAGCTTCAGCGGCCTTCACTTCGAAAGCCTTGGTGAACTCGGCGCCGGTGCCTTGGGCGATGTCGTACAGGTGACGGCTGTAGGCAGCGGTCTTTTCGGCGAGGGGCTGGAACAGGCTTGCTTGCAGGGAGAGCAGCTCTTGCGCGTCCTTGACGTTCAGCAGGGCCTGGCTGGTGCCGGCGGCTTCGGTCAGTGCAGCCTTGGAGGCGGTCACGTTCAGTTCGACGAGCTTTTCGACGCCTTCGAAAGCCTTGGTGGTCAGGCCGAACAGGGTTTCGAGGTTGGCTTTTTGGGCGGCGATGAGTTGGTCAGCAGTAAGGGCCATTGAGGTGCTCCAGTTGAGGTGAAAGATGGATTCGCGGTGAGCTGCCCCTCTATCGATGTTGCGGTGCAGCATGGGCCCAAGTATAGGCAGACGCGAGTTGTAAACAAGAGGATTCTTGTTGCCATGCAGCAATTTAGAACGCTGCTTCTAAATCAAGGCTGACAATGTTTCTGATGCGTGCGTTTTATTCAGGTCAGTTCGTCCTGCCGTTGCCGCCGGGACATCGTTTTCCAATGAGCCGCTATGCCATGCTGCGCGACGGGCTTGAACGCGAGCTGCCGCAAGTCCTCATGATTCAGGCCCCGCGCGCCAGCGATGGTGAACTGGCATTGGCGCACACGCCGCAATGGATCACCGCGATCAGCGATGGCAGCGTCAGCGCCGAGGCGATGCGCGAAATCGGTTTTCCATGGAGCGAGGCGATGGTGGAGCGCTCTCGCCGCTCCACGGGTGCAACCATTGCCGCTTGCCGCGCAGCGCTCGATGAAGGCATCTCGGCGAACATGGCTGGTGGGACGCACCATGCGAGCGCGGGCAAGGGTGGCGGCTTCTGCGTCTTCAACGACGCGGCCGTGGCCGCGAGGCTCATGCAGGCGGAGCACGGGCGGCGCGGCCGCGTACCGCTCCAGGTCGCCATCGTCGACCTCGACGTGCATCAGGGCAACGGCACCGCGAGTATCTTTCGCGATGACCCAAGTGTGTTCACCCTGTCGTTGCACGGTCAGAAGAACTTCCCCTTCCGAAAAGAGGCGAGCGACCTCGACGTCGAGCTTCCGGACGGTTGCGGGGACGCCGACTATCTAGCCGCCCTCGAACAGGCGCTCGACGAACTCGAACGGCGGTTCACGCCCGGACTGGTCATCTATCTTGCCGGCGCCGACCCCTTCGAGCGCGACAGGCTGGGCCGGCTCAAGCTGAGTTTCGACGGCCTGGAGGCGCGCGACCGCCGCGTGTTCGATTTCGCCTGGCAGCGGCGCATTCCCTTGGTATTCGCGATGGCGGGCGGCTATGCGGCGGATATCGCGGAGACCGTGCAGGTGCAGCTAGGCACCTTTCGCGTGGCGTTCGAATACTGGCGGCGCTGGCAAAATGCCGCGCCATGAACGACAGACCCTCCCCGCAGAACCGCAGCAGCTACCGCGCCTTTCGCAGCATCCCGACGCGCTGGGCGGACAACGACATGTACGGGCATGTCAACAACGTCGTCTACTATGGCTGGTTCGACACCGCCGTCAACGCGTACCTGATCGAGCGCGGGGCGCTGGACATCCATCAAGGCACGACGGTGGGATTCGTGGTCGAGACGCAGTGCAACTACTTCGCCCCGCTCGCGTTTCCCCAGACTGTGGAGGCGGGCATCCGCGTGGCGCACGCCGGCAGTTCGAGTGTGCGCTACGAAATCGGCCTGTTCGCCGAGGGCGCAGAGACGGCGGCGGCCCAGGGGCATTTCGTCCATGTGTACGTTGACCGGATCACACAACGCTCCGTCAAACTTCCGCCCGCGCTGCTCGCGGTCATCGACGAACTCCGGATCTGACGGCCTCAAGAAAAACGGCGTCCAGGGACGCCGTTTTTTAGTGGTGCAAGCGATGTCGCTTACATCTTCCTCATGGTTGTCTTGATGACATCTTCATGGTCTGGATTTCGGCCTTTCCTCGAGCCTCCTCGGCCTTGGCTTCCTTTTCGCAAGCGCTCTTGGCCGCGCCCTTCTGGTCGTCGCATTTTTCCTTCGCGACTTCATAGTTGGCCTTTACCTTCTCTTCGGCGACATTGCGGGAGTGACTGTCGCTGGGCTTGTATTGCTGTTCGAGTTCAGCCTTGGCGACGTTTTCCTTGCCCTTGGCCTGCTTGTCGCATACGTCCTTGGCGTTGTCCTTCAAGGTGTCGCACTGGGCCTTGTCGACCTTGTAGTTGGCCTCGATCTTTTCCTTGGCTACTTTGTATTCATCGGACGTCATCGCGCTGGCTTGGCCGGCGACAAGGCAAGTCGATGCGATGGCGATCATGAGCAGTTGCTTTTTCATGGCTTGGTCCCTCTGTAGTTGCTGAATGGGTGGGATCGGACGGGTCTGGGCGGTTGACCGCTTCAGACGCGCTCCATCCAGATCGCAGGTGTGCGGCCGTCACGGGTTTCCCATGCAGCGACCTGCTTCTCGGCTTCGTCCCGGCTGATGCCGTGGCGTTCCTGGATGCGGCCGAGCAACTGGTCGCGCTTGCCCGCGATGACATCGAAGTCATCGTCGGTGAGCTTGCCCCACTGCTCCTTGACCTTTCCCTTGAGTTGCTTCCAGTTGCCTTCGACGGTGTCTTTGTTCATCACGTATCTCCTTCAAGATAAGGTTTCGCCACCGGCCTGGATGTCGTGTGGGCCGGCGTGAAGACACTGTCGCGTGATGCCCTCGGAATGCCGGTAGGACGCTCGGGGAACGGGTCGTAGGCACATGCCGACGCGGCCCGTGATAATCGAACGCACGCCGAACGATTACCCGGAGACCAGCGCGCCGCATCATGATCATCCACAGCCTGCTCGATACCGATCTCTACAAGTTCACGATGATGCAGGTGGTGCTGCACCAGTTTCCGGGGGCGCGCGTCGAATACCGTTTCAAGTGCCGCAATCCCGGCATCGACCTGGCCCGGTTTGCCGGGCAGATACGGGAAGAGGTGCGTCACCTCTGCTCGCTGCAGTTCAAGGATGCCGAGTTGAGCTACCTGCGCTCGATGCGGTTCATCAAGAGTGATTTCGTCGATTTCCTCGGACTGTTCCGCCTCAACGAGAAGTACATCGACATCGTTCCGCAGCCCTCCGGTGAGTTGGAGATCCGCATCAAGGGGCCGTGGCTGCACACGATCCTATTCGAGATCCCCGTGCTGGCGATCGTGAACGAGGTGTACTTCCGAAATACCCAGCCGCAGCCCGACATGGCCGAAGGCCGCCGGCGGCTCGAGACGAAGATCGCGCAGTTGCAGGACGCCGGCCTCGCAGACCTCAAGATCGCCGACTACGGCACGCGTCGTCGCTTCTCCAAGGACTGGCACGAAGAGGTGTTGCGTACGCTCGCCGCGCGCCTGGGGGCTGTCACGGCGCCACCGCAACAAGCCCACGCCCAGGCAAAGCTGCCGCAGTTCGCGGGCACGAGCAACGTGCTGTATGCGATGAAGCTCGGGGTGATCCCGCTCGGGACCATGGCGCACGAATACCTCCAGGCTTGCCAGGCACTCGGGCCGAGGCTGCGCGACAGCCAGATCTTCGGCTTCGAGATCTGGGCCAAGGAGTACCGCGGCGACCTGGGTATTGCGCTCTCCGACGTGTACGGCATGAGCGCGTTCCTGCGCGATTTCGACCTGTACTTCTGCAAGCTGTTCGATGGCGCGCGTCACGACAGCGGCGATCCCTTCCAATGGGGCGAACGCATGCTGGCCCACTACAGCACCAACCGTGTCGATCCGCTCACCAAAACGCTGATCTTCAGCGACAGCCTCACGGTGCCTCGCACCGTCGAGCTCTACCAGCAGTTCCGTGGCCGCTGCCAGCTCGCTTTCGGCATCGGCACCAACCTGACCAACGACCTGGGCTACGAGCCGCTGCAGATCGTGATCAAGATGGTCGCGTGCAACGACCAGCCGGTGGCGAAGCTGTCGGACACGCCCTCCAAGAACATGTGCGAAGACGAACGATACCTGGCCTATCTGCGCCAGGTCTTCGAGATCGCCCAGCCCGTCGCATGACGGTCGCGGCTTCGACGAGGAACGTCGCCCGGTCGCTTGCACTCGTCGCGCTCATGTTGCCGGCGATCGCGCTGGCGGCCGATTTCGACGGCGCTCGCCTGTCGCCACTGTGGGGCGTGCCTTTCGCCGGCGTCCTGCTGTCGATCGCAGTGCTGCCGCTGCTGGCGCCATCGTTCTGGCATCACCACTATGGCAAGGTCGTGGCGGGGTGGGCGTTGGCCTTCCTGCTGCCCTTTGCAGCGAGCTTCGGCGTCTCGCTGGCGCTTGCGCAACTCGTGCATGCGCTGGTCGCCGAATACATTCCCTTCATCATCCTGCTGGCTGCATTGTTCGCCGTCTCGGGAGGCATCCACATTCGCGGGAATCTCCGTGGATCGCCGAAGCTCAACACGGCGATCCTGGCGATCGGCGCGGTGCTTGCCAGCCTCATGGGAACGACTGGGGCTTCGATGCTGCTGATCCGCCCCCTGATACGCGCCAACGATGATCGCAAGCACAAGGTGCATGTGATCGTGTTCTTCATCTTCATCGTCTCGAACGTGGGCGGTTCACTGACGCCGCTGGGCGATCCACCGCTGTTCCTGGGCTTTCTGAAGGGCGTCGACTTCTTCTGGACCGCACGGAACATCTTTCCCGAGACCTTGTTTCTGGTCGGCATCCTGCTGGTGCTGTTCTACATGCTCGATGCGTGGTACTACAGGCACGGTGGCACGTACGCAGTCGACCCGACGCCGGACACACGGAGCATCGGCTTCGACGGAGCGGTCAATTTCTGGTTGCTGGCTGCCACGGTCTTTTTCGTCCTGCTGAGCGGTCTCTGGAAATCGCCGATCAGCTTCGACATTCTTGGCACCGAGATGGGATTGCCTGGCCTTGTGCGCGACGTGGCCTTGATCGCGATCATCCTTTTGTCGCTCAGGATCACCGCACCCCAGGTGCACGCCGACAACCAGTTCAACTGGGGTCCGATGGTGGAGGTTGCGAAGCTCTTCGCCGGCATTTTCCTGACCATCGTGCCGGTGATCGCGATGCTGAAGGCCGGCGTCGACGGTCCTTTCGGCGCGATCGTCTCTGCGGTCACGCATCCCGACGGACAGCCCAATCCGGCGATGTATTTCTGGGCCACCGGAATTCTCAGCTCCTTCCTCGACAATGCGCCMACGTACCTGGTGTTCTTCAATACGGCCGGCGGCGATCCGCAGGCGCTGATGACCACCTATGCGACGACGCTGGCCGCGATATCGGCGGGTGCCGTGTTCATGGGGGCCAACACTTACATCGGCAATGCGCCCAACCTGATGGTCAAGGCCATCGCGGAAAGCCGGGGCGTGCGCATGCCGAGTTTCTTCGGCTACATGGTGTGGTCGGGCGCCATCCTGGTGCCGCTTTTTGTTCTTGCCACCTTCATCTTCTTCCGTTGATCATGAGCAAACCCAAAATCCTCGTCGCGCGTTCGATCTTTCCAGAGACCATCGCGCGACTTGAAGCGCATTTCGACGTCGAGTCCAACCAGAACGACGAAAGCTGGACCAAGGCCCGGCTGATCGACAAGCTCCAGGGCAAGGCCGGTGTCTTCACCACCGGCAGCGAACGCATCGATGCCGAAGTGCTCGACGCCTGCCCCGACCTGAAGATCTGCGCCAACATGGCCGTGGGCTACAACAACTTCGACATCGAGGCCATGACCGCCCACGGCGTGCTCGGCACGAATGCGCCGGACGTGCTGACCGAGACCACGGCCGATTTCGGATTCGCGCTGCTGATGGCCACGGCCCGCCGCATCGCGGAAAGCGAGCATTTCCTGCGCGCGGGCAAGTGGGAAAAGTGGAGCTACGACATGTTCGCGGGCTCCGATATCCACGGCTCCACGCTCGGCATCATCGGCATGGGCCGGATCGGGCAAGGGATCGCGCGGCGCGGGGCGCTGGGTTTCGGCATGAAGGTGATCTATCACAACCGGTCGCGGCTCGACGCCCAACTCGAGGCCGAGTGCAAGGCCAGCTACGTGGGCAAGGAAGAGTTGCTCAAGACCGCCGATCACGTGGTGCTCGTCGTGCCCTATACCCCTGCGTCGCACCACACGATCGGCGCTGCCGAGTTGGCGCTGATGAAACCCACGGCCACCCTGGTCAACATCGCACGCGGCGGGATCGTCGACGACGCGGCGCTTGCCGCGGCTCTAGGCGAGAAGCGCATCGCCGCTGCCGGCCTCGATGTGTTCGAGGGCGAACCGAAGGTGCACCCTGATTTGCTGAAGGTGCCGAACGTCGTGCTGACGCCGCACATCGCGAGCGCCTCCGTGCCGACGCGGCGCGCCATGGCCGACCTGGCAGTGGACAACCTCATCGGCTATCTCGTCAACAACAAACCGGTCACGCCGCTCAATCCCGCCGTGGTCGCCAACCGATAGAAAACAACAAGACCCGTGATCGAAACCTGGATCCTGCTGGCCCTGGCGGCCTTGAATTTCATCCTCGTCGTCTGGCTGCTGGTGCGGAGGCCCGCTCCGCCGGATCACTCCGCGCTGATTGCGACGCTGGCCGCGAACAACGAGCGTGTCGAGCGCGAACTGCGCCACGAGATCGGGGAATCCTCGCGCGGCGCCCGACAGGAGACGGCGCAGGCGTTCTCCACGTTCCAGCAGGCGCTCGTTCATCAGGGCGCCGAAAACACGCGCACGCAAAACGCGCAGATCGACGCCTTCGCGCAGCAACTCAACCTGCTCCAGAAGACGCTGGGTGACACCCTCAACACGCAACTCCAGGGCCTGAGCGAATCGAACGCCCGGCGGCTGGCGGAAGTGCGCGCGACCATGGAGACGCAACTCGCGCAGCTCCAGCAGACCAACACCGCCAAGCTCGACGAGATGCGCAAGACGGTCGACGAGAAGCTCCAGAGTACGCTCGAAGCGCGTCTGGGCGAGAGCTTCAAGCAGGTTGCGGACCGGCTCGAGCAGGTTCACAAGGGGCTGGGCGAGATGCAGACGCTCGCTGTCGGTGTCGGCAGCCTGCAGCGGGTGCTGACCAACGTGAAAACGCGCGGCGTGTTCGGTGAGGTTCAGCTCGAAGCGCTGCTCGAACAGGTGCTGACGACCGACCAGTACGCCAAGCAGATCGAAACCAAGCCGCGCAGCGGACAGCGCGTGGACTTCGCGATCCGCTTTCCGGGGCGGGGCGACGACGGTGCCCCGGTCTGGTTGCCGATCGACGCCAAGTTTCCGCGCGACGATTACGAGCGCTTGCTCGATGCCCACGAACGGGCCGACCCTGGCGCGGCGGAAATCGCTGCCAAGGCGCTGGAGGCGCGCATTCGCACCGAGGCCCGGTCCATCGCCGAGAACTACCTGGCGGCGCCGCACACCACCGACTTCGCGATCCTTTTCCTTCCCGTGGAAAGCCTCTACGCGGAGGTGCTGCGCCGCCCCGGACTGATGGATGCCATCCAGCGCCAGCATCGCGTGACGCTGGCCGGCCCGACCACACTGCTGGCGATGCTCAACAGCCTGCACATGGGCTTTCGCACGCTGGCGCTGGAGCATCAGGCTTCCGAAGTCTGGAAGGTGCTCGGAGCAGTCAAGACCGAGTTCGAGCGCTATGGCGAATGGGTCGCGCGCATCAAGGAGCAAGTGGCGAAGGCATCCGACACGATCGACAAGGCTGACACCCGCGCCAAGCAGATGCGGCTTGCGCTGCGCAAGGTCGAAGCGCTGCCGGAGTCCCAGACACAAGGGATGCTGCCGCTCGCCGACGGCGAGGACGACGGTACCGCGTGAACGCGAGCCTGCTCAGGCTCATTGCTGCGCAGGTTTGCCTGCACGCGGCGATGACGGGCACCCGGCTGGCGGCGCCGCTGCTGGCGCTGAGCGAGGGCTACAGCGCCGCGGCGGTCGGCGTGCTGCTTTCGCTCTTTGCCCTGACGCAGGTCTTCCTGGCGTTGCCGGCGGGCCGCTTTGCTGATCGCCATGGGTTGCGGCGTCCGCTTTTCATTGCCGTGTCTGCGGCCACTGCGGGCGCGGGGCTCGCGGCGGCATTTCCCGTGTTTCCGGTGCTTTGCATTGCCGCACTCCTCACGGGCGGCGCCACCGGCATCGCGGTGATTGCATTGCAGCGTCATGTCGGGCGTGCGGCGAGCAGTCCGACGCAGCTCAAGCAGGTGTTCAGCTGGCTCGCGATCGCGCCGGCGGCCGCGAACTTCGTCGGCCCCTTTGTCACCGGGCTTCTAATCGACCATGCTGGGCCAACGGCGGGCGACCTGATCGGCTATCGGGTGGCCTTCGTGCTGTTGGCACTGTTGCCCGTCGCGTGCTGGATGCTGGCACGCGGCACGCATGAGCTGCCGACGACACGACCGCCCGATGGTGCGCCCAAGCCGCGCGCCTGGGATCTCCTGGGGCAGCCGATGTTCCGTCGCCTGCTGTTCGTGAACTGGCTGCAATCCGCCTCCTGGGACGTGCACACCTTCGTCCTGCCGATCCTGGGCCATGAACGAGGGCTGAGCGCTTCGGTGATCGGCTCCATCCTCGGCGCCTTTGCCGTGGCTGCGGCCGGCATCCGCGTCGTGCTGCCGATGGTGGCTTCGCGCCTGAGCGAACGGACTGTGATCACCGCCTCCAACGTGATCACTGCGCTCGTGTTCGCGGCCTATCCGCTGATGTCGTCGGCGATCGGCATGGGCGCATGTTCGGTGATGCTGGGTATCGCGCTCGGCGCCGTGCAGCCCATGGTGATGAGCATGCTGCACCAGATCACACCGCACGCCCGCCACGGCGAGGCGCTGGGCCTGCGTGTGATGACGCTCAATGCTTCAAGCGTCGCGATGCCGATGCTCTTCGGCGCCGCAGGCGCGGTGATCGGCATAGCGGGCGTGTTCTGGATCGTGGGCGGCGTCGTGGCACTCGGCACGCGCTCGGTCTGGGGCCTGCAGGTCCCCAGCGCGGCCGACGCAGCCTGAGCGCCGGCGCCGGGGAACGCGTCAGAGCTTGTAGAAGCGCTTGATGTAGTCCCACGCGTCTTGCGGCGCGTCGACGTATTCGATCAGCTTCACGTCCTCGGGCGAAATCACGCCTTCCTCGGCGAGAAATTCGAAATTGACGAGCTGCTTCCAATAGTCCGAGCCGAAAAGCACGATCGGGACCGGCTTCGCCTTGCGGGTCTGGACGAGCGTGATCACCTCGAAGAGTTCATCCAGCGTGCCGAACCCGCCCGGAAACGCGACCAGCGCCTTCGCCCGCATCATGAAATGCATCTTGCGGATCGCGAAGTAGTGGAACTTGAAGCTCAGGGCCGGCGTGACGTAGGGGTTGGCTTCTTCCTCCATCGGCAGCGCGATGGCGAGGCCGACAGAAAGCCCCCCGCCTTCGTACGCACCGCGATTGGCGGCCTGCATGATCCCGGGGCCGCCGCCAGTGCAGACGAAGAGCTTGTCTTCCGGCTCCCGGTCGTTGCTGTATTGCGCGACCAGCTTGCCGAAGGCGCGCGCCTTTTCGTAATAGTGCGAACTGCGCGCGAGCTTGCGCCAGCGAGTAGCGGCGACGGTGTCGCCGGCCGCCTCGGCCTGGGCGATCAGGGCGCCGGATTCCTCTTCGCTGCGGAAGCGGGCGCTGCCGAACACCACCACCGTGTTCTCGATGCCGTGGGCGCGCATTTCGATGTCGGGTTTCATCAGTTCCAGCTGCATGCGAAGTCCGCGCGTCTCGCGGCGGAGCAGGAATTCGGGATCGGCGAACGCCAGCCGCGACGGATCGGTGTTCAGCGGGAGTCCCTTGTCCGAATGGGCCTGCAGGGTGGCCCACGCGTCGGCAAGGCGTTTGTCGTGAAGGTCGTGTGTACTGTTGGGCATGTTCTTGCGGGAAAAAACGATCCTGGATCCTGAATTGTGCGCCTTGCAGTTTTTGGGCCCAGTCCGTCGGCGCAGACGCAAAAAAGGCTCCCGAAGGAGCCTTTTTCATGACCGTTCAATGGCTGAGACGGCTTAGACGCGCTTGCGGTATTCGCCGGTGCGAGTGTCGATTTCGATGCGGTCGCCTTGGGCAACGAAGAGCGGCACGCCGATTTCGAAGCCCGTGGAGATCTTGGCAGGCTTCATGACCTTGCCCGAGGTGTCGCCCTTGACGGCCGGCTCGGTCCAGGTGATTTCGCGCTCGACGCTGGTGGGCAGTTCGACCGAAATGGCCTTGCCGTCATAGAACACCACTTCGACGGGCATGCCGTCTTCGAGGTAGTTGAGCGAGTCGCCCATGTTCTCGGCTTCGACTTCGTACTGGTTGTATTCGGTGTCCATGCAGACGTACATCGGATCGGCGAAGTAGGAGTAGGTGCACTCCTTCTTGTCGAGCACGATCTGGTCGATCTTGTCGTCGGCCTTGAAAACCACTTCGGTGTTGAAGTTGGCGATCAGGCTCTTGAGCTTCATGCGCACGGTGGCGGAATTGCGGCCGCCGCGGCTGTATTCGGTCTTGAGGACGACCATCGGGTCCTTGCCGTGCATGATCACGTTGCCGGCGCGAATTTCTTGAGCGATTTTCATAATCAGGGTCTCTGGATGTAAGCCGCTCGTTGCACATGCACCGCGGCGGGTTCAGCGGAAGGCGGGCAACAGGTGAAACCCGGCCGGAAATCCGCAAAGCCCGCAATTTTAGCTTTTTTGGGCGACGAAGCGCCGCAAGCGCGTCAAAAGATCCTCTTGCGACAGCAGGGATGCACGCGCTGCCAGGGCGGTCGTGCTCCAGGTCGTGAGCGTCGGTTTGTCGAGCGGCGGAAGGGCGCCAGGGGTGACGCCGTTCCAGAGATGGTGAAAAAGCCGCAGGGAAGGAGCTGCTTGCAGCCAATCCAGGAGGGCGTCGAGCTTGTTGTGGTGCGCGTCGTCGTCCTGCGGATAGATCTGCCAGACGAAGGGCGCGCCAGCCCAGAGCGCCCGCACCAGCGAATCTTCTCCTCGGACGAAGTTGAGGTCACAGGCCCAGAGAAGATGGTCGAAATCCCGATGCGACACATAGGGCAGCCACGAAATGGAGAGCGCGCCGCGCTGGGCAGGGCCCGGCGGTAGGGCTGCAGTCGCGCGACCGGCCGTGACAAGGAGGCGAGTCGGTTGTTCAGCGCCCTGCAGTTGCGCCAGCAGATCTCCAAGCGCCCGCGGCTCGTAGCAGAACAGCGAGATGAGTCGTTCGCCCTGCCATGGAATTCCCTGCTGCGCCAACCATGCCTTGCGGTCGAAGCGCTCCCTGCGCGCCATCAGGTCGGGCTCGCGCAGCAAGCCACCGGTGGCCGTCGTGAATCCCGGATAGAAAAAGTGCTTGGTCAGGCCGGCGCCGGGTTCACGGAATACGGGGGAGGGCAATCCATGCAGCCGTTCCACATAAGGTTCGGCCGACAGGTATTCCAGGTTGATCCATCTGTTGTCCGTGCCGGCTCCGTGGCGCTGCTGCGCGAAGAGCGCGACGACCTGGGGGGCGGGATCGCAACCGAAGGCTTCGATCAGCACGTCTGGCGCCGGGGTAGCGGGCGAGTCCGCGGCCTCCCGTTCCGTCCAGGTGACGACGGAGACGCCTTCGCAGCCACCGGGCGCCATCCAGTTCAGTGCGGAGGGATCGTCGATCCAGAGGCGCACCGTCTCGCCCTCCGCCGCCAGCGCAGCTGCGAGCCGCCAGCAGACGCCGACGTCGCCATGGTTGTCGATCACCTTGCAGAAAATGTCCCAGCGCATCGCGGGATACTCTACAGCCCCTCATGGCGACATCGGAGACAGCATTCATGTCACAGCACTCGGCCGACATCCTCTGGCAGCGCGGCGACCAGGACTTCCTGGGAAACAAGTACAGCCGCCGCCACCTCATCCGCTTCGACGGCGGTGCCGAATGGCTCGGCTCGTCGTCGCCGCACGTGGTGCCGGTGCCGTTGTCCGATCCCGCGGGCGTCGACCCCGAGGAGGCTTTCGTCGCTTCGCTGTCGAGCTGCCACATGCTGTGGTTCCTGTCGATCGCCGCCGAGCGCGGCTTTTGCGTGGATCGCTACAGCGACCAAGCAATCGGGCAGATGGGCCGCAGCGCCGCGGGAAAGGTCGTGATCACCGTCGTCACGCTGCGACCGGACGTGCGGTTTTCCGGCGAGAAGCTCCCGTCGCATGCGCAGATCGAGGCCATGCACCACGCGGCGCACGACCAGTGCTTCATCGCCAATTCGGTCAAGACCGATGTGCGTTGCGAGCCGGTCCTGGCCCGCGCGGCACCACAATAAAGACGATGTCAGAAACGCATTCCGAACAGTTGCTCAGCGAAGTGGCGTCGTTGCCGCAGTTGCCCGGCGTCTACCGCTACTTCGACGCGGCGGGCGCGGTGCTCTATGTGGGCAAGGCGCGCAATCTCAAGAAGCGCGTGGCGAACTATTTCCAGAAGAATCACGCCGGCACACGCATCGGCCACATGATCTCGAAAATCTCACGCATGGAGACCACGGTGGTGCGCTCCGAGGCGGAGGCGCTGCTTCTTGAGAACAACCTGATCAAGACGCTCAAGCCGCGCTACAACATTCTCTTTCGCGACGACAAGAGCTATCCCTATCTCAAGATCGCTTCGCACACCTTTCCGCGGCTGGCCTATTACCGCGGCTCGGTCGATCGCAAGCATCGCTATTTCGGGCCGTACCCGAGCGCATGGGCGGTGAAGGAGTCGATCCAGCTGCTGCAGAAAGTCTTCAAGCTGCGCACTTGCGAGGACACGGTCTTCAGCAACCGTACGCGGCCGTGCCTGCTCTACCAGATCAAGCGCTGCAGCGGGCCTTGCGTGGATTACATCGCACCGGAAGCCTACGCACAGGACGTCGCCAACGCCGAAGCCTTCCTGATGGGCGATACCCAGGCCGTGCTCACCCAACTCGAGGCGCGAATGATGGCGCATGCCGAGAAGCTCGAGTTCGAGCAGGCGGCCGAGTTGCGCAACCAGATGTCGGCGCTTTCGCGCGTGCTGCACCAGCAGTCTGTCGAGATCGCCTCCGACAAGGATGTCGACATCCTCGCGGTCAAGGTTCAGGGCGGCAAGGCTTGCGTCAACCTGGCGATGGTGCGCGGCGGCCGGCATCTGGGCGATCGGGCGTACTTTCCGGTGCACGTCGAAGACGCAACGCTGATCCAGCATAGCGAGCGCGATGTGGAAGGCGACGACGATGTGCCGGATGTGCCGGATGTGCCGGATGTGCCGGATGTGCCGGATGCGGTCGAGGTCCAGGTTCTCGAGGCTTTCATTGCGCAGCACTACATCGATGTTCCCGTGCCCGCCACGCTGGTGTTGAGCGAGCTTGTGAGCCGTGAGTTGATCGCGGCGGTGTCGCTGCAGGCCGGCACGCGCGTCACGGCCGTATTCCAGCCGCACGAGCAGCGGCGCCACTGGCTCGAGATGGCATGCAAGAACGCCAGCCTGCAACTGGCACGCCTGCTCGCGGAAGAGGGCTCGCAGCAGGCCCGCACGCGCGCCCTGGTCGATGCGCTTGAACTCGCGCCGGATGACCTCGACACCTTCCGCGTCGAGTGCTTCGACATTTCGCACACGGCGGGTGAAGCGACGCAGGCCTCTTGCGTGGTATTCGAGCATCACGCGATGCAGAACCGCGAATACCGCCGCTTCAACATCGAAGGCATCACGCCCGGAGACGACTACGCCGCGATGCGGCAGGTGCTGCATCGCCGCTACGGCAAGCTGGCCGAGGCCATGGCGGCAGAGACCAATGCGCCGCCGGCCGGCGATGCGGCCGGCGCGGGAACGGACGCTCCACCGGGCACTCGCTCGGCCCGCATGCCGGATCTGGTGCTGGTCGACGGCGGCAAGGGCCAGGTCTCGATGGCGCGCGAGGTGTTCAGCGAGCTTGGATTGCCACTCTCGCTGATCGTCGGCGTGGAAAAGGGCGAGGGGCGCAAGGTCGGCCTCGAAGAACTGGTGTTCGCAGACGGCCGGGAAAAGGTCTACCTCGGCCGGGATTCGGCGGCACTGATGCTGGTCGCGCAGATCCGCGACGAGGCGCACCGTTTTGCCATCACCGGCATGCGCGCCAAGCGAGCCAAGGTGCGGGTGGGCGGCAGCCAGCTCGAAGACATCCCCGGTATTGGCCCCAAGCGCCGCGCCCGGTTGCTCCAGCGCTTCGGGGGCATTCGCGGCGTTGCGGCGGCCAGTGTGGAAGATATCGCGTCGGTCGACGGCATCGCGTTCGACCTTGCCGAGGAAATCTACCGGGCGCTGCACTAGACCCTTGGGCTCGAGGCTTCTCGGCGAGCACCCGAGAACAGTCTTCATGCCATGACACAATCGAGCCGATGTTCTGGACTCTGCCAACGATCATGACCTGGGCGCGCATCGTCGCGATTCCGCTGATTGTGGGCGTGTTCTACCTGCCGTTGTCCGAGCCCATGCGCAACCTCATCGCGACGGTGATGTTCATCATCTTCGCGGCGACGGACTGGCTGGACGGTTTTCTGGCGCGCAGGCTCAACCAGACTTCGGCCTTCGGTGCATTCCTCGATCCCGTCGCCGACAAGTTCCTCGTCTGCGCGTCGCTGCTCGTGCTGGTGCACCTGAATCGCGCCGATGTGTTCGTGGCGCTGATCATCATCGGACGTGAAATCGCCATCTCGGCGCTTCGCGAGTGGATGGCGCAGATCGGGGCCGGCAAGAGCGTCGCGGTCCACATGATCGGCAAGGTCAAGACCGCGGTGCAAATGGTCGCCATCCCGTTCCTGCTCTTCAACGGCATGTTGTTCGGCTGGATCGATACAGGCGCCTGGGGCCAGTGGCTGATCTGGATTTCCGCCGTGCTCACGGTCTGGTCGATGGTCTACTACCTGCAAAAAGCGATTCCCGAAATTCGGGCCCGGGCCAAATGACCGACACGGCCCGCTCTGCGGGCTGGTTGCGTGCGATGCCGGGTGTCTTCGTGCTCATCTGGAGTACCGGCTTCATCGTGGCGCGCTATGGCATGCCCTACGCGCCACCGCTCGAGTTCCTGGCGGTGCGCTATGCGCTGTCGGTCGTCTGCTTCCTGATCTGGGTGCGCCTCGCGCGTGTCGCGTGGCCCCGCAAGCGCTTGCAGTGGAGCCATCTCGCCGTCACCGGCGTGCTGATGCAGGCCGGCTATCTGGGTGGCGTGTGGGCGGCGGTTCGGGCCGGCATGGGCTCGGGGCTTGTGGCGCTGCTGGTCGGTATTCAGCCAGTGTTGACCGCGGTCTGGTTGTCTTTGCGCGGCGGCACGGTCACTCGGCGTCAATGGGCGGGACTTCTGCTCGGCTTCGTGGGGCTGGTTCTCGTTGTTTCGCGCAAGCTGGGTGAGGGCGGCGAAGTCAGCATGCTGACCATGGGGCTTGCGATCATGGCGCTGCTATCGATCACGGCGGGCACGCTGTATCAGAAGCGATTCGTGGCGCCCTGCGACGTGCGCAGCGCCAACGCCATCCAGTTGGCGGCAGCGCTGATTGTCACGTTGCCCTTCGCGGCGCTGGAGCAGGACAGCATTCACTGGAACCTGTCTTCGGGCGGCGCGATGGCTTGGTCGGTGCTGGCGTTATCGCTGGGCGGAAGCTCGCTGCTCTACATCCTGATCCAGCGCGGCACGGCGACGGCGGTCACGAGTCTGCTCTATCTGGTGCCGCCATGTACGGCGGTCATGGCATGGCTGCTTTTCGCTGAACCGATCACTGCGATGACGCTTGCAGGCATTGCGCTGACCGCCGTCGGCGTGAGTCTGGCGGTTCGCGGCGCGCGCTGAAACCGCTCAGCGTACGGCCGCGCTACCGCTCTTCCAGGGCTCCGAACGAAAACGTTCCACCAGGAAATCGATTAGCAGGCGTACGCGCTTCGGCGTCTTGGGCCGCCAAGGCGCGATCCATTGCACATCGGCATCAGGCATCGTGTACTGGGGCAACACACGGGCGAGCTTTCCCGATGCGAGCAAAGGCGCGATGTCCCAGAGACTGCGCAACATCACGCCGCGGCCGGCAAGGCACCAGTCTCGAACCAGTTCCCCCGAGTTGCTCGAAAGCGGCCCGCTCACGCGAACACGCGCGCTGGTGCTGTCTCGGGCGTGGTGCAACGTCCAGAGTGCGAATTCACGTTCGTCGGCTTGGTTGTTCTCCCGGGCAATCAGGCAATCGTGCGACGCCAGTGCAGCCGCGTCTGCTGGACGGCCGCGGCGCGCCAGATAGGCTGGGGAGGCTGCCAGGACGCGCTGGTTGCGCGCGATGCGACGGGTGACCCAGTCACTGGCGTGGCGCTCCTGAGGCGCCCACAGCCACACGGCGCCGTCGTAGCGCGCCGCACCAAGGTCGGGCAGTTTTTCCGCCAGGGTGAGCTGGATGTGCAATCCGGGATGCCTCTCGTTGAATATCGCTAGCGCCGGGCCGAGCCACAGCCTGCCGAACCCGAAGGTTGCGACGAGTCTGATGGTCCCGCTCAGTTCGGTCTGGCGCTCGCCCAGTTCGTTTTCCAGTGCCGCGAAGCCCTCGAGCAATCCCTTGGCATGCAGGCACACCGCTTCGCCCTCAGCGGTGGCGCTCAGCCGGCGCGTCGTCCTGTCGAAGAGGCGTTGCCCCAACTGCGCTTCCAGCGCCCCTAGTCGCTTCGTGACGACTGACGGCACGACGTCCAATGCGAGCGCTGCGCCGGCCAGGCTGCCGCGATCTCGGATAGCCATGACGAGTTCGAGATCGCTGCGATCCATTGCTGCCAAATCGGAAAGTATGAATTGGCTGATTGTTGCTTGATGAAGAGCTATGCGCAACGCACAATCCTTCGCATGTTCCCTTCGTTTTCCTCCTTCGATCTTTCGCGCGATGGGGTTCGATTGCACGGGCGGATCGGTGGCAGCGGCAGGCCACTGCTGCTGCTGCACGGGCATCCGCAGACACATGCCATTTGGCATCGCATAGCGCCGGGATTGGCAGAACACTTCAGGGTGGTCCTGGTCGACCTGCGCGGCTACGGCGACTCGGGCAGGCCGACTGCGGACGAAGCCCATGCGCGCTACAGCAAAAGGGAAATGGCGCTCGATGCGCTGGCGGTCATGCGTCATCACGGATTCGAGCGCTTTGGCGTACTGGCTCACGACAGGGGCGCACGAGTGGCGCATCGGCTTGCAGCGGATCATCCGCAAGCCGTGGAGCGGCAGATGCTGCTCGACATCGCGCCGACGCTCGCGATGTACGAAAACACATCGGAAGCTTTTGCGCGAGCCTACTGGCATTGGTTTTTCCTCATTCAACCGCCACCATTGCCCGAGGCACTCATCGAATCGGACCCGGTTCGATACATTCGCAGCGTCATGGGCGGACGCCATGCGGGGCTTGCGCCATTTGCGGCCGAAGCTCTCTCTGAATACGAGCGCTGTGCCGCGATCGACGGCACCGCGCAGGCTATCTGCGAGGACTATCGCGCATCGGCCAGCATCGACCTCGACCATGACCGGGCCGACGTCGCGGCCGGCCGCAAGCTGAGCCAGCCGTTGCGCGTGCTCTGGGGCGAGCATGGCGTGGTTGGCCGTTGCTTCGACGTACTGTCGATGTGGTGTGAGCGTGCCGATGACGTCTCCGGCGGCACGCTTTCGTGCAGCCACTACATTCCCGAAGAAGCGCCCGCCGAATTGCTCGCCGAGGCCCTTTCATTTTTCAACACGACTCCCAAGGATTGAGACATGAGTACCCAACGAATCGCGGTCATCGCCGGTGACGGCATCGGCAAGGAAACGATGCCGGAGGGCTTGCGCGTGCTCGACGCGGCCGCCCGGAAGTTCGGTATCGACCTGAAGTTCGATCACTTCGATTTTTCGAGTTGGGACTACTACGAGAAGCGCGGAAAAATGCTGCCCGACAACTGGAAGGACCAGATCGGTGGTCATGACGCAATCTTCTTCGGCGCGGTCGGCTGGCCAGAGAAGATTCCGGATCATGTCTCGCTCTGGGGCTCGCTGCTGTTGTTTCGGCGCGAGTTCGACCAGTACATCAACCTGCGGCCCGCGCGACTGATGCCAGGCATCGTGGCGCCCGTGGTACGCCGTGACGGCACGCCGCGGCAGCCTGGCGAGATCGACATGTACATCGTGCGCGAGAACACCGAGGGCGAGTATTCGAGCATCGGCGGGCGCATGTATGAAGGCACCGCCCGCGAGATCGTCGTGCAGGAAACGGTGATGTCGCGCGTCGGGGTGGATCGTGTGCTCAAGTTCGCCTTCGAGCTTGCGCAGTCGAGGCCGAAAAAGCATCTCACCAGCGCGACCAAGTCCAACGGCATCTCCATCACGATGCCCTACTGGGACGAACGCGTCGCAGCGATGGCGAAGACCTATCCGGGCGTGAATCTCGACAAGTTCCACATCGACATCCTCACGGCTCATTTCGTGCAGCGGCCGGACTTCTTCGACGTGGTCGTGGCGAGCAATCTTTTCGGGGACATCCTCTCGGACCTTGGGCCGGCGTGCACCGGCACGATCGGCATCGCGCCGAGCGCCAACCTGAATCCGGAGCGCACGACACCTTCGCTTTTCGAACCGGTGCATGGTTCGGCGCCCGATATCGCCGGCAAGGGCATCGCGAATCCCATCGGCCAGATCTGGTGCGGCGCGATGATGCTGGAATTCCTCGGCCACAAGGCGGCCCACGATGCCATCATGGCCGCGATCGAAAAGGTGCTTGCTCCCGACAGCGGCGCTCCGCGCACGCCGGACATCGGCGGTACGGGACGCACGATCGACCTCGGAAAGGCCATTGCCGAGGCGCTTTGAAATCGGCTTCGTCAAAACGCCACTAAAATCGCGCTCCTCGCCGTGGTCTATGGGGTGAGTGTCTTATTGACACCCCG
The DNA here is from genome assembly GCF_056397705.1 of Variovorax sp. 05L425. Taxonomy (NCBI): domain Bacteria; kingdom Pseudomonadati; phylum Pseudomonadota; class Betaproteobacteria; order Burkholderiales; family Comamonadaceae; genus Variovorax; species Variovorax sp. 05L425. The sequence continues at coordinate 193,818 of NZ_JBFTNY010000002.1, read as the reverse complement.
TAGACCAGTGGTTGTAATCCTTGTCGGCAGTGCGCTGCCGGCGCGTCAGAACTGCCACCCTTTTTTCCAGCATGCACCCCGCGGCCTCGTCGCGGGGACGGGATCGCTTCTGACCCTGATCAACATTTTTTCTGCAAGGGGCCCTTGTGAACAAGACCGAACTGATTGAGCACATCGCAAAAAACGCCGATATTTCCAAAGCCGCTGCCACGCGCGCACTCGAATCCACCATCGGCGCCATTCGTACCACGCTCAAAAAGGGCGGTTCCGTGTCGCTCGTCGGTTTTGGCACTTTTGCAGTCGGCAAGCGTGCCGCCCGGACCGGTCGCAATCCGCGCACCGGCGACGCGATTAAAATCAAGGCCGCCAAGATTCCGAAGTTCCGTCCCGGCAAGGCGCTCAAGGACGCATTGAACTGAGATTACTGTTTCGGGGGTGCTTAGCTCAGCTGGTAGAGCGGCGCCCTTACAAGGCGTAGGTCGGGGGTTCGAACCCCTCAGCACCCACCACCCGATGCAAAGGCGAACACAGTGTTCGCCTTTTTTGTTGCCGTTTCGCAATCCGTCAGAGAGAGTCCTCAAGCATGTTTGATTCCTTCCGCAAGTACAACAAGGTCATCATGGTGTTCTTGTTCTTGCTGATCATTCCGTCGTTCGTGCTGTTTGGCGTCGATCGGTATCAGAGCGGCGGCCAGGGCGAGAAGGTCGCCCGCGTGGCGGGTACCGACATCACGCGTCCTGAATGGGACCAGCAGCATCGCAACGAGGTCGACCGGATTCGCCAGCAGGCGCCGAACATCGAACCTGCCATGCTCGATTCGGATGCAGCGCGCTATGCAACGCTGGAGCGCATGGTGCGTGATCGCGTGCTGGCGGCAGCGGCTTCGAAGTCGAACATGACGGTATCCGAAGAGCGGCTTGCCCGTATGTTCGCCGAAGATGCCGGCCTGGCGTCCTTCCGCACGCCCGACGGCAAGTTCGACCGCGAAACCTTCATGCGTGCGACTGGCCGGACGCCGGAGCAATATGAAGCGGCGGTGCGCGCAGACCTGGCAACGCAGCAGGTATCCCTCGGTGTGTCGGGAACTTCGTTTGCGACCGCGGCCCAGGCTGCAGCGACGCTCAATGCTTTCTACGACCGTCGCGAGATTCAGGTGGCGATGTTCAAGCCGGCCGATTTCGCGTCGAAGGTCAGCGTCAGCGACGACGATCTGCAGACTTACTATAAAGAACACACAGTGCAGTTCCGGGCGCCCGAACAAGCCAGCATCGAATACCTCGTTCTAGACCTTGAGGCAGCGAAGAAGAACATTGCGGTGAGCGAGGCTGATCTCCGCAGCTATTACGACCAGAACAGCGCGCGCTTCGGCACCAAGGAAGAGCGGCGCGCAAGCCACATCCTGATTGCCTCCCCCGCCAGCGCGCCTGCTGCTGAACGCGAAAAGGCCCGTGCGAAGGCGGAACAGTTGCTCGCAGAGGTCCGGAAGGCGCCGGCCAGTTTTGCGGACGTGGCTCGCAAGAATTCGCAGGATCCCGGATCGGCTGAAAAGGGAGGCGATCTTGATTTCGTGACGCGCGGCGCGATGGTCAAGCCTTTCGAAGACGCGATGTTTGCCCTCAAGAAGGGTGAAATCAGCAACGTGGTCGAGACTGAATTCGGCTTTCACATCATTCAGCTCAACGACATCAAGCCGGCAGTGGTGCCGCCCTTCGAGAAGGTGCGCGCCACCATCGAGAACGAGGTGCGGGGGCAGCAGGCGACGCAGGAGTTCGCCAAGGCGGCCGAGATCTTCACCGACATCGTCTATCAGCAACCCGATAGTCTGAAGCCCGCAGCCGAGAAGTTGAAACTCACGATTCAAACGGCGAGCAATGTGGGACGGACGCCCGCGCAGGGCGCAACCGGCGTGCTGGCAAGTCGCAATTTCCTGAATGCCCTGTTTGCGCCCGATTCGCTGGAGCGCAAGCACAACACTGAGGCAATTGAAATCGGACCGAACCAACTTGCATCTGGGCGCGTGACCCAATACTCGCCCGCTCGCGCTTTGGCGTTCGACGAGGTCAAGGAAAAGGTCCGCACTCAACTTATCGCGGAGCGATCGGCAGCACTTGCAAAGGCCGAGGGTTTGGCCAAGCTCGCAGCATGGCAGGCGAATCCCACTGGTGCAAACCTCGGTGCGCCGATGACCGTCTCGCGGCTGGAAACCCAGTCGCAGCCCACGTCTGTCATCGAGAGTGCGCTCCGTGCCGATGGCTCCAAGTTGCCGGTGTTCGTCGGCGCGGACCTTGGTGCGCAAGGGTTCGCCGTCGTTCGCGTCAATAAGACAGTTCCACGCACGCCGCCTGCCCCCGAGGCGGCCAAGCAGGAAAGCGAGCAAGTCGGGCAGGCGGTGGGAGCGGCCGAAACGGCGGCTTACTACAACCTGCTGAAGGATCGGTTCAAGGCAGAAATTTTGGTCCCGAAGCCGTCTGACGCCGGGGTTGCCGTCGAAAGGTAGTTTTTTCACGCTACAATTGCCGGCTCTGCGGTGGCTGTAGCTCAGTTGGTAGAGTCCCAGATTGTGATTCTGGTCGTCGTGGGTTCGAGTCCCATCAGCCACCCCAAACCATCTTGATCAAAAGCGCCGACCCATGGTCGGCGCTTTTTTTTGTTCGGCTCGTTGTGGCAATTGGGATTTGAATTAGAATTTTTGCTTTCCAATTCGGAGGATTAGCACCGATGGCCTCAACCCTTGCCGACATCAATTCCCAGATCAAGAAGCATGATGAGCAGATCGCGCAATTGCGCAAGCAAGCCGAAGAGCTCAGAAATCAAGAACGAGCTGGCGTGATCGAGGAACTGCGCAAGAAGATCGCCGAATATGGCCTGACGGCAACCGACCTCAAACTTACGGCGCGCGGTGGCAAGCGGAGCGTCGCTGCGGCACCGGTCAAGGCGGCTGCAAAGTATCGCAGCCCGACCGGTGAAACGTGGTCTGGCGGTCGCGGTCGCAAGCCACGGTGGGTCACCGAGGCCATTGCTGCCGGTAAATCGCTGTCGGAGTTCGAGATCAAGTAAAGATCTTGCACTATAAAAAAGCCCGCAGTCGCGGGCTTTTTGTTGAACTATACCGGCGGCCTCAGTTGACGAGCACCAGCTTGCCCTTCACGCCCCGCGAGCCCATGTGCGCATAGGCTGCTTTCAGTTCGGCCAAGGGCATCGTGCTGTCGATGACTGGCTTGATCTTGCCCAGGCCGTACCACTTTGCCAATTCGGCCATCATCTGCGCATTCGCTTTGGGTTCGCGCTTGGCGAAATCGCCCCAGAACACCCCGACCAGGGCTGCGCCCTTCAAGAGCATCAAATTCAATGGCAGCGAGGGAATGGGTCCAGCTGCGAACCCTACAACCAGGTAGCGACCTCGCCAGCCGATCGAGCGGAATGCCGGCTCTGCGAATTCGCCGCCGACCGGGTCGTAAATGACGTCAGGTCCTTTGCCATCGGTCGCCGCCTTCACTGCGTCACGAAATGCGTTGGGAACACTGTGCGTCGTGTAGTTGATCGTGAGATCCGCGCCAATCGATTTGCAGAGCTCGCATTTTTCGTCGGTCGACGCCGCCGCAATAACTTTTGCGCCCGCCGCTTTTGCGATCTGTATTGCGGCGGTACCGACGCCTCCTGCAGCACCGAGCACCAGCACGGTTTCGCCGGCCTTCAATTGGGCCCGGTCCATCAGTGCGTGCCATGACGTTGCGTAGATCATGATGAATGCCGCTGCGTCAACATATCCGAAACCGTCGGGCAGGGGCATGCACAAGGCCGCTGGCGCAATCGTGTGCGTTCCGAAGCCGCCGGTGCCCGACAGGCATGCAACGTTCTGACCCGCGCGCAGGTGCGTGACGCCTTCACCCACCGCGGCGATGATGCCCGCGTATTCGGACCCTGGAACGAATGGCAATGGCGGCTTCATCTGGTACTTGTTCTGTACGATCAGCAGATCAGGAAAATTCAGGCTGGCAGCCTTGATCTCGATGAGCACCTGGCCTGGACCGGGTTGAGGGGTCGGCAGTTCTTTCCACGTCAGCGCGTCGACGCCGATGGGGTTCTCGCAGAGCCATGCGTGCATGCTCGTGTCTCCTGTAATGAATCTGGATGGTGAAGAATGCGGGCCATGATAGGCGGGGTCCAATGACCGTGTTGTCCCAGTCGCGACGCACCCGCCGCCTACAATCGCGCGGACTCATAGACACCATGAAGATACTTATTTCGAACGACGACGGTTACCAGGCTCCCGGCCTCGTCGCCTTGCACGACGCGTTGATGGAAATTGCCGATGTCGAAGTGGTTGCGCCCGAGCACAACAACAGCGCCAAGTCGAACGCACTCACGCTGGCTGCGCCGCTGTATGTGCATACCGCGCACAACGGTTTTCGATACGTCACTGGAACGCCGGCCGACTGCGTGCATATCGCGCTGAAAGGCCTGCTTGACTATCGACCGGACCTGGTCGTCTCCGGCATCAACAACGGTGCCAACATGGGCGATGACACGATCTATTCGGGCACAGTCGGTGCGGCTATGGAGGCCTATCTTTTCGGCATACCGGCGATCGCCTTTTCTCAGATCGAGAAGGGATGGGCACATGTCGATGCTGCGGCACGTGCGGCGCGGCGTCTCGTCGAGCAGATCGAACAGGAGCGGATGCTTGGGGGTGGCGCATTTCTGCTGAACGTCAATGTGCCGAACCTGCCTTTTGATGCGCTGAAGCCGGTCAAGGTTTGCAGGTTGGGGCGCCGTCATGCCGCTGAAAAGGTGATCACGCAAGACAGTCCGCGCGGCGAGACGATGTACTGGATTGCCGGTGCGGGCGGCGCAAAGGACAGCGGTGAAGGCACGGATTTCCACGCGACGGCAGCTGGCCATATTGCGTTGACGCCGCTGCAGATCGACTTGACGGATCACGCCCATCTCGATCAATGGCGCGACACGGTGGCTCGCCTGGGCGAGCCATCCTGACATGGCCGCCCAGCGACCCGGCTTCCCCGTGCGGCTGACGCCCTCGGCCTCTTCCCCCGCCCGAAGTCGGGCGCCGGCAGTGCCCGCGAAGCCGACTGTTCAAGGGGCGCCCTCAATGGCCTCCGATGCAGTGCGCGCGCGCATGGTCCAACGGCTCGCTGCGCAGGGTATTGCGGACGGGCGCGTGCTGCGCGCAATGGGAGTGGTCGAGAGACATTTGTTCGTCGACAGTGCGCTGGTCAATCAGGCTTATGAAGACACCAGCCTGCCGATCGGATTGGGGCAGACGATTTCCAAGCCCAACGTGGTGGCAAGGATGGTCGAGTTGTTGCTTGGTGCGCCCGCGTTGGCGAACAAGCCGGCGGAGCGATTGGGTCGCGTGCTGGAGATAGGCACTGGATGCGGTTATCAGGCCGCGGTGCTAGGACAAGTGGCGACCGAGGTCTACAGCATCGAGCGATTGCGAGGGCTGCACGAGCGGGCTCGTTCGAATCTGCGACCCTTCCGGTTGGCGACGGTCCATCTCCTGCTCGGCGATGGCATGGTGGGGTACGCCAAGGGCGCGCCATATGCCGGCATCATCGCGGCTGCAGGTGGCGAAGTGGTGCCCGAAACATGGGTCGCGCAACTGGCCGTTGGCGGCCGGATCGTCGCGCCGACACAGTCCGCGCCGGGTGGACAAGCCTTGGTTGTCATTGACAAAACGGCACGTGGACTCGAGCGGCGCATTCTTGAGGCGGTCCACTTTGTCCCCCTAAAATCAGGAATTGCTTGAAGGAAGAACACATGCAGGGTTTTGGCAATCGGGGCTGGCTCGCCGGCATGACGCTGGTGTTCGCGCTCGTGATTGCGGGGTGTGGAGCACCGCGCGGTCCGGTGCCCGTCGAAGATCGCGGCACCATGGCTCGCGCACCGACCGCAGGGGCGAACGGAACTGCAACTCCTGGTGTACCACCTATCACCACCGACGCATCCGGCAAGCCGCTGCCTGGCATCGAGAACTATGGCAAGCCTGGCTACTATGCCGTGCGTCCTGGCGACACCATTCGCCGCATCGGCACCGAAACAGGCCAGAGCTGGCAGAACATCGCGCGCTGGAACAATCTCGATAACCCCGATCTGATTGAAGTGGGGCAGGTTCTGCGCGTCATCCCTCCAGCCGGAGGCAGTGCGACGGCGCCTGCAACATCGGCCGCCGCAGGCACGGATGCATCCGGGGTCGTGACGCGACCTGTGACGCAGCCGATTGTTGCGCCGGCAACCGCGGCGGCTGCGGCGGGTGCTACCGCGGCAACAAGCCCGGCAGCCAAGCCTGCCTCACCCGTGACAGCGTCGCCAACATCACCAGCCGCTGCGGCATCCGGTGATGAAGACGTGGGCTGGATCTGGCCGGCGCAAGGCTCCTTGATCGCCGGCTTCGACGAAGCCAAGAACAAGGGTCTCGACATTGGCGGCAAGGCGGGCGACTCCGTGCTTGCGGCGGCTGATGGGCGTGTGGTCTACGCTGGTGCGGGCTTGAGGGGCTATGGCAACCTCATCATCCTGAAGCACAACAACACTTACCTCACTGCTTACGCGCATAACCGCACGCTGCTGGTCAAGGAGGATCAGTCGGTGCAAAAGGGGCAGAAGATTGCCGAGATGGGCAACAGTGACGCAGACCGTGTCAAGCTGCACTTCGAAATTCGCCGTCAGGGCAAGCCGGTCGACCCGGCTCGGTACCTGCCACCGCGCTAGCATGCCATGGCCGCTTCTCGCCCTTATCGCACTTCGGTCGTGCGGCGAGCGGCGGGTGATGGCGGGATTTCGGGTTTCGATTCGGCGCGAGTCGCCGGAGCTGGGGTCTCGATTGCGTTCCACGGGGCTGTAGATGGGAACGCCGAAGAGGGCCGCGGCGGCAATCCGCGCGATGGCCTTCCGGTTGACGTGGCGGGTGAAGGCGGCGACTCGCTGACGCTCTATTTGCGTGAGATCCGGCGAACTCAGCTTTTCACTCCCGAAGAAGAATACCGAGCCGCGTGCGCTGCGCGTGCCGGTGATTTTGCGGCTCGGCAATCGATGATCGAGCACAACCTTCGCCTGGTGGTCAACATCGCGAAGGCCTATCTCGGACGCGGCGTGCCCATGGCCGACCTGATCGAAGAAGGCAATCTCGGCCTGATGCATGCGATCAACAAGTTCGAGCCGGAGCGCGGGTTCCGCTTCTCGACTTACGCGACATGGTGGATCCGACAGTCGATCGAGCGTGCGGCGATGATGCAAGCACGCGCGATTCGGTTGCCGGTGCATGTGGTGCGCGAACTCCAGCAAGTGATGCGTGCCCGCCGCGCTCTGGAAGGTGATTCAGAGTTTCTCGCTCGCCGGCCTGATGGCGTGCGGGTCGAAGACGTCGCGGCACTTCTCGGGCGTGAGGTGCAAGAGGTGGCGGACTTGATGGCGCTTGCGGAAGCGCCGCGTTCATTGGATGCGGGCAGCGAACGCGGCGATGAAAGCTTTACGCTTGCAGATACCGTGGCGTCGGACGATGAAGGCGCCGACCCGACCGGCGTCACTCAGACGCACGAGGTCGAGAAACTCCTCGATCAATGGATTCTTGTGCTCACCGAGCGCGAGCGCGAAGTCCTCGAAGGCCGCTACGGTTTGCATGATCGCGATCCCGAAACGCTTGAGGTCCTGAGTGTGCGTCTCGGCCTTACGCGTGAACGCGTAAGGCAGATCCAGAACGAGGCGCTCGCCAAGATGCGTCGCCAGTTGGCTCGCGCCGGTGTGCAGCGCGACGCACTTTTGTAGGGTCTGGGAATATCCGTTCCCTTGGCCTGAGACAATTCGGCCATGACGGATTCGATTGAGAAGAAAGAGGCGCAGCGTTCTGGCGGTGAATGGCTGCAGGTCGAGTCGCTCGACCTTGATGCACAAGGCGTGGCGCACAAGGCCGACGGCATGGTGGTGTTCATTGAAGGTGCCTTGCCTTTCGAAGAGGTGCAGTTCAACGTGCACCGCAAGAAGAACAATTGGGAGCAAGGCACCGTGACGGCAATTGGCCGCGAGTCTTCGCAGCGAGTGCGGCCGGGCTGTCCCCATTTCGGCTTGCATGCGGGTGCTTGCGGCGGCTGCAAGATGCAGCACCTCGATGCGGCCGCACAGGTCGCGGTCAAGCAGCGCGCGCTGGAGGACAACCTATGGCATCTCGGCAAGGTGCGTCCCGAGAACATGTTGCGTCCGCTCGAAGGGCCTGCCTGGCACTATCGCTACCGCGCGCGGCTGTCCGTACGCCACGTCGTGAAGAAGGGAACGGTGCTGATCGGCTTCCATGAGCGCAAGAGCCGCTATCTGGCAGACATGAAGGTATGCCCGGTGTTGCCAGCACAGGTCAGCGACATGCTGATGCCGTTGCGGGAACTCATCGGTTCGTTGGATGCTCGCGATACCTGTCCGCAAATCGAGTTGGCCTGTGGCGACGCACCGGACGGTCTTGGCTTGGGCGTCATCGCGCTCGTGCTGCGGCATCTGGAGCCGTTGTCGGGTGCTGACATTGCCCGGCTCAAGGCGTTCGCGGTGCAGCACGAGGGCGTCCAATGGTGGCTGCAATCCAAGGGACCCGAGACGGTCAAGTTGCTTGAAGAGGGGGGCCCCCCTCTGGCCTACCAACTGCCTGAGTTCGGCGTGAGGATGCCGTTCAAGCCGACAGATTTCACACAGGTCAACCCACACATCAATCGCGTGCTCGTAAGTCGCGCGCTTCGTCTGCTTGACGTGCGGTCGGACGAACGCGTGATCGACTGGTTTTGTGGCCTGGGGAATTTCACGCTGCCGCTTGCGAGCCGGGCGCGCGAGGTGCTGGGCATCGAAGGCAGCGATACGCTGGTGGCACGCGCCACCGACAACTTCGAGCGCAATCGACCCGCCGTGCCCGGCCGGCGCTCGCTCGTAGCGACGAGATTCGTTGCGCGCAATTTGTTCGAGATGACGCCTGAGATGCTCGTGGCTGACGGTGCTGCGGAAAAGTGGCTCGTCGACCCGCCGCGCGAAGGAGCATTTGCGCTCGCAAAGGCGCTTGCGGATCTACATCAGCAGGGCAGAGTCGGGCGCGAGGGATGGGCGCCCCCGAAGCGCATCGTCTACGTGAGCTGCAATCCTTCAACGCTTGCGCGTGATGCGGGGCTGCTGGTCCATCAGGCGGGCTATCGGTGCACGTTTGCGGGGGTGGTCAACATGTTCCCGCACACGGCGCATGTGGAGTCGATCGCGGTGTTCGACCACCCATGAAAAAGGGCCCTCAAGGGGCCCTTTTTGAAGGAAGGCGAAGCTGCGTCAATCGCGATCGCCGCCGAAGACGCCGAGCAGGATCAACAGGCTCTGGAACACATTGAAAAGATCCAGATAGAGCGCGAGCGTTGCGCTGATGTAGTTCGTCTCGCCACCGTCGATGATCTGCTTGAGGTCATACAGCATATAGGCCGAGAAGATCCCGATGGCGACAACCGAGATCGCCAGCATGCCAGCGCTCGAACCGACGAACACATTGATGATTGCGCCGACCATCAGAACCATGGCTCCAACGAACAGCCACTTCGCCATCCCCGAGAGGTCGCGTTTGATCACCGTGGCGAGCGAAGCCATCAAGAAGAACACGCCGGCGGTGCCACCGAAGGCGGTCATGATGAGTTCGGAGCCATTCTTGAATCCGAGCACCATCGCGATCAGGCGCGACAGCATCAGGCCCATGAAGAAGGTGAAGCCCAGCAGAACCGGGACGCCCGCCGCCGAATTCTTTGTCTTTTCGATCGCGAACATGAAGCCGAACGCGCCGCCCATGAACACCATGAGTCCCAGGCCGCCCGTGAGGGAGCGAGTAATGCCCGTGGCAACGCCCAACCAGGCGCCGAGGACGGTTGGCAGAAGGCTCAGGGCAAGCAGCCAGTAAGTATTGCGCAGGACGCGCTGCCGATCCGCCTGAGCCAGTGTCTGGCCGTAGGCGACTGATGTATCGAGGGTGTTGACGCGGTCGTTCATTGCTGAAACTCCAGGTGTGTGCTGCAACGCTGCAGTTTGGGCGCATTCTAGGCCGCTGCAAGGGCGGCAATTCACAAATACCCGTGTCCGGACAGTCTTAGCGCGCGCCGGGGTGGCGGCCCTGGACGATGCGAGCGCTATGCTTGGGGGTTACGCAACTTTCCCCGAAGATCATGAAGACAAAGTCATTTCTCGAACTTGCCGATGTCAAGGCGATCGCAGCGGCAGCGGAAGCCGAAGCGCTCAAGAACAACTGGGCAGTGACCATCGCCATTGCCGATGACGGCGGCAATCTGTTGTGGTTGCAGCGCCTCGACGGTGCTGCAGCGCTTTCATCGCACATCGCCCCTGCCAAGGCCCACACGGCCGCGATGGGCCGACGTGAAAGCAAGACTTATGAGGACATGATCAACGGCGGCCGTACGTCCTTCCTGACGGCTCCTGGCGTGCATGGGTTGCTTGAAGGCGGCGTACCCATCGTGAAAGATGGCCACGTGATCGGAGCAGTTGGGGTGAGCGGCGTGAAGTCGAACGAAGACGCGCAGATCGCACGGGCCGGCATCGCCGCAATCGGCCTCTGAGATTGTCGTCCGCGCAAAGCAAAAACGCCGACCTTGGGTCGGCGTTTTTTTGGGGGGCCTCATGGGGAAAAAAAGCTTGGCTGGTCGGCGAACCGTTGGCTAGCAAAAACGACCCTTTGGAGTGGAATCTCCTTGAGTCGCCCCACGATGAAACTTGCCCGAGAAGCGCAGCTGAATCTTATTTGGTCAGGATCAGCTTGCCGAGTTTGGTGGCTTGCAGACGATAGAGCGAGCCGTTGTGCAGGATACCGACCGTCTTGCCGCCTTTGAGAAGTTCCGTGCTTTCGACCAGGGCTGCAGGCCGCATTGCATCGCCTGAAGCGCGGCCGCCACCTGCATGGTCCAATGAGGGATGGCTCAATATGGGGAAGGCGTTGGGCGTAGTTTGCATTTGAAGCTCTTTATCGAAGCGATTCACAAATGATAATGATTCTCAATAAAAAGTCAATCGGATCGATGAAGATTTTTGGCTTGCACCCATGCCTCACTTGGGATCAGGTTCAGTGATGAAGCCGATCTTGCGCACGCCTGCTTCGCGAGCCGCAGACATCGCCTGCGCGACGCGCTCATACCGAACTGCCTTGTCGCCGCGAATATGCAACTCGGGTTGGGGCTCCTTGGCGGCTTCGACGGCGAGCCGCCCCTTCAATTCGGAATCATCGATTTTCTGTTCGTTCCAGTAGTAGGAGCCGTCCGCCGCTACGGTGAACAAGATGTTCTGCGGCTTCGTCTGTTCGGGTTCGCTAGTGGCGCGCGGGAGGTCGATATTCACTGCATGCTTCATGACGGGGACGGTGATGATGAAGATGATCAAGAGCACCAACATGACATCCACCAAAGGGGTCATGTTGATCTCGTTCATGACCTCATCAGGTTCGTCTTGGGTTCCGAAGGCCATGATGCTCAGCCCTTCTTGAGTGCAACGACCGTGGCCTCGCCGCCGCTTTGTACACGGGCGCCGGTTACGAAGTAGGCGTGCAGATCGTGCGCAAAGCTATTGAGCTTGGTCAGCACAAATTTGTTGCCCCGAACCAGCGCGTTGTATCCCAGAACCGCGGGAATCGCGACTGCAAGTCCCAGCGCCGTCATGATCAGCGCTTCGCCGATCGGGCCGGCTACTTTGTCGATCGTTGCTTGGCCGGCGGACCCGATGCTCATTAGCGCGTGATAGATGCCCCACACGGTGCCGAACAAACCGATGAATGGAGCGGTCGAGCCCACTGACGCCAGGATAGCGAGTCCAGTCTGCACGCGTGCTGTAAATTCGTCGATGCCATTGCGCAGTGCGCGCGTGATCCAGTCGCTCACGTCGAGCGCATCGTGGAGGTGGGCTTTCGTGTTGCGATGATGTGCGGCGGCCTCGCGGCCTTCGAGTGCAAGCGCTCGAAACGGATTGGTATCGTCCTTGCCGAGCTTGTTGAGCGCGGTCGCGAAGTCCTCGCTGTGCCAGAAGTCCTGCGAATGCTTGGCCAAGCGCTTGTACCTGATGACGTCGAGCGCTTTGACCAGGATGACGATCCACGAGGCGAGCGACATGCCGATCAACAGGAGGGCGACGGCTTTGGTGACGAAGTCACCTTGATGCCAGACGTTCATCAGGCCAAATTGGGAATTCATGCGAAATTGCTCCAGAAAGATTAATTGAGTACCCAGTTGATCGGCACGTTGAACTCCATGGGTTCAACGACTCCGTTGCGTTTACCTGGCACGTAGCGCCAACTCATGACCGCAGTGCGTGCTGCCTCATCCAGTCGTTCGTAGCCGCTTGATGTGCGAATGCTCGCCTGCTTGGGAAGGCCGTCGACGTCGATCAGTACGCGCACGACCGTCTTCCCTTGCTCGCCAAGGCGCTTGCTGATGGCGGGGTAGATTGGTTTGGGGTTTTGCAGATAGTCTGCATTGCTTGACGGCAACTGGACTGCCGGCGGTGCTGGCGGCGCAGGTGCAGGGGCCGCTGGCTCTGGAGGAGCCGGCGCCGCGATCGGTGCAGGCGGAGGCGGCGGCTCGATGCTGCCCGTCGGTGCGTTTGGCGCGGGTGTCGGCTTCGCCTCTCGAATGGCCTGCGGCCGGGGCGGCGGTGGCGTTTTCGTGATCTGCCGTTTGGGTTCGGGCGGTGGCGGTGGTGGGGGCGGTGGTGGCTCGGTTGGCTTGGGAGGTTCGATGAACTCACCCAAGATTTCCACCGGAATGACCACCTCCGCGGCGCGGCGCAAGAGGCCGCTTTGCAGTGCCCAGAGGGCGGCCACGTGCGCCAAAACTACGCCGCCCGCAATAACAGCATTGCGCGACAGCCCAAGGGCCGATGTAGAGGGGGAGGAGAAGCGGTCAGACACGATCAACCATTCGAGAATGAGCACGCCTTGAAGTGCCCCGGATGCAGCAGAACCGCTAGGCCAACTACTTGCGAAAAATCCACCAGACTGAACTGGCGACGAAGATCAGGCTGCCGACGAGGGCTGCGAAGAGTTCCATGCGTTGCTTTCCTTGATGGAATTGGCAAGCTGGATCGCCCTTGGGTTCGTTTCGCGGGTGAGCGCGGCGACCGGGTGCAAAGCGCTGCATTGGGCGACGACATCGCGCGCGCAGCCTTCACATTGGCCGCACTGGGTGGCCACGCCGAGTTCAAACTGCACTTCGTCAAAAGTCATGCCGGCGCGCACATGGCGTGCGATTTCACGGTCAGAGACACGGCGGCATACGCAAACGATCATGGCCTGGAAGCGACTTGGCTGGCTGTTTTGAAGAGGAGTTCATTATAAATACGAATTCTTCGCATTTGCAATAACTATCGCGCCGGCAAGGCGATAAACGGTGATGCCCCGTCAGTCCCTGAGCGAGTGGTCCGCTGACGCTGCCAAAAAAAGCGGGGTCGTGCCCCGCCAGCGTGATGTTGGGTAGCTCTACTCGATCTCGCCCATCTGCGATTGCAGATAGTTCTGTAACCCTACCTTGCCGACCAGATCGATCTGGGTTTCGAGGAAGTCGATATGGTCTTCCGTGTCGTCGAGGATCTCCTGCAGAAGGTCTCGCGATACATAGTCGCGCACTGCTTCGCAATGGGCGATGCCCGCCTTGATGGTCGCTTGCGCACCGGTTTCCGACTTGAGGTCGCACTCCAGAATTTCGGGGACATCTTCGCCCACGTTGAGCTTGGCCAAGTCCTGGAGGTTGGGAAGGCCATCCAGCATGAAGATGCGGTCCATGAGTTTGTCCGCGTGCTTCATCTCGCCGATCGATTCGTCGTACTCCTTCTTGGCAAGCTTGTCCAAACCCCAATGTTTGAGCATTCGGTAGTGAAGAAAGTACTGGTTGATCGCAGTCAGTTCGTTCTTCAGCTGAGCCTGGAGATGGCCGATGACTTGAGGGTCGCCCTTCATGGTTTTTCCTTGTTCTTGAAAGGGTCGATTGTGAGCTTGTCGTGCCGCGGCGCAAGCAAACCCACGCTGCGCCGCTCTGCATGCGTGTGAGGCTGATAAGTGTTCGCATTCGACGTGACCGCCCTTGCCCTCATAGGGATTGGCTCCGTTTTGCATAGAGTAAAACTATCAATATGATGCAATTGGTAGTTATACTGATTACTCGTTTTTTTCATCAGTAACAAGGAACCCATTAATGTCTCTGATCAATACCGAAATCGTCCCGTTCAAGGCCACCGCGTATCACAACGGCAAGTTCGTGCCGGTCACCAACGAGAACTTCAAGGGCAAATGGTCTGTCGTGGTTTTCTATCCGGCCGACTTCACCTTCGTGTGCCCGACCGAACTCGGCGACCTTGCCGATCACTACGCAGAGTTCAAGAAGCTGGGCGTCGAGGTGTATGGCGTGTCGACGGACACGCACTTCACGCACAAGGCTTGGCACGACACGTCGGACACGATCGGCAAGGTGCAATACCCCCTGATTGGCGACCCGAGCCAGCAACTCGCGCGTGCATTCCAGGTGCTGATCGAAGAGGGTGAGGATGCAGGCCTCGCCTATCGCGGCACCTTCGTGATCGACCCCGCAGGCAAGATCAAGACGATCGAAGTGCACGACAACGGCATCGGCCGCGATGCAGCCGAGTTGTTGCGCCGCGTAAAGGCTGCGCAATATGTCGCGGCCCACCCCGGTGAAGTCTGCCCTGCCAAATGGACGGAAGGCGCCGAAACGCTGAAGCCTTCGTTCGACCTGGTCGGCAAGATCTAAGTCACCTCCGCGCCACGGCCCGGGCGCCCCGGCTCCCGGGCTTTTTTATTTCCGTTCGCAACCACGAAGTGAGTTCCACCATGCTCGACGCCGGCACCAAGTCGCAACTCAAAAGCTACCTCGATCGCATCAGTCAGCCGGTCGAAATCGTCGCGTCGCTCGATGACACCAAGGCATCGAGCGATCTGCAATCGCTGCTGAAGGACATTGAGGAATCTTCCGCACTGGTAAAGGTCACCGAGAGCCGTGGCGACAACCAACGCAAGCCTTCCTTCTCGATCAATCGGCCGAGCGAAAACCACGGGCCACGTTTTGCCGGGCTGCCGATGGGCCATGAGTTCACTTCGCTGGTGCTTGCATTGCTCCAGGTCGGCGGTTACCCGCCCAGGGTCGATGACGCCGTGCTTCAACAGATTCGAGCGCTCGATCGTGATTTCGAGTTTGAGATCTACATCTCGTTGACGTGCCACAACTGTCCGGATGTTGTGCAGGCGCTTAACTTAATGTCGACACAGAACCCACGCATCAAGACGACGATGATCGATGGTTCGCTGTTCCAGGATGAAATCAAGGAGCGCCAGGTCATGGCCGTCCCGACCGTCTTCCTCAATGGAACGGAGTTCGGGCAAGGTCGCATGACCCTTGAAGAAATCCTCGCAAAGATCGATAGCAGCGGCGTCGAGCGCGAAGCCAAGAAGATTGCCGAAAAGGAACCGTTCGACGTACTTATTGTGGGTGGTGGTCCTGCAGGTGCGGCAGCGGCTGTCTATGCGGCGCGCAAAGGAATTCGCACGGGTGTGGCGTCCGAACGGTTCGGTGGCCAGGTGCTCGACACCATGGGTATCGAGAATTTCATCTCGATCAAGGAAACCGAAGGGCCCAAGTTCGCTCTCGCCCTCGAAGAGCATGTGCGCGACTACGACGTCGACATCATGAATTTGCAGCGGGCCGCCGCCCTTGTACCGGGCGACGAAGTGATCGAGATCAAGCTCGAAAGCGGTGCCTCGCTCAGGAGCCGTTCGGTCGTGATTTCGACCGGGGCACGCTGGCGCAATATCAATGTGCCGGGAGAGCACGAATACAAGAACAAAGGCGTGGCCTACTGCCCGCATTGCGACGGTCCGTTGTTCAAGGGCAAACGGGTCGCCGTGATCGGCGGTGGCAATTCGGGCGTCGAAGCTGCGATCGACCTGGCCGGCATCGTTGGGCACGTCACCCTGATCGAATTCGACACGCAGCTCCGAGCCGACGCCGTGCTGCAACGCAAGTTGCACAGCCTGAGCAATGTCGCGGTCGTCACCAATGCGCAGACGACCGAGATCACGGGCGACAGACAGAAGGTCAATGGCCTGATCTACAAGGATCGCGCGACAGGCGAGAGCCACCGAGTGGCACTCGAAGGCGTGTTCGTACAGATTGGATTGGTGCCGAACACCGATTGGCTCAAAGGTACCGTCGAGCTGTCGAAGCACGGGGAAATCGTGGTCGACGCGAGGGGGCAGACTTCCGTGCCGGGCGTGTTTGCAGCCGGCGACGCGACGACGGTGCCGTTCAAGCAGATCATCATCGCGGCGGGCGACGGAGCGAAGGCCGCTCTCAGCGCCTTTGATCACCTGATCCGCACCTCCGCGCCTGCCGAGGAAGCGGTCGCCGCCTGACCTCGACTCCCGGGCGGCTCAGTACGTCAGCCGCTCCGGACGCAACTCCTGCAGGATGGTGGTCGCGATTTCTTCGATCGACTTTGTGGTGGTTGAAAGCCATCGAATGCCCGCGCGTCGCATCATGGCCTCGGCCTCGCTGACTTCGTGCCGGCAGTTCTCGATGCTGGCATAACGCGAGTTTGGCCGGCGTTCGTTGCGAATCTCGCTCAGCCGTTCGGGCTGGATCGTGAGGCCGAAGATCTTCTTGCGGTGCGGCAGCAGGGCGGGCGGCAATTGGCGGCGATCGAAGTCCTCGGGGATGAGCGGATAGTTGGCCGCTTTCAGGCCATGCTGCATGGCGAGATACAGCGAGGTCGGCGTCTTCCCGCTGCGGCTGACGCCGACCAGAATCACGTCCGCTCCGTCGAGATCCCGGTTGCTCTGGCCGTCGTCGTGCGCAAGACTGAAATCGATGGCCTGGATCCGCTCGTTGTATTCCTTGCTCTTGCTCACGTCGCTGAAGCGGCCGATACGATGGTTCGACTTCATCGCCAGTTCGATTTCGAGCGGGCGAACAAAGGTGCCGAACATGTCGAGCAGCATGCCCTTGCAGCCGGTTTCGATCACCTCAAGCACTTCCATGTTTGCCAACGTCGTGAAGACGATTGGGCGCAAGCCCTCGACCTCTGCGGTGTGATTGATCCGTCGAACCGCCTGGTGCGCCTTGTCGACCGTGTCCGTGAAGGGCAGTCGCACATGGCGGGGCTTCATTTCGAATTGAGCGAGAACAGCATTCCCGAAGGTCTCGGCGGTGATGCCGGTCCCGTCAGAGACGAAGAAAACGGTGCGGGTGTGCATGATCTGGCTGCCTTTTCCATAGGCGCGCGCCGATCCGTGGCGCGCCTACAATTCGGCCCATTATCGGGAATGCGGATCGCCGTTCCCTACCGAAATCCTTCCATGCACCCCTCGTCAGCGCCCAAAGCAAGAAGAATGATCGCGTTGAGCCGCCTGCATGCAGCATCAGTTTCAACTTCTGGAGCTTCCCCATGTCTGCACTCTTCGAAGCGACCGCCCTGGTCGTACCGTTTGAAAACCTGAGGATGACCGACGTCGAGTCGGTCGGTGGCAAGAATGCCAGCCTCGGCGAGATGATTTCCCAGTTGCCCCAGGGTGTGCGTGTTCCTACGGGATTTGCGACCACGGCGCACGCATTCCGGCAGTTCCTCGCTCACGATGGCCTGGCCGACAAGATCAGCGCAAGGCTTGCAAAGCTCGATACCGAGGACGTGCGGGCCCTGGCCGCTGCCGGCGCGGAGATCCGCGCGATGGTCGAGGCGCAACCATTCCCGGCCGACCTGCAGAAAGCCATTCAAACGGCATTCGCCACCCTTTCGGCTGGCAATCCCCAGGCCAGTTTTGCCGTTCGTTCGTCGGCCACCGCCGAAGACTTGCCGGATGCTTCCTTCGCGGGTCAGCAGGAAACCTTTCTGAACGTGGTCGGCATTGAAGATGTCCTTCACAAGATGAAAGAGGTCTTCGCTTCGCTCTACAACGACCGCGCGATCAGCTACCGGGTCCACAAGGGCTTTGCGCACGATGTGGTGGCCCTCTCGGCGGGCGTCCAGCGCATGGTACGCAGCGATTTGGGAGCCGCCGGCGTGATGTTCACCATCGATACCGAATCCGGCTTCGAAGATGTGGTTTTCATCACATCCAGCTATGGTCTGGGCGAAACGGTCGTGCAGGGCGCCGTCAACCCTGACGAGTTCTATGTGCACAAGCCGACGCTGAGGGCTGGCAATCGTGCGGTCATTCGCCGGAGTCTGGGTTCGAAGCTGATCCAGATGGAGTTCGCCACCGCGGCAGAGAAGGCGGCCACTGGCAAGCTGGTCAAGACCACCGACGTTCCCGCCGAACAGCGCAACCGCTATTCGCTGAGCGATGCCGACGTCGAGCAACTTGCGAAGTACGCGCTGGTCATCGAAGAGCACTATGGCCGCCCCATGGACATCGAGTGGGGCAAGGACGGCACCGACGGACAGCTGTACATCCTGCAAGCCCGTCCTGAAACCGTGAAAAGCCAGCAGCAGGGCAAGGCTGAACAGCGCTACAAGCTGCTTGGCAGGGGTGCCGTGCTGGCTGAGGGGCGCGCAATCGGGCAGAAGATCGGCACCGGCCCCGTTCGCCTGGTCCACAGCATCAGCGAAATGGACAAGGTGCAAGCCGGCGACGTGCTCGTGACCGACATGACCGACCCCAACTGGGAGCCGGTGATGAAACGCGCCGCCGCCATCGTCACGAATCGTGGCGGGCGTACCTGCCATGCGGCCATCATCGCGCGCGAACTCGGCATTCCGGCTGTCGTCGGTTGCGGTGACGCCACGGACCTCTTGAAGGACGGCACGCTCGTCACGGTGAGCTGCGCCGAGGGCGACACGGGCTTCATCTACGACGGGCTCCTCGAAACCGAAGTGACTGAAGTCAAGCGGGGAGAGATGCCGGACATCGACCTCAAGGTGATGATGAATGTCGGCAATCCGCAATTGGCCTTCGACTTCGCTCAATTGCCGAACCATGGCGTCGGTCTGGCGCGGCTGGAATTCATCATCAACAACAACATCGGAGTGCACCCCAAGGCGATCCTCGACTACCCGAATGTCGACGCCGATCTCAAGAAGGCGGTCGAATCGGTCGCGCGTGGGCATGCATCCCCGCGTGCGTTCTACGTCGACAAGGTGGCGGAGGGTATCGCGACCATCGGCGCCGCTTTCTGGCCGAAGCCGGTGATTGTTCGCCTGTCCGACTTCAAGTCGAACGAATACCGCAAGCTGATCGGTGGCAGCCGCTACGAACCCGAGGAAGAAAACCCGATGCTCGGCTTCCGTGGCGCAGCACGCTATCTCAGCGAGGATTTTGGCGAGGCGTTTGCCATGGAGTGCGAGGCGCTCAAGCGCGTGCGCAATGAAATGGGCCTGACCAATGTCCAGATCATGGTGCCTTTCGTGCGCACGCTCGGCCAAGCCCAGCGGGTGACGGAGCTATTGGGCGAACACGGCCTGAGGCGAGGGGAAAACGAACTCAAGCTGATCATGATGTGTGAGGTGCCGAGCAATGCCGTCCTGCCGGAGGAGTTCCTGGAGTTCTTCGACGGCTTCTCGATCGGATCCAACGATCTGACCCAGCTTACGCTGGGTCTTGATCGCGACTCCGGACTCGAATTGCTCGCAGCGGACTTCGATGAGCGCGATCCGGCCGTCAAGGCTTTGCTCAGTCGCGTGATCAAGGCCTGCAAGGCGCAGGGCAAGTACGTCGGCATCTGTGGACAGGGCCCCAGCGACCATCCCGACTTTGCCCTGTGGTTGGCGGAGCAGGGTATCGAGTCGATTTCGCTCAACCCTGACAGCGTGATTGATACCTGGAAGCAACTTGCTCAACGCTAAAGGGAAGGCGCGGCGGGGACGACCGAACTGTCACCGCTGCGCAACGACTTAGGTCACACGGATCGTTGTAATCCCTATGTCAGCTTGTTGTATTTGCAACCAGATGCATCTTTGATGTCAAACTTGCCTCCCAAGGGGGCGCAGTACAGGGGGCGTACACGCTGGTCGGCTGACCAGCGTTGAGTGCGTTCCGACTTTGGCATCGAAAGCATGATTCTTGTCAAGACAGAAGCTGGGCACCAGGTGCTCAAGGATCGATCGTTGCGGCTGACCGCGCGACAGCGCTCCGCGTTCATTCTTTTTGACGGCAAGCGGTCCGTGAGCGATGTGATCGATGCCGGGGTAGGCATCACCCGAGAGGATATAGATCAACTTGTCCAACTCGGGTTGCTCGAGAATTCACATGGATCGGTGGGGAGCGCCAGCTCAGGCGCGGTGCCGGCGCAGCTCCGATCCGTTTCCGCGGAGCCGGCGCCGGCGGCCATCGTCCCTCAGCCAGTTGATGGTCGCTCGAATCAGCAGCGCTACAAGGATGCGTATCCCATCGCGACGCAGCTCACCGGAGGGCTCGGATTGCGCGGATTCAGGCTCAACCTGTCGGTGGAGAAGACCTCTACCTATGAGGAATTGCTCGACCTACTTC
Source organism: Variovorax sp. 05L425 (assembly GCF_056397705.1). Taxonomy (NCBI): domain Bacteria; kingdom Pseudomonadati; phylum Pseudomonadota; class Betaproteobacteria; order Burkholderiales; family Comamonadaceae; genus Variovorax; species Variovorax sp. 05L425. The sequence goes on along the minus strand of NZ_JBFTNY010000002.1, from coordinate 173,318 downwards.
CAAAAATCCGGGGTGCCGTGGGCCCGGAGAAGGTCGTGGCGCTGGAGCGCGCATTGATCGGCGATTGAACGGGCAAGCGCCTGCTATAATTTCTGGCTTTGCCTTGCCACACCGCGACCGACGCTGCGGGTGGCTTAATCCCTTCTACGGAAGACCCACAAGGAGCGCTATGCGTCACTACGAAATCATCTTGCTGATCCACCCGGATCAAAGCGAACAAGTTCCAGCCATGCTGGAGCGCTACAAAGGCCTGATCACGGCCGGCGGCGGCAAGGTCCACCGCGTTGAAGACTGGGGCCGTCGTCAACTGGCCTATCAGATCAACAAGCTCAACAAGGCGCACTACCTGTGCGTGAACATCGAAGCTGAACAAGCTGTGATGGCCGAACTGGAGCATGCGTTCAAGTTCAACGACGCCGTTCTGCGCCACCTCACCGTGGTCAAGAAGAAGGCCGAAACCGGCCCTTCGTCGATGATGAAGACGGTCGAGCGCGAAGAGGCCCGCAAGGCCCAGCAGGCCGAATACGCCGCCAACAACAACTGATTGTGTGAGTGCCGCCGCAGTCAATCAGCTCGTGCTGACTGCCTGCGTCGCCGAAATCGGAGTTCTGCGTTTTACGCCCGCCGGTCTACCCGCTGTCGATTTGAGACTCGAACACGAGTCGACGATTTCCGAGGCAGGACAGCTCAGGCAGGTTAAAACGGCCCTCAAAGCCGTTGCGTTCGGCGTAGTTGCCGAACGACTCGCAAGGCAGGCTCTTGGAAGTCTCTGGCGTTTTCAGGGTTTCCTCGCCACTCCGGGCAACGGCAAGCATGCGGTTCTACACATCCAGGACTTTCAGCAAGATTAATTTTCGATAAGAGGTCCCCAAATGGCCACGTTCAAGAAATTCAACAAAGACAAGCGCCCGAAGCGCAATACCCAGTCGCTGCTGTTCAAGCGCAAGCGCTTCTGCCGCTTCACCGTCGCTGGTGTCGAAGAAATCGACTACAAGGACATCGACACCCTGCGCGATTTCATCAGCGAAAACGGCAAGATCATTCCCGCTCGCCTGACCGGCACGCGCGCTATCTATCAGCGTCAGCTCAACACTGCGATCAAGCGCGCGCGCTTCCTCGCAATGGTGCCGTACAGCGACCAACACCGCGTCTAAGGAGCAGACAACATGCAAGTCATTCTTCTCGACAAGGTTGTGAACCTCGGTGTGCTGGGCGAGATCGTCAAGGTCAAGGACGGCTACGCACGGAATTTTCTGATTCCTACGGGCCGTGCTCGCCGCGCAACTGAAGCCAACAAGGCCGAATTCGAAGCCAAGCGCGTCGAGCTCGAAAAGGCGGCGGCGGCCAAGTTGGCCGAATCGCAAGCCCAGGGCGAAAAGCTCACAGGCACTACAGTCAAGCTGACGCAGAAGGCTGGCGTTGACGGCCGTCTGTTCGGCTCTGTGACCAACCATGACATCGCTGACGAACTCAACAAGCTCGGCTACAAGGTTGCAAAGTCGCAGGTGCGTATGCCCAACGGTCCGATCAAGATCGTCGGCGACAGCACCGTCAGCGTTGCACTGCATACCGACGTGGTGGTTGAAATCGCCGTGACGGTGTACGGCGAAAGCGCCTGATCGCATTGCGGGCTCACACCCGTGCCAAGAGCCGCCTTCGGGCGGCTTTTTTTTCGGCCGGCCGTGTTGTCCCGCACGCTGCACCGGAAGATCACCGTTTATTCACAGCCTTGTCCACGTGACGCCGAGCGATGCGCGGCTTAGCATGCAGGGTTGCAAGGAACTCAATGTCCGCTGTTTTTTCCTACGCCGATAACGACCCGTCGACAGATCGCCAGATCGCGCAGCTACGCATCCCCCCGCATTCGATTGAAGCCGAATCGAGCGTGCTCGGCGGCCTTCTGCTCGACAACGGCGCTTGGGACCGCATGGGTGACGTTGTGGTGGACAGCGATTTCTATCGGCATGAGCACAAGCTGATCTATGCGGCCATCGGCACGCTGATCAACGCCAGCAAGCCTGCGGACGTGATCACCGTCTACGAGCAGTTGCAGAACCTCGGCAAGGCCGAGGAGATCGGTGGTCTTGCCTATCTCAATTCGCTCGCGCAGTACGTGCCGAGCGCGAGCAACATCCGCCGCTATGCAGAGATCGTGCGCGAGCGCTCGATCTTGCGAAAGTTGGTGAGCGCCAGCGACGAGATCGCGACCAACGCGTTCAACACGCAGGGCAAGCCGGTCGACAAGATCCTGGACGAGGCTGAGCAGAAGATCTTCAATATCGGCGAAGAAGGCTCGCGCATGAAGCAAGGCTTCCAGGGCATGGACTCCCTGGTGGTCGAGTTGCTTGACCGCGTGACCGAGATGGCCGAGAACCCCAACGACATTACCGGTGTCCGCACAGGTTTCTACGAATTCGACAAGATGACCTCGGGCCTGCAGCCGGGCGACATGATCGTGCTGGCCGCACGTCCGTCCATGGGCAAGACGTCGCTGGCAATCAATATTGCCGAGCACGTCGCGCTCAACGAAGGGTTGCCGGTTGCGGTGTTCTCGATGGAAATGGGTGCCTCGCAGCTCGCGGTGCGTATCGTCGGTTCAATCGGGCGAATCGACCAAGGGCACCTGCGGACCGGCAAGCTCACTGACGAAGAATGGCCGCGCTTGACCGAGGCGATCGAGAAGTTGCGCAACGTGTCGCTGCACATCGACGAAACACCGGGTCTCACCACCAGCGAACTGCGCGCCAATGCCCGTCGGCTCGCCCGGCAGTACGGGAAACTTGGCCTGATCGTGGTCGACTACCTTCAGCTGATGAGTGTGTCGAGCAGCATGAACGACGAGAATCGAGCCACCGCCGTTGGTGAAATCTCGCGTGGATTGAAGATGCTGGCGAAGGAGCTCAAATGCCCCGTGATCGCGCTGTCGCAGCTCAGCCGCGGGGTGGAAAGCCGGACTGACAAGCGCCCCATGATGAGCGATCTGCGCGAGTCCGGTGCCATCGAGCAGGACGCCGACATCATCATGTTCATCTACCGCGACGACTACTACGACAAGAACAGCAAAGAGCCGGGCGTCGCCGAAGTGATCATCAGCAAGCACCGGAACGGCCCGACCGGCACCGTCAAGCTTGCATTCCTCAAGCCACTCACCAAGTTTGAAAATCTCGCCATGGGTAGCGACGATTTTTGATCAGCCGTTTTGGCGCTCGGGCGAATTTGCTTTCTGCGAGTCCGACTGAAGTCGCCGAAGCATGTCGGCCAGGGTTTTGCCTGGTTCGTCGCGAAAACGCTCCGGCAGGACTTCGATCTGATTGATGCGGTCGATCCTGAAGCCGCGAAAGTCCTCGCGAAGTTCGCACCAGGCGGAGAAGGTCCATACCTTGCCCCAATAGAAGCAGCCCAGCGGTCGCACTGTGCGCTGGCTCGGCGCTCCGGTGACATCGCGATAGTCCATGCGCAGCTTCTGGCGTGCCTGCACCGCTTCGCGCAATGTCTGCAACCGGGCGCGTGTGCCGTCGTCGAGTGAATACGCTGGCGCATAAAGCGCGAGGCTCTCGGCCGACACGCGCGCCGCAGGCGGCAGTACCGACAGAATTTTTCCCAGCGCCGATTCGATGTCGCGCGCCATGGCAGCATCCACCCAACTCTGCGCCAAGCGCGCCGATGCGACCAATGCCGCGGCTTCGTCCTGGGTGAACATAAGCGGTGGCAGATCGAAGCCCGAGCCTAGTCGATAGCCGACGCCCGCTTCGCCTTCGACCGGCACTCCTTGAAGCTGCAGGTCGGCGATGTCGCGGTAAACGGTGCGTTCGGAAATCTCCAGGCGCTGTGCGAGAAAAGCGGCCGTCGTGAGACGGCGCCCGCGAATGATCTGGACGATCTGGAAAAGGCGGTCGGCACGGCGCATAGCAACGATCAGCTTCCGATCAGCTTCTTCTCGAAGTCTTCGACGAAATAGCGCCGTCCACGCTGGACCACGGTGTGGCCTTCGGATTCGAGTCGCTGCATGAGTTCATCGAGACCGCCCGGGTATTTGAGATTCAACTCGCCGTTGCCTTTCAGGGTTCGCCAGTACGGAGTGAATTCTGTCAGACCCGCCTTTCTGTCTTCGTCCGCTGCCCGCGCCGCCATGCTCGCGAAGATCGCAGTGGTCACCGCGCAGCCGATGGTTGTGCCATGCTCACGGGCGAGATGATCGCTGATGCCAAGCACGGTGGCGAGGCGGCCTTCGGGTACCCGTCTCATTGCCGCGTCGACTTCACGCGGCGAGGGTGTGACGATGGTTCCATACCCGAATCGCCCCTGCATGCGTTCCGGAATCGGCTTGACGTTCGGCAGATGCGGGTAGCCTGCGAGTCGTTCTCGCCAGCTCTTGCCGCGCCTGTCGGGGGTCGATTTCATGTCAGTCCAACTGCACCCCGATGTGGATGGCCACCTGCTCGGGGCCGCTGTAGGCCTCGAAGTCGCTGCGGTAGCAACGCTTGATTTCGGGGTGAGCCTCGAAATACTGCCAGATCGTCTGCCACACGGCGAGCACCATTTGCGGCATTTCACCCTGTCCGGTGAACACGAGGTAGTCGCCGCCTTCGATGCGCACCGCTGCAGGCGCATCAGTGACTGCGACGCCGGTGGTGATGTCGAAGGCACCGTGCGCGTCGGTCTCGTAGCCCGAATAGACGCCGTAGAGGTGCATGTCGGCCTTGCGATTCGGCGTTTTCTCGTAGATGCGCTCGTCGAAGAAGCGGGTCCACAGTGAGCCGATTCGCGCATTTTGCGGATCGGTTTCGTCGCGATTGGTGGTGCGCGCTGTGAGGCCGGCGACGTGGAAGGCATCCAGCCGCTGAAGTTCGGGTTGCATGCTTTTCTCCATGAAGAAATCAAAATTCCAATGACTGGAGGTCGGCGTTCATCGCGCCGGCGATCAGACGAATATCGTGCTCATCGACTTCGAACAGGCCGAAGCGAAACTTGGAACTCCATCGCGTGGGGTCTTCGACGAAGTCGAACCGGTCAATCAGAGGCAGGATCGGTGCTTCGCGCGCTGCCGCGTAACGTACGTCCCGACGCCATGGCACGAAGCCATTGCCCATAGCTGCTTCGTAGGGCGTGTCTCCGTGAACGACACCAATCGACACGAAGCTTTGCAGTTTGTCGGCGCGGCCGAGTTCGGTCGTGGGTGAGTAGTAGGCAACGCGGTCGCCGGCGGAGATGCGTTTGAGGGGCGCGAGCTGGCCGTGCCCCACCTGCATGAAGCCGCCTTTCGGATCGTCGCGGCCGCGACGAGCGTGCTCCGCGCTCGCGACCGCGATCCAATTCTTGCGTGTCATCGCCTTCAGACCAGCGCGTGCAGGCCGACCTCGTTGCCCTCGGTATCGCGCAGATGAGCGAAGAAGCCCATTCCCGCCGGCAATTCGGTTTTCAGGAGAATGACTTGCCCGCCCGCCTCCGCCACGCGCCCAAGTGCGGCATCGATGCTCGGTGCGCAGTCGAGGTAGATGCGGACCCCGCTGCCCGATGCAGCCACCTTGGTGGCGCCGGCCGTCAGGCATCCGCCGGTTGCGGGGCTTTCATACGGAAAGACGGCCATGACGCCGCCGCCGAAATCCTCGCGCTTCAGTGTCCGACCAAGAACCTTTTCGTAGAACGACTGCGCGCGATCCATGTTGGCAACCGGGATTTCGAACCAATTGATGGATGTGGTCATGAGTGGCTTCCTCAAGCAGTGAATGAAGCCCTCATGCTGCGCGACAGCTCCTGACAGCGTGTTGTCAGGAGCGTTGGCAGAGGCAAAAAAGGGCGCCTCAGCGCCCTGGGAGCAAGCGGCTGCGGCCTACAGAACGTCGCTCGCGAAGTCCGCCAGGCGTGAGCGTTCGCCGCGCGCCAGGGTGATGTGCCCGCTGTGCGGCCAACCCTTGAACTTGTCGACCGCGAAAGTCAGGCCCGACGAACCTTCCGTGAGATAGGGTGTATCGATCTGTGCCAGATTGCCCATGCAGATGATCTTGGTGCCAGGACCTGCACGGGTGACCAGCGTTTTCATCTGCTTCGGCGTCAGATTCTGCGCCTCGTCGATGATCACGTACTTGTTGAGGAAGGTACGCCCTCGCATGAAGTTCATGCTCTTGATCTTGATCTTGCTGCGGATCAGCTCATTGGTGGCGGCGCGGCCCCATTCGCCCGCGCCGCCGCCATCGCCCTTGGCGAGGAATTCGAGGTTGTCGTCGAGCGCACCCATCCAAGGGCCCATCTTTTCTTCTTCCGTGCCCGGAAGGAAGCCGATGTCCTCGCCCACGCTCACGGTCGCGCGAGTCATGATGATCTCCGTGTAGCGACGATCGTCGAGGACCTGCGTCAGGCCGGAGGCCAGCGCCATCAACGTCTTGCCAGTCCCTGCCGTGCCGGTCAGTGTGACGAAATCGACTTCGGGATCCATCAGCAGGTTCATCGCAAAGTTCTGCTCGCGATTGCGCGTGTTTACGCCCCAGACTGCGTTCTTGACCGAACCGTAGTCCTTGAGCGTCTTGAGGACAGCCGTCTTGTCCCGAATTTCGGTCACTCGCGCATACATGCTCGGCTCGCCAGGCGCCTCGAAGTAGACGAATTGATTGATGTACAGGTTAGGAACGATGGGTCCGCTGATCCGGTAGAACGTGCTGCTACCGCTCTGCCAGCTTTCGATCGTCTTGCTCTGGCGAGTCCAGAAGTCCGCCGGCAACGCGAGCGACCCGGAATACAGGAGGTCTCCATCTTCCAGGGTCTTGTCGTTTTGGTAGTCGTCGGCGGCGAGGCCGAGCGCGCGTGCCTTGACGCGCATGTTGATGTCCTTCGACACCAGCACTACTTCCTGCTTCGGGCGGCCCGGCGCATCCTTGACGTAGAGGTCGCGCAGCGCCTGGACCACACCCAGAATCTGGTTGTCCGCCTTGCCCTGCGGCAGGCTGGTCGGCAAGGAATAGTCCAGCGGGGCCGTCTGGAAGAACAGCTTGCCGCCGGCCTCGCGGTGACCGGTGGTGTCGAGCTTCAACCCCTTGCCGATGTCGGCGCCTTGCGCGGCGGCCAGTGCATCGAGGGTACGGCTGGTCTGGCGGCCGTTCCGTGCGACTTCCGTTGTCCCTTTTTTATGGCCGTCGAGTTCTTCCAGGACGATCATCGGCAGGAAGATGTCGTGCTCCTCGAAGCGGAAGAGGCACATCGGGTCGTGCAGCAGCACATTGGTATCCAGAACGAAAAGCTTGGCGGGGCCATTCGCCTTGCTGCGTTTGGAGCGAGTGTGGCCTTGCTGCTCCGGGACGAGCGCGCTTGCGCGTGGCTCTATGCGACGAGGCGGCGCTTCTTGCGGTACAGGTGCAGGCGTCTTCGCCCTGGGCAGCGGCGGTGCTTCAATGGCGCCTCCGCCTTCGGCGGCGTGCCGGTCGAACAGTTCAAGTGGCCGAGGCCCGTTCGTTCCGGCTTCTTCCGACCTGCGATCAGAGGAGCGACGGCCACTCCTTCCGTGCGAGGAGCGGGCCGGTGCATCGTGTGCGTCCGGCGAAAGCAATGCGGCGCGTTTTGTAGGGGCGGGGGGCAGAGGCATGGGGCGGTTTGCTCGCAAAAGTGGAGGGGCCAGAAAGCGAAAAAGCCGCCTGAAGACCTGGGCGGCTTTGTTCGGTGGATGCGGTCGCGGAGCTCAACGGCATGGGGCCATTATGCACATCGCGTGTGTCGCCTCCTGTGTTCGTTGCGCGCCGCCAACGCGACTGCGCAAAACCTCACACACTTTGCAGATCAGGCTGCTTTCTTGAGCGCCTTGACAGCTTTGAGCACGTCGTCAACGTGGCCTGGGACCTTGAGCCCGCGCCATTCCGCCTTCAGCACACCATCGGCGCCGATGAGAAAGGTGCTGCGCTCGATGCCCTTGACTTTCTTGCCGTACATGATCTTGTTCTTGACCACGCCGAACATGTGACACATCTTTTCTTCGGTGTCTGCGATCAGTTCGAAGGGAAGTTCGAGCTTGGCCTTGAATTCGTCGTGCGACTTCATGTTGTCGCGCGACACGCCGAACACCGTAGCGCCGGCTTTTTCGAAATCCTTGTATCGGTCCCTGAACTGCATGGCTTCGGTGGTGCAGCCTGGCGTGTTGTCCTTGGGATAAAAGTACATGACCAGAACGTGGCCGAGATGAGAGGTGTTCGAGACCTTCAGGCCGCCGGTGGCATTGGCGTCGAATTCGGGGATGGGTTTGTTGACAACGATCGCCATGAAACTTGTTTTCTCCGTTTGATTCCATGCCCGCCCACATCGGATGCGTCGGGTTCATGGAGGATTGGTCGTTGCTAACTGAGGGCTGGCCGCCGGTTTGCAACCCGCGATTTTACCTCGAAAAGCCTCCTACTGCCCAGCGGCAGGCCTCTCGACCAACAGGGCCGCCACGACGTGCCGTCCTTCGCTCGCGAGGATGTTGTAGGTGCGGCAGGCTGCGGGCGTATCCATGGTTTCTACGCCGGTGCGCTGCGCCATGAGCGGTTGAAGCCAGGCGGCCTGCGGAAAACGGATGCGCCCACCGCTGCCGAAGATGATCAATTCGGCACCCAGGGAGGCCAACTGGGCGAAGTGTTCTGGGCCCAGTTGATCGAAACGGCTGCAATCCCATTCGAAACGCTCGCCGCGAGAGCCAACGACGACGCTCGATTCAACCCGTTCGTTGTTGATGGCCACCCAGCCCGGGCCGTGTGCAGTGAGTGTCTGGACGTCGGATTTGTCGGGCTGGAGCTTCATCTGGAGGGGCGGGGAACTGTGGTCAAATTATAGGTTTTCCCCTGCGCTGACCCCCTTGGAGGGACTTTGAAACCGCTGAAGAAATCGGCCAAGCTGGCCAATGTGCTCTACGACATCCGCGGTCCGATCATGGACGCCGCCAAGCAGATGGAGGAAGAGGGCCAGAAGATCATCAAGCTCAACATCGGCAACCTCGCCGTGTTCGGCTTCGATGCGCCTGAAGAGGTCCAGCAGGACATGATCCGCAACCTGCCGGCCTCGGCCGGCTATTCGGATAGCAAGGGTATTTTTGCGGCACGCAAGGCCGTGATGCACGAGACGCAGAAGCAGGGCATCGCGGGCGTGACGCTGGACGATATCTATCTCGGCAACGGTGCCAGCGAACTGATTGCCATGGCCACCAACGCGCTGCTCAACGACGGTGACGAGTTGCTGCTGCCGACGCCGGACTACCCCCTCTGGACCGCCGTCGCCAGCCTGTCGGGCGGCAAGCCGGTGCACTACCTCTGCGACGAGGACAACGGCTGGATGCCGAGCCTCGACGACATTCGCTCCAAGATCACTTCCCGCACCAAGGGGATCGTGGTCATCAACCCGAACAACCCGACCGGCGCGCTGTATTCCACCGACTTGCTCAAGGGCATCGTTGCCATTGCGCGCGAGCACGGGCTCGTGATCTTCGCCGACGAGGTTTACGACAAGGTGCTGTACGACGGCGTCAAGCACACCGCCATCGCGAGCCTGTCGACGGACGTGCTCACGCTCACTTTCAATTCGCTGTCCAAGAGCTACCGGTCGTGCGGCTATCGGTCAGGCTGGGTCGTGGTGTCAGGCGACAAGAAGTTGGCGCGCGACTATATCGAGGGGCTGAACATGCTCTCGAACATGCGCCTGTGCGCCAACGTGCCGGGCCAGTGGGCGATCCAGACGGCGCTGGGCGGCTATCAGAGCATCAACGACCTTGTGGGCGCCGGTGGCCGGCTGCGTCGTCAGCGGGATCTGGCTTACGAGTTGATCACGGCGATTCCGGGCGTGACTTGCGTCAAGCCTAGCGCAGCGCTCTACATGTTCCCGAAGCTCGATCCGAAGGTTTACCCGATCGAGGATGACCGCCAGTTCTTCCTCGACTTGCTGAAGGAAACCAAGGTGATGCTCGTGCAGGGCACCGGCTTCAACTGGCCGACACCGGACCACTTCCGTATCGTGTTCCTGCCTCACGAAGAAGACCTGCGCGAAGCTGTCGGGCGTATCGCCGGTTTCCTCGAGCGCTATCGAACCCGGCTCGCCTGAGCGTCCGAGCGCCAGGTCTTTCCGAACATCCTTGCTTTCCAAGACGAACCCATGAAACCCATTCAAGTTGGCCTGCTCGGCATCGGCACGGTCGGTAGCGGCACCTTCAACGTGCTCCAGCGCAACCAGGAAGAGATCAAGCGTCGCGCGGGCCGTGGCATCGAGATCACGATGGTTGCGGACCTCGACACGGTGCGCGCCAAGGCCGTGGTCGGCGACAGCGTGAAAGTGGTCGGCGACGCACGTGAGGTGATCGCCAACCCCGATATCGACATCGTGATCGAACTGATCGGCGGCTACGGCATCGCCAAACAACTGGTGCTCGAGGCGATCGCTGCCGGCAAGCACGTGGTGACGGCCAACAAGGCCCTGCTTGCGGTGCACGGCACCGAAATCTTCGCGGCCGCGCACGACAAGGGTGTGATGGTGGCGTTCGAAGCCGCCGTGGCGGGCGGAATCCCGATCATCAAGGCGCTGCGTGAAGGCCTTACGGCCAACAGCATCCAGTGGATCGCCGGGATCATCAACGGCACCACCAATTTCATCCTGTCGGAGATGCGTGACAAGGGTCTGGACTTCGCCACCGTGCTGAAGGAAGCGCAACGCCTGGGCTATGCCGAAGCCGATCCGACCTTCGACATCGAGGGCGTCGACGCCGCGCACAAGGTCACGCTGATGAGCGCCATCGCTTTCGGCATCCCGGTGCAGTTCGACAAGGCCCACGTCGAGGGCATCACGAAGTTGGCTGCACAGGACATCAAGTATGCCGAGCAACTTGGTTACCGCATCAAGCTGCTGGGCGTGACCAAACGCGTGGCGCAGGGCATCGAGTTGCGCGTGCATCCAGCACTGGTGCCGTCCAAACGATTGCTTGCCAACGTCGAGGGGGCCATGAACGCGGTGGTGGTCAACGGCGACGCCGTCGGCACCACGCTCTACTACGGCAAGGGCGCAGGCAGCGAGCCGACCGCCAGCGCAGTGATCGCCGACCTCGTCGATATCGCGCGACTGCACACGGCCGACGCGGCGCATCGTGTTCCTCACCTTGCCTTCCATCCGGATGCGATGAGCGACCTGAAGGTCCTGCCGATGTCCGAGGTGGTGACCAGCTACTACCTGCGCCTGCGCGTCGCCGACGAGGCCGGCGTGCTGGCAAAAGTGACCGGTTTGCTGGCCAATGCCGGCATCAGCATCGACGCAGTGCTGCAGCGCGAAGCGGACGAAGTGGGCGGCGAAGGTTCGACGCAGACCGACCTGATCATCCTGACGCACGACACCCGCGAAGGCACGCTCGACGCCGCGCTGGTCGAGTTGCAGGCCCTGCCGACCGTGCTGGCGCCGATCGTTCGGCTTCGCAAGGAAGAGCTGTCCTGATGCGCTACCTTTCCACGCGCGGCCACCCCGACCGCCGCCGCTTCTGCGAAATCCTCCTGGAAGGCCTCGCGCCCGACGGCGGTTTGTACCTGCCCGAGCAATACCCCGCAGTCGACGCCGCCTTGCTCGCCAAATGGCGGGGACTGAGCTATGCCGAACTCGCCTTCGAGATCCTCTCGCTCTACATCGACGACATCCCGTCGCCCGATCTGAAAGCCATCTGCGCCAAGACCTATACCGCCGAGGTGTTCGGTACCGCGGAGATCGTGCCGCTGCGCGAACTGGAAGACGGCGTCTACCTCGAAGCGCTGTCCAACGGCCCGACGCTGGCCTTCAAGGACATGGCGATGCAACTGCTCGGCAACTTGTTCGAGTACGAACTGGCCCGTCGCGGTGAAGAGCTGAACATCCTCGGCGCGACGAGCGGAGACACCGGCAGCGCTGCCGAATACGCGATGCGTGGGAAGAAGGGCGTGCGCGTCTTCATGACCTCGCCCGACGGCCGCATGAGTCCTTTCCAGCAGGCGCAGATGTTCAGCCTGCAGGACGCGAACATCCACAACCTCGCGATCACAGGCGTTTTCGACGATTGCCAGGACATCGTCAAGGCTGTGTCGAACGACTTGGCCTTCAAGCGCAAGTACAAGATCGGCACTGTCAATTCGATCAACTGGGCGCGGCTGCTGGCGCAGGTTGTCTACTACTTTGCCGGCTATTTCCAGGCCACGGGCAGCAACGACAAGCAGGTGAGCTTCACGGTGCCCTCGGGCAACTTCGGCAATGTCTGCGCCGGTCACGTGGCTCGCATGATGGGGCTGCCGATTCGCACCCTCGTGGTTGCGACCAACGAGAACGACGTGCTCGACGAGTTCTTCCGTACCGGCGTCTACCGTGTGCGCTCGGCGGCCGACACACACGAGACGTCGAGTCCATCGATGGATATTTCCAAGGCCAGCAATTTCGAGCGTTTCATGTTCGATCTCGTGGGGCGCGATGCGGTCAAAGCGCGTGGCCTGTTCGAAGGCGAACTTGGCCGTGCCGGCCGCTTCGACCTGAGCGGGGACCCGGACTTTGCACAGGCTGCGACGCGCTTCGGCTTTGCCAGCAGCCGCAGCACGCACGCGGACCGGCTTGCGACCATCCGTGATACCGACAAGCGCTTCGCCACGCTGATCGACACGCACACGGCCGACGGCCTGAAGGCCGCGCGCGAACATCTCACACCGGGCGTGCCGATGATCGTCCTTGAGACCGCACTGCCGATCAAGTTCGCCGAGACCATCGTCGAGGCGCTGGGCCACGAGCCCGAGCGGCCGGCGCGCTTCCAGGGGATCGAGGCACTTCCCAAACGGGTCGTCAAGCTGCCGGCCAATGTCGAAGCAGTCAAGACCTATATCGCCACACACTGCGACTGACGCCGCAGGACGCATGAAAGTCATCGGCTTCGCGGGCTTCTCGGGAGCGGGAAAGACGACGCTGGTCGAGCAACTCATCCCTGCGCTCAAGCGCAAAGGTCAGCGCGTTTCGGTGGTCAAGCATGCCCACCACAAGTTCGACATCGACCATCCCGGCAAGGACACGTACCGCCATCGCGAAGCGGGCGCCTTCGAGGTCGTGGTCGCATCGGACAAGCGGCTCGCGCTCATTCGCGAGTTCGAGCAGCCGACCCAGCTCGACGTGCATGACCTGATCGCTGAACTCGACGGGCGTGTCGACTGGGTGCTGGTCGAAGGCTTCAAGCACAGCGATCTGCTCAAGATCGAGGTGTGGCGAGAACCGGCGGAAGGCGAGGAGCCGCGACCGGCGCGCTATACCGAAGATCGCTTTATTGTCGGCATCGCGACCGACACGCCGGACAGGCTGCCCCAGCACACTGAATTGCCGATCTTTGACCTCGACGACATCGATGGCATCTGCGCGTGGCTGCTGCTGCATACCGATCGTTTCGACTACAAGGTGAATCACCATGGCTGAGACTTCCTCGCGCCCCCCCCTGATGGCCCTCGACGAGGCGCTGGCTCGCCTGCTGGCTGCGGCTTCGCCGTTGCTCGGCGCAGAGAGTGTTTCGACCTTCGATGCCGACGGCCGCGTGCTGGCGCAAGACGTCACGTCGGGCCTCACAGTGCCGCCTCGCGACAACAGCTCGATGGATGGCTACGCGGTTCGCGCGGGTGATTGCGCCGCGGCTGGCGCCGTCATGCGAGTGGCCCAGCGCATTCCGGCCGGGACCGTCGGCACGCCTCTCGAGGCCGGCACTGCCGCACGTATCTTCACGGGCGCACAGATCCCCGAAGGGGCCGATGCAGTAGTGATGCAGGAAGACACGAGCGCGTTGCCCGAAGAGGGCGGTCTTGGCAGCGTGCGGATAGACATCGTGCCGACCGCCGGGCAGTGGATCCGCCGTGCCGGCGAAGACGTTGCCGCCGGCGACGTGGTGCTGTCGAAAGGCGAACGGCTCACGCCCGCAGGGCTAGGCTTGGCCGCGAGTGTGGGCCTGGCCAAGCTTCTGGTTTCGAGGCGGCCGCGTGTTGCCCTGCTGTCGACCGGCGACGAACTCGTCATGCCGGGCGAGGTTGCACCCGGAGCGATGAAAGCGGGTTCCATCTACAACTCCAACCGTTTCTTCATGCGGGCGCTGCTGAAGCGATTTGGCTGCGAGGTCAACGATCTCGGCATCGTGCCGGATCGCCGCGAAGCGACCATCGAGGCGCTGCGCGAGGCGGCGCTCCACAACGACCTGATCATCACCACCGGCGGTGTCTCCGTCGGCGAGGAAGACCACATCAAGGCGGCAGTGCAGCATCTGGGGCAACTGGAACTCTGGTCGCTGTCGATGAAGCCCGGCAAACCCTTCGCCTACGGGCGAATCGGCAATGCCCACCTCACCGGCCTGCCAGGCAATCCGGTGTCGAGTTTCCTGACTTTCCTGCTGCTGGTGCGACCGTTCCTGCTCACCCTCCAGGGTGCGAAACGCGTGGCGGTCGAGCCTGTCGCGATGCGCGCTGATTTCGACTGGCCGCGCGCCGACCGGAGGCGCGAATTCCTGCGTGCGCGGCGCAACGCAGCGGGCGGCCTTGACGTCTTCTCGAACCAGAGTTCCGGTGTGTTGACCTCGACCGTCTGGGGTGATGGCGTGATTGATACGCCCGCCAGCCAGCCATTCAAAGCGGGAGACACGGTGCAGTTCATTCCCTTCGCGTCGCTGCTCGCCTGAACATGAAGGTCAACGTTCGCTACTTCGCCTCGGTGCGCGAGGCGCTCGGAACCGGCGCCGAGTCCATCGAAACCGACGCGCGGGACCTCGGCGCGCTGCGCAATGAACTCATCGCGCGCGGCGAACCGCACGCCAGCGTTCTCGCGCGAGGCCGGGTCGTGCGGATGGCGCTCGACCAGATCATGAGCGGTGAGAGTGCCCCGCTGCGCGACGGCAGCGAGGTCGCCTTCTTCCCGCCCGTCACTGGCGGCTGATCGAGGCCTGGATCTCCAGCAGGCGTTCGCGCAAGTCGGCGGGCGCGCGCGTCATCGGCGAACGCAACTCGTCGAGCAGCAAGCCCTCGTGAGCCAGAACGGCCTTCAGCGGCCCCGGGTTTGCATCCGCGAAAAGTGATTCGATGAGCGGCAGCAGTGGGTTCCACATCTGCCGCGCTTGTGTCAGCTTCCCCTCGCGAAGCATGCGAATCACGTTGACGAAGCGCTCAGTCTGCAGGTGGGCGCTGGCGGCAATCGCACCCGCACCGCCTTCGGCGACGGTGCTGAAGATCTGGCCATCCTCCCCTGCGAGAAGCTGGAGCCGACCGTCTGCGATCAGGGCTCGGGTCTTCGCCGCGTCGCCACCGCAGTCCTTGATCGCCCGGATGCGTGGATGCGCCGCAAGCGTCAGGAGCGTCTCGCGCGTGATCGAAATCCCGGTGCGGTAAGGGATGTCGTAGATCAGGATGGGTGCCGCGCTGGCGTCCGAGATGGCACGGAACCAATCCAGCAGGCCAGCCTGCGAGGGCCGGATGTAGCTCGGCGCCGGCACAAGCACGCCGGCGATTTCTTGCTCGCCCAGTCGTCGCACCCACGCCAGTGTCTTGTCGAGGTGGTAGCCCGAAATACCCATGATCCGCGGCGTGGCGGGCGCGGCGCGGGCGACGGTCGCCAGAACTTCCAGTTGCTCGCTCTCGTCGAGCGAGGCCGCTTCGCCCGTCGAGCCGCAGACCACGAAGCCCGCAATGCCAGTGGGCGCAAGCCGCTCGACCAGGCGCTTCAGCGCGATATGGTCCACCGCACCGTCACGGAATGGCGTGACCAGCGGAATCCAGAGTCCGGAGAAATCGGGGGAGGGTGATGTGTCTTGCACGCAAGTTTCCTTTCGGGAGTCGACCGATGGAAGAAACCACCGTCGGATGCGCGCACACAACCAGCTTCGGCCCGGGCCTTGCAGTTCCGTCGCTCATCCGACGACGGAACCGAAGCTCCGGTCAGACGAGCTTGGGTTTTTTGGCTTTGCCTTGCAGGCGCGTGCAAGCCTGTTCTTCGCGAGAAGAAGGGAAGCGTTGCAGGGTGCTGGAAGGCATCGCGCTAGTCTATCGCAGTGCCACAATCCACGACATGGCTGCCGCACGCGTTTCGATTCAAGTGGAAAACTTCGACCTTCAAAGGGAGATCGCCATGCTGCGCGGCGGCGATGCACGCGTCGGCGCGGTTTGCAGCTTCATCGGCACGGTACGCGACCGGAATGACGGCAGCGCGGTCGCTTCGATGGAACTCGAGCACTATCCCGGCATGACCGAGAAGGCGATCGAAGCCATGATCGACGAGGCCCATCGGCGCTTCGACATCCTCGGCGCGCGGGTGGTCCATCGCGTCGGGCTGCTGCAGCCGCAGGACCAGATCATGATGGTGGCGGTGATTTCCGCGCATCGCGGCCAGAGCTTCCAGGCCTGCGAGTTCCTCATGGACTATCTCAAGACCCAGGCGCCGTTCTGGAAGAAGGAGCAGACGCCCGAAGGCGCCCGCTGGGTCGATGCCAGGGTCGACGACGATGCGGCGCTGGCGCGCTGGGGCATCGTCGTCAACAACGCCTGATCGGCTTACTGCGGCGTGAAGCCGCTTTCCTTGATGATCTGCGCCCAGGTCTGCGTGTAGCTCCGCACGCGGCCGGCGAACTGGCCCTGCAGCATGAAGCCTACAGTGAGGCCCATGGCTGTGAGTCGGTCGCGCACATCAGGCATCGCGAGCACCTTGGCCAGCGCATTGTTGAAGCGGTCGATGACTGGCTGCGGCGTGCCGACCGGTGCAAAGATGCCGTAGTAGGGCAGGTCTTCCAGGCCAGCAAGCCCGAGTTCGGCGAAAGTGGGCACCTGCGGCAGGACGGCTTGGCGCTTGTCGCCGATCACGGCCACGACGCGGATCTTCCCGGCCTTCTGGTTTTCGATGAAGTCGGGGATGGAACCGATGCCGGCCGCGATCTGGTTGCCCAGCATGTCGGACATCATCGGCGCGCTGCCGCGATAGGGCGCGGCCTGCAGGTCGAGCTTGTACTTGGCGCCGACCAGCTTGACCAGGAATTCGGGGATCGATGCCGGCGCCGGCACGCCGATCGTGTCCTTGCCGCCGCGTTGATTCCTGACCCAGGCCACATATTCGTTCATCGACTTGGCCGGCGTTCCTCCCGAAACGGCCAGCGCATTGGCGAAAGTCGCAAAACCGGAGACGGGCACGAAGTCGTGTGCTGGGTCGAAGCCCGGGTTCTTCACCACCTGCGGCAGGATCGAGATCGTATGGTCGTGTGTCAGGAAGAGCGTGTGGCCGTCCGCTGGCGAACCCTTGAGCACCTGTGCCGCGATCTGCCCGCCGGCGCCGGCGCGGTTGTCCACCACGATCGACGTGCCCAGTTCGTCCTTGAGCTTGTCCGCCAGCATGCGCGCAATGACGTCGGTGCCGCCGCCCGCCGGAAAACCGACCAGCAGGCGTATCGGCGTTGAGGACATCTGCGCGGACGCCATGCCGCCGGCGGCCAGCAGGCCTGCCGCGAAAACGCCGAGCATCAGGCGCCTGGCGCCACCCCATGTTGACTTGAACATCTATCGACTCCAAAGATTGCTGGTGTAAAAAAATCCGGGCGGTCTTGATATCGCCTCGGAACAGCCCTATTTTGAATGCAGGAATCAAGCCATGCGTCAAGACAAACTCACCACCAAATTCCAGGAAGCCCTCGCCGACGCTCAGTCGCTCGCATTGGGTAACGACAACGCCTATATAGAACCCGTCCATTTGCTGGTCGCCATGCTGCGCCAGGACGATGGTCCGCGCGCGTTGCTGGAGCGAGCCGGCGCCAACGTGCCCGGATTGCTTCGCGCCGCCGAAGCGGCCATCAAGAAGCTGCCGCAGGTACAGGGCCATGACCAGGTGCAGGTCGGCCCCGAACTTGGCAAGCTGCTGCAGGCGACCGAGAAGGAGTCGATCAAGCGCAATGACCAGTTCATTGCCAGCGAACTCTTTCTGCTCGCCGTGGCGGACAGCAAGGCCGACATCGGCAATCTCGCGCGAAGCCACGGCGTGACGCGCAAGTCGCTGGAGGCCGCCATCGACGCAGTTCGCGGCGGGCAGGGCGTGAACAGCGCCGATGCCGAAGGCCAGCGCGAAGCGCTCAAGAAATACTGCCTCGACCTCACCGAGCGCGCGCGCCTCGGCAAGCTCGACCCTGTCATCGGCCGCGACGAAGAGATTCGCCGCGCCATTCAGGTGCTTCAGCGCCGCACCAAGAACAACCCCGTGCTGATCGGCGAGCCGGGCGTCGGCAAGACGGCGATCGTCGAAGGCCTTGCGCAGCGCATCGTGGCCGGCGAGGTGCCCGATTCGCTCAAGGGCAAGCGCGTGCTGTCGCTCGACATGGCGGCTTTGCTCGCGGGCGCCAAGTTCCGTGGCGAGTTCGAAGAGCGTCTGAAGACCGTGCTCAATGAACTCGCCAAGGACGAAGGCCAGACCATCGTCTTCATCGACGAGCTCCACACCATGGTCGGCGCGGGCAAGGCCGAAGGCGCGATGGATGCCGGCAACATGCTCAAGCCCGCGCTTGCACGGGGTGAACTGCATTGCGTCGGTGCGACCACGCTCGACGAATACCGCAAGTACATCGAGAAGGACGCCGCGCTGGAGCGCCGCTTCCAGAAGATCCTCGTGGGCGAACCGAGTGTGGAGGCGACGGTCGCGATCTTGCGCGGCCTGAAGGAAAAGTACGAGGTCCACCACGGTGTCGACATCACCGACCCGGCGATCGTCGCCGCGGCCGAGTTGTCTGACCGCTACGTCACCGACCGCTTCCTGCCCGACAAGGCGATCGATCTGATCGACGAGGCGGCAGCCAAGATCAAGATCGAGATGGATTCCAAGCCCGAGGTCATGGACCGGCTCGACAGGCGCCTGATCCAACTGCAGATCGAACGCGAAGCCGTGCGTCGCGAGAAGGACGAAGCCTCGCAGAAGCGCTTCGCGCTGATCGAGGAGGACATCGCCCGTCTGCAGAAGGAAATCGCCGACCTCGACGAGATCTGGCAGGCCGAGAAGGCGCAGGCCCAAGGCAGCGCGCAGATCCGCGAAGAGATCGACAAGATCAAGTTCCAGATCGCCGAATTCACGAGCAAGGGTGACTTCAACAAGGTGGCCGAGCTTCAGTACGGCAAGCTGCCGGGGCTGGAGAAACGCCTGAAGGAAGCGCAGGAGACCGAAGCCGACAAGGGCAAGTCCAGCGCGCCGAAGTTGCTGCGCACGCAGGTCGGTGCGGAGGAAATCGCCGAAGTCGTGGCGCGCGCCACGGGCATTCCGGTGTCCAAGCTGATGCAGGGCGAGCGCGACAAGCTGCTCATGATGGAAGACAAGCTGCACGAGCGCGTGGTCGGCCAAGACGAGGCCATCGGTGCGGTTGCCAATGCAATCCGCCGCTCGCGCTCCGGTCTGTCGGACCCGAACCGTCCCACCGGCTCCTTTCTGTTCCTCGGCCCGACGGGCGTGGGCAAGACCGAGCTGTGCAAGGCCTTGGCTGGCTTCTTGTTTGACAGCGAGGATCACCTGATCCGCGTCGACATGAGCGAGTTCATGGAGAAGCATTCGGTCGCGCGCCTGATCGGCGCGCCGCCCGGCTACGTGGGCTATGAAGAGGGCGGCCACCTGACCGAAGCCGTGCGCCGCAAGCCCTACAGCGTGCTGCTGCTCGACGAGGTGGAGAAGGCACATCCCGATGTCTTCAACATCCTGCTGCAAGTGCTCGACGACGGCCGGCTCACGGACGGCCAGGGCCGCACCGTGAACTTCAAGAACACGGTGATCGTCATGACCAGCAACATCGGCTCGCCGATCATCCAGTCGATGGTGGGTCGGCCGTCCGAGGAGATCAAGGACGCTGTCTGGGACGAGTTGAAGAACTACTTCAGGCCTGAGTTCCTGAACCGCATCGACGAGACGGTGGTGTTCCATGCGCTCGACGCGAAGAACATCGAGGCCATCGCCGCGATCCAGCTGAAGGTGTTGCAGGAGCGCTTGGCGAAGATGGATCTGGGGCTGGAGGTGTCGCCGGCTGCATTGGCTGAAATCGCGAAGGTCGGTTTCGACCCGGTGTTCGGTGCGCGGCCGCTCAAGCGGGCAATCCAGCAGCGCATCGAGAATCCGTTGTCGAAGCTGCTGCTCGACGGCACCTTCGGGCCGAAGGACACGATCGTCGTGACCACCGATCCGATCCGCGCCCCCGGCCAGTTCAGCTTCGGCACGGCCGGGGAACCAAGGGCCGAGGCCGTGGCCTAAGAGCGATGGTCAATTTTCTCGTCCGCCTGATTCTGTTCTTGTTCGGCCTCGTGTTCGCGGTCAGCCTGGCCGTTGCCGTGCTCTTGCTGGCGATGGTCTGGGGTCTGCGTTACGCCTGGGCTCGGCTCACCGGGAAGCCGGTGACGCCCTGGGTCATGCGCTTCGACCCGCGCGGCGGTTTCGACCGCTTCCGCGCGGCGGGGCGCCCGCATGAGCCGACGGCGGCCGATGTCGCGGGCGCGCGAGCGCGAGGGCAAGCGACCGACAGTCCGGTGCGCCTGGTTGAGCCTGGCAGTGTGACCGACGTGCCGGTCAAGCCTGCGCGCGGCGAGTGACCGTCTCCATGCTGCGGGCCTCGGTCCTGGTCGAACCCGCAGAGGTCGAGTTCAGCGCCATTCGCGCGCAAGGCGCCGGCGGCCAGAACGTCAACAAGGTGTCCAGCGCGGTGCATCTGCGCTATGACATCCCCGCCAGTTCGCTTCCCGAAGACGTCAAGGTGCGACTGCTCGCATCGCGCGACAGCCGCATCACGAGCGAGGGCGTTCTCGTGCTCAAGGCGCAGCGGCATCGAAGCCAGGACATGAATCGCGCCGATGCGCTTGCGCGTCTGCAGGAACTGGTCGATGGCTTTGCAACGCCGCCACGCGTGCGGCGCGCCACGAAGCCGACCTATGGCTCGCGCCAGCGGCGGCTCGAAGGCAAGAGCCAGCGCTCGGCGATCAAGAGCCTGCGTGGGCCAGTGAAGGATTGAGGTCGATCTGCGGTTCGGCCATCGCAACGTTGCGCTCGATGGCCGCCAGCGCTTCGCCATCGGTCCGGTAACTGAAGAGCATGGGACCCGGCGCGAGCAACCCGGCCCGTTCGAGCACCTGTTGCGCAGGCAGCTTGAGCCCCGAGACGTGCAGCCGCACCCCCTGCGATTCGAGCAGCCGGCGGATGCTCCCGAAGACCTCTGCGCCCGTGATGTCCACGCGGTTGATCGGGTATGCGAACAGGCAGACGTCGGTCAGACCTGGCCGCTCGGCCAGCGCCACGGTGACCGCGCGTTCGAGCGTGCTCGCCGACGCGAAGTCCAGTTCGGCATCCATGCGCAGCGCATAAAGATTGGGCGCGAGCAGCGGCAAATGCCACAGATGCCGGTCGCGCAAGCTGCCGTCGGGATGCAACCCCACCTCGATGATCCGCGGATGGAGATGGCGGTACATGTAGTGCGCCAGCGCCGCGAGAAGGCCGCCGAGCACACCCCAGTAGATCGACGGCGCCGTTGCAATCGTGAGCGCGAAGGTCGCCAGCGCGATCGCCGCTTCGATGCGCGAGATTCGCCATAGTGCGACGAACGCCGAAGGGCGCAATAGCCCAAGGGTCGCCGTTGCCACGATGGAAGCCAGCACCGCCTGCGGCACGTGATAGAGCAGCGGCATGGCCCACAGCAAGGCGGCCGCAACCACCGCCACGCTGAACAACGTCGACCACTGCGTCTTGGCGCCGGCGTAGAGCGTGATGGCCGATCGAGAAAAAGATGAACTGGTGGGGAATGCCCCGGTGAGCCCCGATGCAATCTTGCCGAGACCCTGGCCGATCAGATCCTGGTTTTCGTTCCACAGCTTGCCGGCGCGGGCGTTGTCGACCTTGGCGCTCGATGCCGTCTCCAGGAAGCTTACGAGCGTGATGAGGAACGCGGGCAACAGCAGGTTGCCCAGGTCGTTCATCGACAGTCCGCCAGGCCAGTAGAAGGATGGCAGCCCCGAGGGCAGCTTGCCGATGACGGCGCCACCGCGCAGCGCATAGTCGACGGCCGCGCTGATGGCCGCCGCCGCCGCGACGAGGGCCATGGTGGTCGGAAAGCGCGGCGCCGTGCGCTTGCCCAGCCACAGCGCTGCCATGCCGCCGAGGCCGAACGCGATGGCAATGAAATCCGGCGGCGGTCCATGCAGCAGTTGCGCGTAGGAGCGCCCCGTGAAGCCCAGCAGCGCCGGCAGCTGCGACAGCGTGATGAGCACTGCCGCACCTTGCGTGAAGCCCATCAGCACGGGCGAATTGACCATGCGCAGCAGCCAGCCGAATCGCGCTCCTCCCAACACCACTTGCATCACCCCGGACAGCAGCGTCAGCCAGACGGCGAAGGCCACCCATTCGCTGCTACCCGGAATCGCCAGCGGCGCGAGCGATGCGCCGACCAAGAGGCTCGTCAGCGCCGTGGGCCCCACGGACAGTCGAGCCGACGAACTGAAAAGGACGGCGATCAACGCGGGCAGGAGCGCGGCATAAACGCCGGTGACCAGCGGCATGCCCGCCAGCGCGGCGTAAGCCACACCCTGCGGGATGACCATGAGCGCGACCGTGACGCCGGCAGCGGCTTCATTCACGAGCAGGGCGCGGTCAGGGCGCGGCCATGCCAGAAAAGGAAGCCAGCGCGCGAGCTGGTCGCGGTTCACGGCCATGGCTTCAAGACGCAAGGGGTTGGAAAGTGCACCTGTCGATGATACGTACCAAGGGAAGGCGGACTTTGTGGGGCTACGGCCGTCGCTTGTGCTGGAACGCCGTGGGTGACTGGCCGGTGGCCGCCTTGAACATCGCGCAGAAGGCGCTATCGGTGGCATAGCCGCTGGCGGATGCAACCTGGCTCACCGCCATGCCGCGTGCCAGCAGCGGCAGCGCATGCGCGAGCACCGCCTGCTGGCGCCACTGCTGCCAGCTCATGCCGAGCTGGTCGCGAAACAGCCGCGCCACCGTCCGTTCGCTGGCGCCAATAGCGTCGGCGCGCTCGGCGAGGGTGGCGCGGTTGGCGGGATTGCGCAGGAGGGCCTCGCACAACTGGCGCAGGCGCTTGTCGGCGGGCAGCGGCACATCGATGCGGATTTGCGTCGCGCGTTCGAGTTCGTCCACGAGCAGCGGAGCGATCCATCGCTCGCGTTGCGCAGCATGCGGGTCGGCCGGCGGCAGCCCATCAGGCGTGGTGTCGAGGGCCAGCATCAGCGCACGCAGCAACGGGCTGATTTCGAGCACTTCGCATTTCTCCCATACCGGGCCCAGCCAGCTGTGGAGGTACACCGTACGCAGTTCGGCGTCCTCGATCAGCGTGATGCTGTGCGACATGTCGGCCGGTACCCAGAGCGCCCGGGACGGCGGCACGATGTAGCTTCCGTCTTCAGTGCTCAGGCGGATTACGCCGCGGGTCGAGAAAGTCAGTTGCGGCCAGGGATGCCTGTGTAGCTCGACCAGCGTGTCTGCCTTCAGGAAATGTTCCTTGGCGCGCAACGGGCGCAGCGCGTCCGGTGCATAGAGATGGGGCGTGAGCGGGCCTACGCTGACGGAGGGCGCTGTGCCGGGCGGGGGCGTGCGCCTGGACGGCGTGTCAACGGGCGCCTGGGCCTGGGCGGCGGTAGACGGCATAGTTTCGACAAATGTTGTCTCTGTATCGCCATTCTGCCGCGTCGAGCCGGCTTAGGATCGGTGCCCAACCCAGATTCTTGTTGCAATCCATGTCTTCCTCCAACGCGACTGCCGCCGCCACACCCTCGCTGGGTTCGGACGCCAAGTTGATCGGCCTCGTCGGCCTCGCGCATGCCGTCAGCCATTTCAGCCAACTCATCCTGCCGCCGCTGTTCCCGTGGCTCAAAGACGCGTTCAACGTGAGCTACACCGAACTCGGTGCCGTGCTGACGGTGTTCTTCGTCGTCTCGTGCATGGTGCAGGCAGCGTCGGGTTTCATCGTCGACAAACTGGGTCCTCGCCCGGTGCTGTTCGTGGGGCTTGGCATGCTGAGCCTGGCCGCTTTTGGCTACGCCACGGCGCAAAGCTATTGGATGCTGCTGCTCTGCGCGGTGGCAGCGGGGGTGGGCAACGGCGTGTTCCATCCGGTCGACTACACGCTCTTCAATCGCAAGGTGGCGCCCACGCGCCTGGGTCACGCCTATAGCGTGCATGGCATCACCGGCAGCCTGGGCTGGGCGCTGGCACCGGCCTTTGTGGTGCCGCTGGCCATGGCCTTCTCGTGGCGCGTGGCGCTGGCTTCGGCCGGTGCGTTGGCTGTCGTGGTGCTGCTCATCCTGTGGGCCAACCGCAGCGTGCTGACTCTCGACGTGAAGGCTGTGCACAAGGCGACCGGGTCCGACGCGGCCGGCAGCGAGTTTGCTTTCCTCAAGATCCCAGCCGTATGGATGTGCTTCGGGTTTTTCTTTTTCTACGCGATGGCCTTGAGCGTCGTGCAGACCTTCGCGCCGGCAGCGGCCGGGCGGCTGCATGCGGTTCCCGTGACGCTGATCGCGATCTGCCTGACGGTCTACATGGTCGCGAGTGCGGCAGGCATGGTGGTCGGTGGTTTCCTGGCGTCGGACCCGTCGCGTTGCGAGCGCATCGTGGGCGCGGGCTTCGGCGTCGCGGCAGCCATCGCGCTCGTGCTGGCGTTCGCCGACTTCGCGCCTTTCCTGGTGCCGGTGATGTTCGGCGCCATGGGATTCGCTGCGGGCATCGCCGGGCCCTCTCGCGACCTGCTGGTCAAGCGCTCGACGCCGGCCAACGCGTCCGGGCGTGTCTACGGCGTGGTTTATGCCGGACTCGACATTGGACAGGCTTTCGCGCCGCTGATCTTCGGTCGGCTGATGGACCACGGCCAGTACGCAAGCGTGATCATCGGCCTCGCGATGGTGCAGGGCGTGCTGATCGTGAGCGCATTCAATGTGCGTCGCGTGCGACGCGAGGCGCTCGTCCCCGCGTCCGCCTGAACCACGCCGGCAGCCGCGGACCGCGTACTACTTCTTCGGCAGGATGTCGAGCACCAGGTCCGCGGGACGGCACAGCCGCGTGCCGAGCGGCGTGGCGACGATGGGCCGGTTCATCAGGATCGGATGTTCGACGATGAAGTCGAGCAGTTGGTCGTCAGTCCATTTCGGGTCGCCCAGCCCGAGATCTTCGTAGGGCGTTCCCTTCTGCCGCAGGACATCGCGGACCGGAATCCCCATGGCTTTCACGAGCGCGCGCAGCTTGGCCTTGGTCGGCGGCGTCTTGAGGTACTCGATCACCTCGGGCTCGATACCGTGTTCGCGAATCAGCGCAAGCGTATTGCGCGAAGTCCCGCAGGCGGGGTTATGAAAAATGGTGACGGAGGACGGATTGGATTGCATCGATCCATTGTCCTCCGTTGGCGCCCTGGCGAGTTCAGGCGGCGATCAGCGCGTGCACGCGGCGCAGGCCTTCGATGGTCTTGACGCACGCTTCGGCCGCCTCCGTGCCCTTGACCGCGAAATGGCGATGGAAGTACTTGCGGTGTTCCACATGCTCGTGGAAGTGATGCGGCGTGAGCACGGCCGACAGGATCGGCACGTTGGTTTCCAGTTGCACCGTCATCAGCGAGTTCACCACCGTGCTGGCGACGAACTCGTGCCGGTAGATGCCGCCGTCGACGACGAGCGCACAGCCGACGATCGCGGCATAGCGGCCGGAGGTCGCGAGTCGTTTGGCGTGCAAGGGGATCTCGAATGCGCCGGGCACATCGAACACGTCAATGGTGTCGAGCGGCACGCCTTGACGCTTCATTTCGGCGAGGAAAGCGTCGCGCGCCTGGTGGACGATGTCCGAATGCCATTGCGCCTGCACGAATGCGATGCGCTGGCCGCGCGGTTCGTCCGAGGCCTGGACGGCGGAGAGGGGAAGGTCGTTGATCTGACTCATGGTTTGCCTTTGAAGGGTTTCCTGAATCAGGGCGCACGAACCCGAAACCGAGGCACGCGCACGAATGCAGCGGCCCGGCAACGGGGTCGCGCTCTCTTTCATCCGGACTGTGACCGTCGGCCCCGGGATCTCACCGGGTCTGCTGACCCCGCTGCGCATGGCGCGCCGCGGGCGCTCGCGGGCTTGTGCGGCTTTTGCCGCCATCACCGCCGGTGGGGAATTCCACCCCGCCCTGAGAACGCTTGCTCCGGCTTTGGGCCGGAGCAGCACGGATTCTAGGCAAGACGCGGCGGTCGCGCTGTCACGCAAGCGGCAAGACCTTTGAGGCGGGGACGGGATCGGGCCGTCGGGCCAGGAACAGTGTGAGGCGCTCCAACTCGTCGTCGAGTGCCGCTCGAAATGCGGGCTCGGTCGGCTTCCTGCCGGCATAGCCGAATGTCGGCTCGATTTGTCCTTCGCGGACCGAGACGTTGGCCCATCCGATCACTCGATCGCGTTGCAGCAGCGGTAGCGCGTAGTAACCGAACTTCCTTTTCGGCGCCGGCGTGTAGGCCTCGAACTTGTACGGCCAGTTCCATAGCAATTCGAAGCGCAAGCGGTCCCACACCACGGGATCGAAAGGCGCAAGCAGGCGGAGCGTTTCGTCGGGCACGTGGCGTCGCGAGTTCGGGTTCTCGTCGGCAGGCCAGTACCAGGTGATGCCGTCGATGCAGCAACTCGCAAGCCGGTCGCGCGCCAGGCGCAAGGCCGCCTGCGTCTGTATCGAGAGATGTGGTGCGCCGTATCCCAGCAGACGCACGAGATAAGTCAGGCTCGCCCCCGGCAGGGGCGCGTACTTGCGCACGACCAAATCGACCAGTGCAGCCGCGCGTTGGGTGCGGCCGTCGGGGCTGTCATCGGTGGGCGGGTGCGTCACCGCCTCGTAGATTCGCGTGCCGCCCTCGCGCCGCTTCACGCGCAGCATGCCGCGGTAGTGCATGTCGTCGAGCAGGTGCGTGGTTGCATTGCTCGAGCCGCCCCAGTAGTTCGTCACGCGCCCGTGGGCAAAGCGCTGCTCCACCAGTCGCGGATGCACGGGTCCGTTCTCGCGAACGAAGGCGAGCACATCTGCGGCCCTGCGGCGCGTCTCCGCGTCCCATTCACGACGAGCTTCGCGCGGGTGCATCAGCACCAGGTGTTCCCGCGGCAGGAAACCGTAGTTGACGAGGCAATCCTCCTCGATCGGCAGCCGCGCATAGCGCTGCTCCAGATCGCCGGCGCGATAGTCCGCGACGCGGTGCCGCAGCGTCAGGTCTTGCGCGCGTGCCGGTGCCCGGATCGGGTCGGCCTGTACGAAGCCCAGGCGCCGGATCGCGCCTGGCAGCGTGGTCGGCTTGAAGAGGGTGCGCGCCACGGCATAGCGTCGCAATGCGTCGAGACTCGGTTCTGGCATGTGCCGAATTGCAGCACAAGCGGCAGAAAGTCGTATGGCGACTCCACGGCAGGCGATGCCTATGGCATGCTCGCGGCCGATGTCTCATACCCCTAATGCCATGGCGCGTTCCCGCATGCTGTTTCGGCTCTTGTCGATGGGGGCCATCCTCTTGGTGCTGGGTTGCGCGAGCCCGCCGGGGAGGTTGCCGGGCGGCGGCCCCGCCTTGTTGACCGCCGATCAATCGAACGACGTCGCCGTACATGCGCTGGGCTTGGTCGGTACGCCGTATCGCTATGGCGGAAATACGCCAGAGGGCGGTTTCGATTGCAGCGGGCTCATCGGCTATGTCTATCGAAAGAGCGTGGGGCAGGCGACGCCGCGGACGGTGGCGCGGATGGCCAGCTTCGGCCGCCCAGTGGCCATGCCTGACTTGCGCTCGGGCGATCTGGTTCTCTTCGGCGCATCCACGCCGTCGCACGCGGGCATCTACGTCGGAGAGGGCCGTTTCGTGCATGCGCCTTCGACGGGAGGGGAAGTGAGGCTCGATCGTCTGGACGGCGTCTACTGGTCGCGCCAGCCGGTGCAGGCGCGCCGACTCTGAGGCAACGGCGCGATCCGCTCAGACTGCGCTGCGATGCCGCTGGATGCAGGTATCCAGCGTTTCATCGCCGGAGCGTTGCCACCAGTCGAGCGTCGAGAAGATCTCGACTTCGCTGAATCCCTCAAAGCCGGCAGCCTCGACCCAACCCCGAACCTTCCGCAGTTCGACCACGCCGTCGCCCATCATCCCGCGATCCGACAGCAGATCACGCGTCGGCGTGAGCCAGTCGCATACGTGGTAGGCCAGCAGGCGTTGCTTGCCTGCGCGCGCGATTTGCTGTTGGAGCTTGGGGTCCCACCACACGTGATAGATGTCCACCGCCACGCCGAGCATTCCTGAGCGCGCCGCGTCGAGCTCATCGCAGAGATCGAGCGCGTGCTCCAGCGTGTTGATGCAGGCGCGGTCGGCGGCCTGCATTGGGTGCAGGGGCTCTATGGCGAGCGGCATGCCGACCTGGCGCGCGTATTCGAGCGAGGCGGCGATGCCGTCGCGCACTTCGCTGCGCGCTCGACCGATGTCCTTGTAGAGTGCCTTGCCCTCGAGCGCACCCGGGAGGCCGCCGACGACCAGTACGAGGCAGGGGGCGCCGAGCGTCTTCGCCTCGTCGATGGCGCGCCGGTTGTCGTCGAGTGCGGCTTGGCGTCCCGCCGCGTCGGGCGCCGGAAAGAAGCCGCCGCGGCAGTAGCCCGAAAGCCCGATGCCGTTCGCCTTGAGCCGCTTCGCGATCTTGTCGAGCCCGACGGCCGCGACCTGATCGCGCCAGGGGCTGATGGCGCGGATGCCGCGAGCGGCGCACTGGTCGATGATCCGGTCCAGCGGAATTTCGGCGCCGTGCTGCTTGCGGATGGTCGCCGTGTTGATCGACAGCCAGTCGTGGTTCTTCGAAAAATCGCGCATCGCTGTTCAGCCTTCGACACCGTGCAGGGCCAGCAGTGTCTTCATGCGCCGAACCGCCAGTTCCGGCTGCTCCAGCAGATTCGCCGCGTCGGCCAGCCGGAAGAGTTCAGCGAGATGCGGCAGGGAGCGCGTGCTCTGCTGTCCGCCGACCATCGTGAAATGGCTCTGATGGCCATTGAGCCATGCCATGAAGACCACGCCGGTCTTGTAGAAGCGCGTCGGCGCCGCAAAGATGTGACGCGACAGCGGCACGGTCGGTCCGAGGATCGAATGGAACTTCTCGACGTTGCCGAGCGCGAGTTCGCCGAGCGCGGCGCTGGCGGCCGGCGCGATCGCGTCGAAGATGCCGAGCAGCGCATCGCTCTTGCCGTGTGTCGGTTCGCTACCGTGTCCGTCGCCCGCGATCAGCTCGGCGTAGTTGAAGTCGTCGCCGGTGTACATGCGAACGCCCGGCGGCAGGCGGCGGCGCATCGCGATTTCCTTGTCCTTGTCGAGCAGGGAGATCTTGATGCCATCGACCTTGTCCGGATGCGCCGCAATGATGCCGAGCGCCGTGTCCATCGCGCGGTCGATGTCCGCCGTGCCCCAGTAGCCGGTGAGCGCCGGGTCGAACATGTCGCCGAGCCAATGCAGCACGACGGGTTGCCTGGCCTGGCTGAGGATGCGGTCGTAGACGCGCTCGTAGTCTGACGGCCCTTTTGCGGCGCGGGCGAGCGCACGGCTCGCCATCACGATCAGCTTGCCGCCGAGTGCCTCGATGGCGGCCATCTGCTCCTCGTAGCCGCGGATGACGTCGTCAGTGGTCTTGACCTTGTCGATGTCCAGGTGATCGGTGCCGCAGCCGGAAGCGATCAGCGCGCCCGGCACGTGCTTCGCGGCTTCGAGCGAGCGACGGATCAGTTCGAGCGATGTCGGCCAATCCAGACCCATGCCCCGCTGTGCGGTGTCCATCGCTTCGGCCACGCCGAGACCCAGCGCCCAAAGGCGGCGGCGGTAGTCGATGGTGGCATCCCAGTCGACTGCGCATTGCAGCCACGGGTCGATGGATGCCTTGGGATCGGCCACGACGTGCGCAGCCGAATAGGCGATGCGATCGAACGTGACGCCCGCCGACGGCTTGACGGGCGTGCTTCCGCGCAGCGCGTAGGGCGCGAGCGAGCCGCTCGCCGTGGGGAGGGTGAGTGCGAGGGCCATGGCAAGACTCAGATCTTGAGCTCAGGCACGTCGACCCAGCGGCGGTCTTTCCAGCTTTCGAGCGCGGCCTCGACAAGCTGCACACCCTTGGCGCCTTCCGGCAGCGTCCACTTGTAGGGCGCGTTTTCCACGACATGGCGGATGAAGTGTTCCCACTGGATCTTGAAGCCGTTGTCGTAGACCTGCGAATCCGGAATCTCCTGCCATTGGTCGAAGAAGTTCATGGCCTGCTTCTCGTCCGGGTTCCAGACGGGGCGCGGCGTCGCAACGCGCGATTGTGCGCGGCACGACGACAGGCCCGCGACAGCCGAGCCGTCGGTGCCATCCACATGGAAGGTGACAAGATCGTCGCGCCGCACGCGCGTGACCCAGCTCATGTTGATCTGGGCGATCACCGGTTCGCTGTTGTGGCCCTTGAGCTGGCAGGTCGCGTAGGCCGCATCGTCGGCGGTGGCCTCGTAGGGCTTGCCCTCTTCGTCCCAGCGCTTCGGGATGTGGGTGGTGCCGAGGCAGGACACGGACTTGACTTCGCCGAACAGGTTGTCCAGCACATAACGCCAGTGGCACATCATGTCCAGGATCATCCCGCCGCCATCTTCCTTGCGGTAGTTCCACGACGGGCGCTGGATGGGTTGCAAGTCGCCTTCGAACACCCAGTAGCCGAATTCGAGCCGCACCGAGAGCATGCGGCCGAAGAAGCCTGCGCGGCGCAGCATGTCGAGCTTGCGCAAGCCGGGCAGGAAGAGCTTGTCTTGCACCGCGCCGTGCTTGAGGCCGGAACCTTCGGCAAGGCGGGCGATTTCGACGGCTTCGTTCAGGTTGGTCGCGATCGGCTTTTCGCAATAGACGTGCTTGCCGGCACGGATGGCCTTGGCCAACAGGGCGGGGCGCATCTGCGTGGTGCCTGCGTCGAAGAAGATGGTGTCGTCCTTGTTCTCCAGCGCGCGGTCAAGGTCGGTGCCCCAGCGCGCGATGCCGTAGGCCTTGGCCAGTGCTTCGATCTTCTCGGCGTTGCGTCCGATGAGGATCGGGTCGGGCATGACCTTGTCGCCGTTGGACAGCGTCACGCCGCCTTGTGCCCGGATGGCGACGATGGAGCGGATCAGGTGCTGGTTCGTGCCCATGCGCCCCGTGACGCCGTGCATGATGATTCCGAGTCGTTGTGTTGTCATGGTGTTCTCCGCTGTAAGTGAGTGGCGAGCGCGGGCGTCTAGACGAATGTGGACGCTTGCGAGAGGGGTTGCAGGCTGGCGAAATCGGGTGCAGCCATGTGGGCGAAGCCGGGCTGCGCCAGTGAACCGATCGCGATCCGGCCATCGCGGATGGCCAGTCGAGGCCTGCCGGCGGTGGTTTCGTAGAGGTCGCCGTGCGCGGCGGCGAAAGCGGCCTGCTCAACTGCTGGCGCACTTCCAAAGCCGTCGACGTAGTGGTGGCCGTTTCGTTCACAGTGCTGCAGGCCGAGCAGCGAAGCGAGCACCAGGTCCTGCTGCACCGCCAGTCCGGCTTGGCAGGTCAGGTCCTCGGCGGACATGAAATAGCGTCCGACAGCATTGATGGAATTCCATCGGTCGCAACGTGCGCGATTGATGACTGCCTTGTAGAAGCCTTTGCAGGCCTTGCTCGACACACCGCGCCATCCGTGCGCACGGCCGGTGGGGAATGCGTCGAGCGTCCCATCCGCTTCGTCGAGCAGGAGCGGCGCAGGTGTCCGCAATTCGCGCAGCGCCGGGTCCATGCTGCCGTCGCGCGGCAGGGGTTGTTCCAGATAGAGCAGCGCTTCGGG
This sequence comes from Variovorax sp. 05L425, assembly GCF_056397705.1. Classification (NCBI taxonomy): domain Bacteria; kingdom Pseudomonadati; phylum Pseudomonadota; class Betaproteobacteria; order Burkholderiales; family Comamonadaceae; genus Variovorax; species Variovorax sp. 05L425. The sequence continues at coordinate 141,557 of NZ_JBFTNY010000002.1, read as the reverse complement.
TCTGGCGGCAAGCCGCGGCAACAGACGCAGGCCATCGCAGAGTGCGCGCAGTGCGTGCGCATCGGCGTATTGCTCGTTGCCATCAAGGGTGAAACGATGGCTAGGCGCGATGGTGTCGAGTGCCGCAAGCACGGCGTCGAGCCGCTGGAGATCTGCGTCGGGATTGCCGCCCAGCTTGATCTTGAAGTAGCGATGGCCATAGCGCCGCACCACGGCCGGCAGGCTGACGGGCAGACCCGCCGCGTCCTCCGCATTGCCTTCGAGGACATCGAGCATGCCGATGGTATGGCGTGCCTGCAGATGGTCTGCAGGCGCGCGATTCGCGAGCCAGCCGTTCCAGTCCCAGCCGCGGAGGTCATCCATCAGCGGCGTGTCGGCGATGCCGACCATGTTGCGCTGCATCGCGGTGTAGACCGACACCTGCGTCGCGCGACATAGCGCGTCGAGGACTGCACGGTCCATCACGGCTTGGCCGAAGGCGGTCGAGAGTGCCGTATGACCCAACGCCGCGCCGCGTGCCATCAAGGATTCATAGTGCCGAGCGAAAAGCGCGAATGCAGGAGCTGCCTCGGCTGCCGTGTAGGCATCGGCGGTGGCTTCCAGTGCCTGCCGAAGGTGAAGGACGTTGTCCGCCTGGGTCTGGTCCGGCCGTTTGTCGAACCAGCGCGGCACCATCAGCTCTGCCGCAGAGCCCTCGGTCGTGCCGTGCGCGCCGCAGTCGACTGTGGCGCGCACAAACACCTGCGGACAACGCGTGAGTGTCACCGCGCCAAACTTGAACGGCAGCCGAAGCGTCATCGGCCGAACCCCAAATTCAACGGCCAGCACGCGCACGGGCGGCGAGGAGGAGAGGGTCGCGGCAGGCACGGCGAAGGCTCAGTGCGCGTCCAGGTGGCCTTGCGCGAAGAAATGCGCGCGCAAGGTGCGGGCGTAGGCGGCAAAGCGCTCGGTGCCCATCACGTCCAACGGGCGTGGGCGCGGCAGGTCGATGTCGTAGATCGCGGCAATCGAGCCAGGACGCTCGGTCATCACGATCACGCGGTCAGAGAGAAAGATCGCTTCGGGGATGCTGTGCGTGATCAGCAGCACCGTCTTCTTCGAGGCGGACCAGATGCGCTGGAGTTCGAGATTCATCTTCTCGCGCGTCATCGCGTCGAGCGCACCAAAGGGCTCGTCCATCAGCAGCACGGAGGGATCGTGCAGCAGTGCGCGGCAGATCGATGCGCGCTGCTGCATGCCGCCGGAGAGCTGCCAGGGGTACTTGTTCTCGAATCCGGTGAGCCCGGCCATCTTCATTAGTTCACGCGCGCGCTCGCGTGCCGCGGCCTTCGGCAGATGCCGGATCTCCGCCTGCAGGAGGATGTTGTCTTCGACGCTGCGCCACGCCAGAAGCACCGCGCTCTGGAAGACGATGCCCACGTCCTTCTGCGGCCCCTTGATCGGGCGGCCTGCGAGCGAGAGCGTCCCACCGCTGATCGGCAGCAGCCCTGCCACCATCTTCAGCAGCGTGCTCTTGCCGCAGCCGGACGGCCCGACCACGGAGACGAACTCCCCTTCGCGAATCGAGAAGTCCAGAGGCTTCAGCGATTCGACCGGGCCGTCCTTGCTTTGGTAGATCTTCGAGACGCCGCGCGCTTCGATCAGAACATCAGGAGTCATGAATCTTGGAAAAGGCAGAGTAAGTGCGCAGCCTGGGAGTGAACCTGCTTTTTGGGGTGAACTGGCTACGGCAGGAAGTCGAGCGTCACATAGTCTTCGGGCTTGCCGCGCGTGGCTGCATCCATGCCGCCGTACTGCACGAGCAGGTCGAGCGAGTCGTTGACGTTCTTCATTGCGACCCGGTAGGGGCGCTGGTTCGCCGTGTCCTTGGTGTGATAAAGCGCGACGCTCTGCTTCATGCCGATGATGAGCGTGTCGCGCACGCCGGCCTTCGGGTTGGCCTTGAGCATGGCGTCGACGGCTGCGGCGGGATCTTTCTCGGCGTCTTCGGCAGCGCGCGTGGAGGCACGCATGAAGCGCTTCACGAGGTCGGGGTTCTCGGTCAGCAGGTTCTTGTTGACGATGATCCCGGAACTGATCTGGTTGACACCCGAATCGGCGAACCGGATCGGCGTGACGGGCTTGCCGGTGGCATCCTGGAGCTTGATGGCCTGGTCCATCACGTAACCGAGCAGCAAGTCGGCCTGGCCGGTGGTCACGGCGTTGAGCTTGGTCTGCGCATCACCCGACACGATCTTGACCTGGTCCGGCTGGATGTTGTTGACCTTCAGGAAGAGGGGCCACATCTGCGACATCGAGTCGCCCGGCGTGGTGGCGACGGTCTTGCCGATGATGTCCTTCGGCGTCTTGATGTTCTTCTCGGAGAAGCCCATGACCGACATCGGGCTGACTTGGAACAGCACGCCGGTCGACTTCAGCGGCGCGCCTTTGGCGGCGGCCTTGATCATCGTCGTGACGTCGATGTAGCCGAAGGTCGCGGACTTGGCGGCCACGGCCTGCGCGGTGACGGCCGAACCGCGGCCTTCCTGGATGTCCAGGTCGATGCCTTCTTCCGCGTAGTAGCCGCGCTCCTTGCCGAGGAAGAACGGCGCGTGCTCGCTGTAGAGATACCAGTTGAGCATCAGCGTGACCTTGTCCTGCGGCTTGTTCTGCGCATGCGCAGGGGTCAAGGCGAGGACCAGCGCCGCGGTGGCGCCGGCGACGAGGGAGGTGAGCATCTTCTTCATGGTTGTCTCCTGGGAAGAGTGGTTGCAATGGAACTCACTGGGCGTGGCGCTGCGAGGCATGCCACGGAATCATCAGCCGCTCGACCAGATCGACGGCCACGAAAAGAATCACGCCGATGCTCGACAACACGACCAGCGCGGCGAACATCAACGGCAGGTCGAAGTTGCCGTTGGCAACCTGCAGCACATAGCCGATGCCCGAGTTGGAGCCGACGAATTCGCCGACCACCGCGCCGACGACGGCGAGCGTGACCGACACCTTGAGGCCGCTGAAGATCGCGGGCATCGCCTGCGGCAGGCTGATCTTGAAGAAAGTCTGCAGGCGGGACGCACCCATGGAGCGGGCCAGGTCCAGCATGTCGGGTTCGACCGACTTGAAACCCATCACGGTCGATACCACCACCGGGAAGAAGCCCAGCAGAAAGGCCGAGATGACCTTCGGGAAGATGCCGAAGCCGAACCACACGACGAACAGCGGCGCGATCGCGACCTTCGGAATGCTCTGCGAGAACACCAGCAACGGGTAGACGTAGGACTCCACCAGCCGCGAGTAGGCGATCACCATCGCGATCGGGATGCCGATCACGATCGTCAAGGCAAAGCCGCCGAGCGTGGCGAGCGTGGTCTTCCAGCTTTCGGCAATGAGGCGCGGCCACTCGGCGATCAATTGCTGCACGACCTGAATCGGCGGAGGGATCAGGTAGGCCGGGACCTTGAAGAGGCGGATCGCGAGGTCCCATAGCACCAGCAGCATCAGGATGAGCAGAAAGGGCCGAAGCGCAGGTGAGAGGAGAAGGTTGCGAAGCATCGACAAGGATGTGTGTTGAGCCGTGGAGCCTGTGGCACTGGCGGCCGAGCCGCGCTTTCAATTCACCGATAAGTGAATTAACAATTCTAGGAAGCCACTTGCGACGGCGCAACGAGCGCGTGCCTAGGAGATACCCGTATCAGCGCAGAACGTAGCCGAGCACCAGATCGGTCATGTGCGAAAGGCGTTGCGCCATCGCTTTGGGGGCGCGCAGATTGCGGCCGAAGACGGCCGACAGCGTGTCGTTGTTCGACAGGTAGAAGTAGCAGAGCGAGGCGATAGAGATGTAGAGCTGCACCGGATCGACCCCCGCCCGGAACAGGTTGTCGCGCTTGCCGCGTTCCAGCACGTTGTCGAGCAGTTGGACGAGCGGCGAGTTCATCTCCTGGATGCGGTCGGAGCGCTTGAGATGCTCGGCGCGATGGAGGTTTTCGCTGTTGAGCAGCGTAATGAACTCCGGATGCTCCAGGTAGTAGTGCCAGGTGAACGAGATCAACCGACGGATCGCCTCGACCGGTTCGATCTCGTCGAGGTGCAAGCGCTGTTCGGCCTGACGGATGTCGGCGTAGGTGCCTTCGAGCACGGCCAGGAAGAGGTCGTCCTTGCTGCCGAAGTAGTAGTAGATCAGCCGCTTGTTCAGGCCTGCGCGCTCGGCAATGCTGTCCATGCGCGCACCGGTGAGGCCGTGTTGGGCGAATTCGTCGCGAGCCGATGCAAGGATGGCCTGCTGCGATCGGTCGGCGTCGCGTGAACGTGGCTCATGGGGCGCGTGGTGTCTGGCTTTCGGGCGCATGCGACGAATTTAACCAATTGGGGAATTAAGGCAAGCCGGCGCGTTGCGCGCGGATAATTCGCGCAACCTTGTTGCAGCAAAAGAGGCGTGTCGCAAATGAGCTCATCACAACCCGCGGGCCACCTGATTGTCGAGTGCCTCGTCGAGCAGGGGGTCGAACTGGCCTTTGGCGTTCCTGGAGAAAGCTTCCTGGCCGTGCTTGACGGCTTTCATGCTTACGGCGAGCGCATTCGATTCATCGTGAATCGTCAGGAAGGCGGCGCGGCCTTCATGGCGGAGGCGCACGGCAAGCTCACCGGAAGGCCGGGCGTGTGTTTCGTCACGCGCGGGCCGGGAGCGACCAACGCATCGATCGGCGTGCACAACGCGTTCCAGGACTCGACACCGATGGTGCTCTTCGTCGGCGACGTTGGCAGCGATTTCCGCGATCGTGAGGCGTTCCAGGAGGTCGACTACGGTAGCTTCTTCGGGCCCAGCACCAAGGGTTTCGCCAAGCGCGTGGAGCGGATCGACGATGCCGAACGCATTCCCGAATACGTGGCACGGGCCTTCGCGACAGCGATGAACGGGCGTCCCGGCCCGGTCGTGGTCGTGTTGCCTGAGGACATGTTGCGCAAAACCACTGCCGCGCGACCCCTGCGGCGCGTGGAGGCGGTGGAGCCCTGGAGCGACCCTGGAGCCTTGCGGACTCTGCGCGAGTTGCTGTTGAAGTCCCAGCGCCCGCTTGTGATCGCCGGAGGCGGCGGCTGGACAACGCAGGCCGCCCAGGCGCTGCAGCGCTTCGCGGAGAACTGGAGACTGCCCGTCGCCAACGCGTTCCGCTTCCAGGACACTTTTGACAACCACCATCCGCTGTATGCGGGCGACGTGGGCATCGCGATCAACCACAAGCTCGCCGATCGGGTCCGGCAAAGCGATCTCATCCTCGCGATAGGTCCGCGACTCGGCGAGATGACGACCAGCGGCTACACGCTGCTCGAAGCGCCGAAGCCGAAGCAAACCCTGGTGCACATTCACGCCAGCGCGGAAGAGCTCAATCGCGTCTATCAGGCCGACCTGGCGATCAACGCCGGCATGAGTTCGGCCGCACGCAGCCTGGAAGTGTTGAACGCTCCGACCGAACTGCCTTGGGAGGCCTGGACCGTTGCAGCGCATGCCGACTACATCGCGAACCTGGAGCCGCAGCCGCTCGCGGGCCTGCCGGCCGACTCGCCGCGCGGTGCCGTCGACATGGTGACCGTCGTCAGGCTGCTCCAGAAGCACTTGCCGCCGGACACCGCGATCACCAACGGCGCGGGCAACTTCGCGAGCTGGGTGCATCGCTACTTCCGCTATCACGGGCTCGCAAAGGGCGCCAAGACGCAGCTGGCGCCCACCAGCGGGGCGATGGGCTACGGCGTGCCCGCCGGCATTGCTGCGAACCTCGCGACGGGCCGCGTTGCTTTCACGATCGCCGGCGACGGCGATTTCCTCATGACCGGGCAGGAGCTCGCCACGGCTTCGCAGCACGGTGCCAAGAGCATCATCGTTCTGCTCAACAACGGCATGTTCGGCACGATCCGCATGCACCAGGAGCGCGAATATCCCGCCAAGGTGAGCGGCACCGAATTGCGCAACCCGGACTTCTGCGCGCTGGCCAAAGCCTACGGCTACGCGGCGGAACGCGTGACGGAAACTGCGCAGTTCGAGGGTGCGTTGATGCGCGCGTTGGCGGCCGATACGGGCACGCTGATCGAGATCCCGCTGGATCCTGAGGTGATCACCACGCGTGGCACGTTGAGTGCGATCAGAAAGGCCGCGCAGGCCAGGGGGTGAGTCCCTCCGCGTACACGAAAAAAAAGCCGGCGGATGCCGGCTTTTTTATTCAAGCGCGCGAGGCGCCCGAGAAGCTTCTTTACTTGACGTGCTTGCCGATCAACGCAGCCAGTTCGAACATCGAAACTTGCGACTTGCCGAAGATTTCCTTCAGCTTTGCGTCGGCGTTGATGTTGCGCTTGTTGGCCTTGTCTTGAAGGTTGTTCTTCTTGATGTAGTCCCACAGCTTGCTCACGACAGCGGTGCGCGGCAGAGGCGTCGAGCCGACCACGGCGGCGAGCGCCGGGCTGGGGGTCAGTGCCTTCATGAACGCAGCGTTGGGAGTGCGCTTCTTCGCGGGAGCCTTCTTTGCAGCAGCCTTCTTGGCCGGAGCCGCCTTCTTGGCGGGTGCTGCCTTCTTCGCAGGAGCAGCCTTCTTTGCCGGTGCGGCTGCCTTCTTTGCAGGAGCAGCCTTCTTTGCCGGCGCTTTCTTGGCCGGAGCCTTCTTTGCAGTTGCCATGGTTGATTTCCTTTTTTGGTTGGACACTTTCACCAATGAAAAGCGGTGTCTCCATCGGCATTGCGGATGCTAAAGGAGAAGAAACGCGTTTCCAAGGGAAAAAGGGGTTTTTTCATTGGGAGTTGTTGTTTTTTCAGAGGGAGAAGCGCAGTGGTTTCCCCTAGGAGGTGCCAACAGATGCTTTCAGGCGCGACGCGATGGCCAAGTCGCGAGCACCACGCCGAGCAGTGCAAGCGCGAATGCGACGACTTGCGGCATCGACAGATCCTCTCCGAGTACGACCACGCCGACGACCGCCGCGCTCACCGGAAGCATCACGGTGAAGACGCCTGCCTGCGACGCGGGGACGCCTTTGAGGCCCGTCATCCAGAGCCAAACGGTCCAGATGCTCGCCGCGAGTGCATAGACGATCAGCAGGCCCCAGATGCCAAAGGAGACTGCGCCGAAGTCGAAGTGCAGCGCGAACCAGATCCCGAACGGCGTCGAGAGTGCAAATCCCCAGAGGTTGATCAGCGACGAAATCCGCTTGGGCCCGAGGCGACCCGTCAGCGATTTGCCGATCACTGCATAGGAGGCCTCGCACACCACCGCAGAGAAGACGAGCAAATTGCCAAGCCACCGCATGCTGGCAGGCGACGCGTTGGTCGCATGCGCCGTGGCCTGCGCTGGCGCGAGCGCAAGCAGTCCGATGCCGAAGGCCGCGCATGCGATCGCCAGTCCGATCCGCACGGTGATGCGTTCGCGCAGAAACATCCAACTGCCGATCGCGACCACGGCCGGAATCGAAGCCATGATGACGCCGGCCGACACCGCGCTCGTCAGGCTGACACCGAAGAGCATGCAGATCGAGAACATGAAGTTGCCCAGGAACGACTCGAGGAAGACCAGTCCGCGCGTATGCCGCGTCATGGGCGGCTCGTCCGAAGGCCGCCGGAGCCAGTGAGGCATGGCAAGCGCCGCGATGCCGAAGCGCATCCATGCGAGCAGCAGCACAGGAAATGCAGTGACCAGCGGTTTCGAGAGGGCGACGTAGCTGCCTACGAGCGACATGCTCAAGGCCAGGCAGCCGTAGGCAACAAGACGGCGAGGTGCCGGGAGTGCGGTGTTCAATAGACTGGAGGGCGTAGAGAGGATTGATTCGATGATGCCGCATTCCGCCACGAGTTCTCGCTACGTGTTCGTCTACGGCACGCTCCGGGCCGGAGGCCGCAATGACATCGCACGCTTCACGCCGGCGCCCGAGCGAGTGGCGGATGCGCGAATCGCGGGCACGCTGTATGACCTCGGTGCCTATCCCGGTGCAGTGCTGGGCGGGGATGGGAGGGTGAAGGGGGAGATTTATCGGATCACGGCCGCCCTCGAAGCTCAATTGGATGTGCTCGAGGAGGTGCGGTCGGACGACACGGGCGAGTACGTCAGGCGCGAAGTCCTCGTCGAGGCAGGTGGACGCCAACTGCCTTGCCTCGTCTATGAGATCCATCCCAAGCGCATTGCGGGGAGGTCAGTGATTGCGAGCGGGGATTGGTTCGGGCGTTGATCGCTTTCGATGTTTTCATGCGCGAAAAATCGATTGCGCATGGTGGAATGACCAAGTGTTGCGCTGCAATATTTTTTCTCAATACAAGAAAAATAATTTCGCATTGAGAAAAAAATCTGTAAGTCATTGATTTTGCTGGATCAAATATATGTCTTCTATAAGACATAAGAGTGGAGACCTTGACGTACAGTGGGTCCCAACGGCAGCGAAAGCGCCCCCCTCTTAATCAACCCTCGGAGTGACCATGCCACAGACCCTTACCGAACAACTCAGCCGCGAACAGCAAATTGCCGCCCTCGAAAAAGACTGGGCGACCAACCCCCGCTGGAAGGGCGTCAAGCGCGGTTACAGCGCAGCAGACGTGGTGCGCCTGCGCGGCTCGCTGCCGATCGAACACACGCTGGCTCGCCGCGGTGCCGAGAAGCTGTGGGAGAAGATCAACGGCGGCGCCAAGAAAGGCTACGTGAACGCCTTCGGCGCCATCTCCGCCGGCCAGGCCATGCAGCAGGCAAAGGCCGGCCTCGAGGCCGTCTATCTGTCGGGCTGGCAAGTCGCCGCCGATGGCAACACCTCGGAAACCATGTATCCGGACCAGTCGCTCTATGCGTACGACTCGGTGCCGACCATGGTGCGCCGGATCAACAACACCTTCAAGCGCGCCGACGAGATCCAATGGTCGCGTGGCGTCAATCCCGGCGACAAGGAGTTCATCGACTACTTCCTGCCGATCGTGGCTGACGCGGAAGCCGGCTTCGGCGGCGTGCTCAACGCTTTCGAACTGATGAAGAACATGGTCGCAGCGGGCGCCGCCGGCGTCCACTTCGAAGACCAGCTCGCCGCAGTGAAGAAGTGCGGCCACATGGGCGGCAAGGTGCTGGTTCCGACCCAGGAAGCTTGCGAGAAGCTGATCTCGGCGCGTTTCGCTGCCGACGTGATGGGCGTTTCGACCATCGTGCTGGCCCGTACGGACGCCGAAGCAGCCAACCTGATCACGTCCGATCACGACGCCAACGACAAGCCCTTCCTCACCGGCGAGCGCACCCAGGAAGGTTTCTATCGCGTGAAGAATGGCCTCGAGCAAGCCATCAGCCGTGGCGTCGCCTACGCGCCCTATGCCGACCTCGTGTGGTGCGAGACCGGTACGCCTGACCTCGGTTTTGCACGCGAGTTCGCCCAGGCCGTGCATGCCGCGAGCCCCGGCAAGCTGCTGTCGTACAACTGCTCGCCTTCCTTCAACTGGAGGAAGAACCTCGACGACAAGACCATCGCCGCGTTCCAGGACGAACTCTCGGCGCTGGGGTACAAGTACCAGTTCATCACGCTCGCTGGCATCCACATCAACTGGTACAACACCTTCAAGTTCGCGCATGCCTATGCGAACGGCGAAGGCATGAAGCACTACGTCGAAATGGTCCAGGAGCCGGAATTCGCGGCGCGCGAGCAGGGCTATACCTTCGTCTCGCACCAGCAGGAAGTCGGCGCGGGCTACTTCGACGACGTGACGACCGTGATCCAGGGCGGCTCTTCCAGCGTGAAGGCGCTGACCGGTTCGACCGAAGAAGAGCAGTTCCACTGATCTGAATCGACCCCAAGCAAGTCCCCGCGTGAGCGATCCGCGGGGATTTTTTTCGTCTGCATGTGCCGTTACTCGATCGTGCGAAGGTCGCGCACGCCGCGGCCGAGACGTTGGCGTAGCAGCGCGCGCAGCGTCACGCCTTCGGCGTATCCCACCAGGGTCGCGATCTGTTCGAGGCTCTTGTCGCTCGTCTTCAGCAGGTGCACGGCGCGCTCGACGCGCAGATCCTGGAAGTAGGAAAGCGGCGATTTGCCGAGCACCTGCCGCATCCGGCGCGCCAGAGTGCGCTTGCTCGTTCCGGCGGCGGAGGCTGCGTCGTCGAGCGAAAACCCATCAGCGAGACGCCCGCGCGCCCAGCGCTCGAAGCGTTCGACGGTCGGGTCCGAATGACTCAGGTGGTCCGTGATGACGTAGGCCGATTGTGAAGGGCGGGAGTCGACGATGAGGTATTTCGCGACCATTGCGGCAAGTTCAGGACTCGCCTGGCGCACGAGAAACAGCGCCATGTCTACATGGCTCAACGCGGCTCCGGCGGTCACGAAGGCGCCGGAACTCACGAGCATGTGCGATTCGTCGAGCCGCACCGTCGGGTAGCGCTGGCGGAACAACGACGACAGCCACCAGGTGGTCGTTGCTCGCTGGTGATCGAGAAGGCCGGATTCGGCCAGGACAAAGGTGCCGATGCACGCGGCCGCGAATCGTGTTCCACGCTCGAATTTTTTGCGCAAGATGGCTGCAGCATCCGCGATGTCTCGGCGGCGCAGCGCGACCTGGAGACCTTCTGCCATCTTCTCGCCGATGGCGGGAATGACGAACCAGTCCGGATCACCGCACTCGGCGAGCGACTTGACCGGTACGCGCAGTCCTTGGGATGTATGTACGCTCTTCCGCATACCGACGACCGAGACGTCGAAGCGCGCTTCGCCGATTCCCAACATCCCGGCCAGTTCGTTGGCAGTGGTAAAGACATCCAGCACCGTGGCAAGGCCCGTGTCGAACGCGCCATCCAGGGCGAGCACATGAATCTTCATGGCAATAACAATATCAAAGATGTCAAAAATGCCAATAGGGCAGATCCGCCGAGAGGCCTAGAGTGCTCGTCGGTCGGCGCAATCTCGCGCAGCCGTATTCACTGGAGTCCCACATCATGATCAAGTACGCACTGTTCGCCCGTCTCGAAGCCAAGCCGGGCAAGGAGGCCGAAGTCCAGCAGTTCCTCGAGGCCGGACTGGCGATGGCTCGCGATGAGAAGACGACGCCGATCTGGTTCGCTCTGCGACTTTCCCCCACGACCTTCGGCATCTTCGACGCATTCGAAGACGAGGCCGGCCGGCAGGCGCATCTCAGCGGACCGATCGCGAAGGCGCTCATGGCGAAGGCGCCGGACCTCTTCGCCAAGGCTCCGTCCATCGAGTCGATCGACGTACTCGGGCTCAAGAACGCGGCCCCCGCATCCTGAGTTGCCGAGGATAGAATCACCAGCTTCGTCCAGCACCAACAAGAGCGAGAAAGGCATTTTGGTTATGACACCGCGAACTACGCCGCAAGGAATCAGCGGCCTTTTCCTTCAGGGAAGAGGCCGGTAGGCCGCGCATGCCGGAAATCTCCGGCACATCAACCAAGCCAAGCGCGGTCCAGGACCGCGCTTTTTGTTTTTCGCCGAGGTTTTTTCATGATCCAGATCACGCTCCCCGACAACTCGCGCCGCGAGTTCCCTGGCCCGGTTTCGGTGGCCGACGTCGCCAAATCCATCGGTCCCGGGCTTGCGAAGATGACCCTCGCCGGCAAGGTCGACGGCCGTCTGGTCGATGCGAGCGACGTGATCGACCATGACGCAAAGTTGCAGATCATCACGCCGAAAGACGAAGAAGGACTGGAGATCATCCGGCACTCGACGGCCCACCTCGTCGGCCATGCAGTGAAGCAGCTCTATCCGACGGCGAAGATGGTGATTGGCCCGGTCATCGATGAGGGCTTCTATTACGACATCTCCTACGAGCGCCCCTTCACGCCGGAAGACATGGAAGCGATCGAGGCGCGCATGCGGCAACTGATCGCGCAGGACTACGACGTGATCAAGAAGATGACGCCGCGCGATGAAGTCATCTCGGTGTTCAAGTCCCGCGGTGAGGACTACAAGCTGCGGCTGGTGGAAGACATGCCTGACGAGAAGGCGATGGGCTTGTACTACCACCAGGAGTACGTCGACATGTGCCGCGGCCCGCACGTGCCCAACACGCGATTCCTCAAGGTCTTCAAGCTGACGAAGCTCGCCGGTGCCTATTGGCGCGGCGATGCGAAGAACGAGCAACTGCAGCGCATCTACGGGACAGCTTGGGCCGACAAGAAGCAACTCGACGACTACATCCGCCGCATCGAGGAAGCCGAGAAACGCGACCATCGCCGCCTCGGAAAGGAGCTCGACCTGTTCCACATCGATGAGGCGGCGCCAGGGGTGGTGTTCTGGCATCCGAAGGGCTGGGCCATTTGGCAGCAAGTCGAGCAGTACATGCGCCGGGTGTACCGCGACACGGGCTACCAGGAGGTCAAGGGACCGCAAATCCTGGACAAGAGCCTGTGGGAGAAAACGGGCCACTGGCAGAACTACCGCGAAAACATGTTCACGACGGAATCGGAGAAGCGCGAGTACGCGCTCAAGCCGATGAACTGCCCCGGTCATGTGCTCATCTTCAAGTCTGACCTGCGGAGCTACCGCGATCTGCCGCTGCGCTACGGCGAGTTCGGTCAATGCCATCGCAACGAGCCGAGCGGTGCGTTGCACGGCATCATGCGTGTACGCGGGTTCACGCAGGACGATGGTCACGTCTTCTGCACGGAGGACCAGATCCTCGAGGAGTGCGTCGCGTATACGGCGCAACTGCAGAAGGTCTATGCGGACTTCGGCTTCACGGACATTCTCTACAAGGTCGCGACGCGGCCCGACAACCGCGTCGGTTCGGACGAGTTATGGGACAAGGCAGAGTTTGCAGTCATGGAAGCGCTGCGTCGCTCAGGCGTGGACTTCGTCATTTCGCCTGGCGAAGGTGCGTTCTACGGGCCGAAGATCGAGTACACGCTCAAGGACGCCATCGGGCGGCAATGGCAGTGCGGAACGATGCAGGTCGACTTCAACACGGCCGAGCGCCTCGGCGGGGAGTATGTGACGGAGACGAGTGAGCGGGCCTATCCGGTGATGCTTCATCGCGCGATCGTCGGGAGCCTGGAGCGTTTCATTGGCATGCTGATCGAACACCATGCGGGCGCATTGCCAGCCTGGCTCGCACCGGTACAGGTCGCAGTCCTCAATATCAGCGAGGGACAAGCGGAGTACGCGTCTCAAGTTGCGAAAACGCTGCTAGATCAAGGGCTTAGAGTTTCGCTTGATCTGCACAACGAGAAGATTACGTATAAAATACGGAAGCATTCGTTGCAAAAGCTCCCATACATCCTGGTCGTAGGCGACAAGGAGAAGGAAGCAGGAGCCGTCGCAGTGCGCGCCCGAGGTAATCTTGATCTCGGTGCCATGTCGGTAGAGGCGTTCTCCCAAAAGATCGCTCACGACATCCAACACAAGCTTTGAATTGGAAAGAGTTCAAAGGCTGATTTTTTCGATCAGGCTGCTTGTGGGCGTGAACTCTACGGCAATCGCTACATTCTGTAGCAATTTGTTTAAAGGATTCTGACCATCGCTACTGCATTTCGCGACCGCCGCCACCGCGAGGAACGCCAACACCGCCTGAACCGGGAAATCATGGCCCCGGAAGTCCGCCTGATCGGGCCCGACAACGAGCAATTGGGTGTCGTGAGTCTTGCCGAGGCGTTGCGCCTTGCCGGCGAGCAGGATGTGGATTTGGTGGAAGTCGTCGCAGCGGCCAATCCGCCGGTTTGCCGTCTGATCGAGTACGGCAAGTTCAAATACCACGAGCAGAAGAAGGCGGCCGAAGCGAAATCGAAGCAGAAGGTCATCGAGGTCAAGGAAATCAAATTCCGCCCGGGAACCGACGACGGCGACTACAACATCAAGATGCGCAACATCCGTCGCTTCCTGGAAGACGGTGACAAGTGCAAGATCACGCTTCGCTTCCGCGGTCGGGAAATCACGCACCAGGAACTTGGCTTGGCGCTGTTGCAGCGCATTCGCGATGAGCTTGGCGATCTGATCCTCGTCGAGCAGTTCCCGAAGTTGGAAGGCCGGCAGATGATCATGATGATCGCCCCGGGCCGCAAGAAGGCGGGCGGAGCGGCAAAGCCTGCGACAGAGCCGACGACGGCACCTGCCGCAGCATAGGCTTCACTGCGAGTCGCAAGAAGTTTTTGAAGGGATTTCGTCTTTGCCAGCACCTTGAGGGTACAGGCGAGGCGGGACGTAGAAGTGTCTCGGGGCCAACAAGCCCGCGGAGTATCCGCGGCGCCTCACGAGCACAAACAAAAGGAGCATTTACATGCCCAAAATGAAGACCAAGAGCAGCGCGAAAAAGCGCTTCCGCGTTCGTCCAGGTGGCACCGTCAAGCGCGGTCAAGCCTTCAAGCGTCACATCCTGACGAAGAAGACCACCAAGAACAAGCGTCACCTGCGTGGTGCAACGGCAGTGCATGAGACCAACATGGTTTCAATGGCCGCTATGTTGCCCGGCAGCGGCATCTAACCCAGACGAACAAGGAGTACACACATGCCTCGCGTCAAACGTGGTGTAACGGCTCGCGCCCGCCACAAGAAGGTTCTCGCACTCGCCAAGGGTTTCCGTGGTCGCCGCGGCAATGTCTTCCGCATCGCCAAGCAGGCGGTGATGAAGGCTGGCCAATATGCCTACCGTGACCGTCGGACCAAGAAGCGCGTGTTCCGCCAACTGTGGATTGCGCGTATCAACGCCGCTTCGCGTGAACTGGGCCTCACTTACAGCCAGTTCGCCAACGGCATCCGCAAGGCCGGTATCGAAATCGACCGCAAGGTCCTCGCCGATATCGCCGTGCACGACAAGGCCGCTTTTGCCGGCATCGTGGAGCAGGTCAAGGCCAAGCTGGCAGCTTGATTCCGCACAGCAGGTCACCGTCCATGATGGCGGCCTGCGCCCACGGCATAAGGGCTGGCGCTTGAAAGGGCACCAGCCCTTTTTTCGTCGTTCCCCGGCCTGTTTCTCTTTCACCCTCCAAGAATTCCTCATGAACGAGTTGGACTCCCTGGTCGACACCGCACGCGCAACCTTTGCCGAAGCGACGGCTCCGGCCGAACTGGAGAACGCCAAGGCGCAATTTCTCGGCAAAGCTGGCCGCATCACCGAGCTGATGAAAGGAATGGCTGCGTTGAGCGTTGACGAGAAGAAATCTCGTGGTGCTGCGATCAACGTCGCCAAACAGGCCATCGAGGCTGCTCTGGCTGAGCGTCGTCAGCAACTCGCCGACGAGGAACTCGCATTGCAACTCCGCGCCGAAGCGCTTGACGTGACCTTGCCTGGTCGCAAGCGCGTCTCAGGCGGTCTGCATCCCGTCAGTCGAACCATGGAGCGCATCGAAGCGATCTTCTCGAGCATGGGCTTCGACGTCGCTGACGGCCCTGAAATCGAAAGCGATTGGCACAGTTTCACTTCGCTGAACAACCCGCCGAACCATCCGGCCCGTTCGATGCAGGACACGTTTTATGTCGACATCAACGGTGAGGACGGAATCCCCTACAACCTGCGTCCGCACACGAGCCCGATGCAGGTCCGCTACGCGCATCAGCACATCAAGAAATACGCTGCGCAGTTCGAGGCTGCAGCGGCGGACGCCACCGGCTCGATCAAGGCACCCGAAATTCGCGTGATTGCGCCCGGACGCACCTATCGCGTCGACAGCGACGCGACGCACTCACCCATGTTCCACCAGTGCGAGGGCCTGTGGCTCGGTGAGAACGTGAGCTTCAAGGATCTCAAGGTCGTATTCACGGATTTCTGCCGCACCTTCTTCGAGAGCGACGATCTGGTGCTGCGTTTCCGGCCCAGCTTCTTTCCATTCACCGAGCCCAGTGCCGAGATCGATATCCAGTTCCAGAGCGGTCCGCTCGCCGGCCGGTGGCTCGAAGTCGCAGGGTCGGGGCAAGTGCATCCGAACGTCGTTCGCAACATGGGTCTGGACCCCGAGCGCTACATCGGTTTCGCCTTCGGGATGGGGCCCGATCGACTGACGATGCTGCGATACGGCGTCAACGACCTGCGCCATTTCTTCGACGGCGACCTGCGCTTCTTGCGCCAATTCCAGTAAACAGAACGAGAACGACGAGATGCAATTTCCCGAGTCCTGGTTGCGCGAGTTCTGCAACCCGCCGCTCAGTAGCGCCGAACTGGCCGAGACGCTCACGATGGGCGGCTTCGAGGTTGAAGAACGTCGGCCCGCCGCGCCGCCTTTCACCAAGGTCGTTGTCGGCGAGATCAAGGAAGCGGTTCAGCACCCGAACGCCGACCGGCTGCGCGTTTGCCAGGTCGATGCCGGGCAGGGTGCCCTGCTGAACATTGTTTGCGGCGCACCCAACGCCCGCGTCGGCATCAAGGTGCCATTGGCGCTGGTCGGGGCCGAGCTCCCGCCGGGCGAAGATGGAAAGCCTTTTCTCATCAAGCTCGGCCAGCTGCGCGGCGTCGAGAGCCAGGGCATGCTGTGCTCGGCCCGCGAATTGAAGCTCAACGAAGACCACGGCGGCCTGCTTGAATTGGCGGCGGATGCCCCGGTGGGCACCGACGTGCGCGAGGTCTTGAAGCTTGACGATGCGTTGCTCACGCTCAAGTTGACGCCAAATCTTGCGCATGGCCTCAGCGTCTACGGCATTGCGCGCGAACTGGCTGCCTTGACGGGTGCACCGCTCAAGACGCCGATGATCGCACCTGCGGCAGCAACCGTCTCCGACAAGCTCGCCGTCAAGATCGAGGCGCCCGAACTGTGCGGCCGTTTCTCCGGTCGCGTCGTCCGCGGCGTCGATACCAAGGTCACCACTCCCGCATGGATGGTCGACCGGCTGGCCCGTTGCGGGCAGCGCAGCGTCTCGCCGCTGGTCGACATTTCGAACTACGTGATGTTCGAGTACGGGCAGCCGACCCACATCTTCGACCTGGACAAGATTCACGGCGGACTGACCGTGCGCTGGGGCAAGCCGGGCGAGCAACTGAAGTTGCTCAACGGAAATACCGTCACAGTCGACGAGAAAGTCGGCGTCATCGCCGACGAGCGCGAGGTCGAGTCGCTCGCCGGCATCATGGGCGGTGATGCGACGGCCGTATCGGACGATACGCGCAACATCTATCTCGAAGCCGCCTTCTGGTGGCCTGAGAGCATTCAGGGGCGTTCGCGTAGGTTCAATTTCTCGACCGACGCGGGTCATCGTTTCGAGCGGGGCGTGGACCCGAGCCGCACGGTGCAGATCATCGAACGGATCACGCAGTTGGTCACCGACATCTGCGGCGGCGAAGCCGGTCCGATCGATGACCAGATCTTGCGTCTGCCGGAAGCCAAGCCTGTGACCCTGCGCACAGCGCGCGCGGCGCGGGTGATCGGCATGCCGCTCACGCAAGCGCAATGCGCGGGTGCCTTGCGCCGCCTTGCTCTGCCAATGGAGGAAGGTGACGGCACATTGATCGTCACGCCGCCGCCGCACCGTTTCGATCTGCTGATTGAGGAAGACTTGATCGAAGAGGTCGCTCGCCTCATCGGCTACAACAACCTTCCCACAACGCCGCCGCTGGCACCGATCACCGCCCGCGCACGGCCCGAGGCACAGCGCAGCGGTTCCGCCGTGCGGCAGCGTCTGGCCGCATTGGGCTATCAGGAGACGATCAACTTCAGTTTCGTCGAAGCCCATTGGGAACAAGACCTTGCGGGCAACGCCAACCCGATCAAACTTCTGAATCCGATTGCCAGTCAGATGAGCGTCATGCGTTCTTCGCTGATCGGTTCACTGCTGCAGGTTCTGAAGTTCAACCTCGACCGCAAGGCGCCGCGGGCGCGCGTTTTCGAGTTGGGCCGTGTCTTCATGCGCGACGATGCCGTCTCCACGACCGACAGCACCGTCAAGGGTATCCGGCAGCCGATGCGCGTGGCGGGCTTGGCCTGGGGCGATGCTGAAGATGCACGTTGGGAGGGCAAGGCGCATCGTTCCGATTTCTTTGACATCAAGGGCGACGTCGAAGCGCTGCTGGCGCCGCGCGTCGCGACGTTCGAGCCCGCCGAGCATCCCGCGCTGCATCCGGGGCGTGCCGCGCGCGTGCTGCTGGATGGCCATTCCGTCGGAGTGATCGGAGAACTGCATCCACGTTGGCGTCAGAAGTGGGACTTTGCGCATGCGCCGGTGCTGTTTGAACTCGATCTCGATTCCGTCACCGCGCGACCGGTGCCTGAGGCGCAGCCGGTGGCCAAGCACCAGGTCGTCGAACGCGATATCGCGGTCGTGGTCTCCGAGGCGGTCACCCACGGTGCGCTGATGAGCGCGATCCGGGTCGCATCGGATCCCGGTCTTTTGCGTGAACTCACGCTCTTCGATATCTACCGCCCGACCATCGCGCGCGACGGGTCCGTCGCCGCCGGTGGACTTGCGCAAGGTGAGAAGAGCATGGCGGTTCGACTCAGCTTCAACAGCGATGCCGCGACGTTGACCGACGAGCAGGTCGAAGCGGCGGTACGCGCGATCGTCGATCAACTCGGCGCCCGGCTCGGCGCGCGCCTGCGGGTATGAACGCCATGGAATTCACGCTCGAAGCCCTTGAAACTCCGGCGCTCACCAAGGCGCATCTGGCGGATCTGTTGTTCGAGCAGATCGGCTTGAACAAGCGCGAGTCCAAGGACATGGTCGAGGCCTTCTTCGACCTGATTGCCAACAGCCTCATCGAAGGCACGGACGTCAAGATCTCGGGCTTCGGCAATTTCCAGATCCGCGTCAAGGCGCCACGGCCGGGGCGCAATCCGCGCACTGGAGAGGCCATTCCAATCGGTGAGCGCAGGGTGGCGACTTTTCATGCGAGCGCCAAGCTGAAGGAACAAATCCACGGAAGCATCGCCGAAGACGCGGCGCAAGAAGTCGAATGGAGCCTTGGCTCCGAATAAGGGCTTGGCGCTGCGTGTGCAGGTGGAGTAACCTCTGAGGTTTCGCTCGCACCGTCTTGATTTCAATGGAGAAAACCCTCCCACCGATTCCCGTCAAACGCTACTTCACGATCGGTGAGGTGGGGGAGTTGTGCGGCGTCAAGCCGCACGTGCTGCGCTATTGGGAGCAGGAGTTCACGCAACTGCGTCCCATGAAGCGACGCGGCAATCGACGCTATTACCAGCACCACGAAGTGCTGATGATTCGCCGTATTCGCGACCTGTTGTATGACCAGGGCTTCACCATCAGTGGCGCCCGCAACAAGCTGCAGGAGATGGTCCAGTCTGACCGCGAGCGCCGCAAGGCCGGTGATGTGCCGCTCGAGGGCATGGAAGCGATCGAGATCGATCAAGAAGAGTTCGATGCAGCGGTGCAGGGGGACGTGGATGTTCCGCCCCCGCTGTCGCAGTTGCCGGCCCGCACGGTCGATCTGTCGCAGCTGCTGCACCTTCGGCGCGAACTGAACGAAATTCGCGAGCTGCTGACCACAAGTCATTGAATTCAGGCCGCTATAATCGAAAGCTTCGGTGTGTGGCGCAGCCTGGTAGCGCACTTGCATGGGGTGCAAGGGGTCGAAGGTTCGAATCCTTTCACACCGACCAGTATTGACAGGGGTTAGCAGGTAAGTATCTGCTAACCCCTTTGTCATTTCAGGGCTCGGCGTCCTAGTGGCGTCCTAAAACGCAAGACGGAAGAAAACATGCTCGGTGAATTGACTGCGGCCTTCGGTAGCGCGAAGGCCCTCGCGGACCTTGTCGTGGCGGGCAAAGGGCTGATCGATCAGGCGAAGTTCACTTCGGCTCTCTTCGATCTCAACGACTGTCCGAACAAGCACCCGCAACTGGTCTTTTACGACTACATGCCCCTTATTGGCACTGTTGTCTAGGGGGCGGCCGCGAGGTTAACAACCCGGTCACGCTATCAGCCACGGCGGCCTCCGAGTCGTGCCATGAGACGCTGCGTTTCCTGCAGCGCCGAATGTGCAGAGTCATCCGACAGGTCCAACGCGTCCAGCGTGCTGAGAATGGATGCTGTCAGCGCCGCGCGCCGGACGTTCACGATCGCATCATCCACATCCCCCGACGCGTAGCCGTACTCCGCGGCCTCCCGATCGATGCAGCGGCGCAGGAGGTCGAGCGAGGGCGCCAGATCACAGGCTCCGGGGAGGCTCGCGAAAGACGTTGCGGTCAACACTGCCAGGCCGGCTAGGTCGGTGAGGGTGCCCCCATGTCCGAGGTTGTGGCTGAGGCGAAGGCGCTTGGATTCGTCGGGAAACTGCATTTCGGATTCGTTTCATTTCGTGTTTTGGAACACTCAATGTAACTAGGCCGACTGGCAACCAGCATCCTGCACATGTGATTTCGTCCAGGAGTGTGACTTAATACCGCTTTGTTGCCTTGCGCAATTGCTAAATCTGTGCTTAGCGTTTGCGAAATTTGTCAGAGCGGCGTGCAATCCTGCGCGATCCCTTTTGCATCGTGTTGCAAAATGCGGCTCAACGATGAGGGTTATATGAAATCGCTAAGCGCTTGGTACGAGGGGATGACCAAAGGTCAGAAGTTTTTTGTCTACGCAATCTCCATCGCGCTGAGCGTGGTCTACGGGGTGGGGCTGATTCCGTTGGCAGTCCTCATCTACCTCCACTTGGGCGATAGAGGTCGCGCTTAGAACGGCTCCGGCAACACCGGACCAAGCCAAGCCACAGCCGCATCTTCAGGCGCCATCTCTCGCAACCGCTCGTCGCGCCACAAGTCCGCAGCAACCTCGTCCAGTTGCTCGGGGTCAACAGTGCGCCACTGTCTCTGCAGCCGGTGGGCACAAACGGCAATCCAAATTTCGCGGTCCATGAGGGATACTGTAGTTTTATCCAGTATTCCATGCAAGCCGTTGTTTACCGCTGTCGCCGAGAGGGTGTTCGTCTGTCCGCGGTCGCCATCCAAGCCGAGCCGGCGCGCGGCGAGCTACAGGTTCACCGGCGCGGCTTCAACAATCGAATGGCTGCGCGGCGTCGAGTGCCTCTCGCCGGGCGGCGCGAAGGGTAGTGGGCCGACGTACCCCAGACGTGGTGGTGCGTGATGGGGAGGCCGCCGACGCGGCGAGGCACGTTCGCGCCGTGAACATCAGTCTGCTGGTTTTCCTGCACGTCCGTACCCGCTGTTTCGCGGCGGCAAGATGTCCGACACCGGCCGCGCACGGCCCCATGTGTCGAGATCGTCAACCAGCCACGCCACGCGGCCCATGCTGAGTTTGCGGGGCCTTGGAGCCTCGCCGCGCGCGACTAGGTTGTCCAGCGTGGTCGTAGAGATTGCCAGGTAGGCCGCCGCGTCTGCTCGCGCCAAAAACAAGGGCCGAATCTGAACGATCGGAGGCGCGGTCGTGTTGGTCTTCGTCATTCGAAAAGCATATCGGGCGGGGGCTGGATTTCACCAAAACCCCTGATGTTTCGCGAGAAACCTTAGCTCACCATCTTCGCTTGCCCCAGTTGTGCCAGGAGCGATGCGAGCGCCGATGCGTCGGACGCACTGGCGGCGTTGATCGAACCGCTTTGCCCGTTCGGCAGAGTGATATTCACGGTGTGGGTGGTGCTGGCAGTGGTCGATGCGGCTTTCGCCGCGGCGTCCTCTCGCTTCGCCTTGTCCAGCGCGTTGGTGGTCGCCGTGACCATTGCGGACGCGTCGCTTAGCGCCCTGACCGACACCGACCCTGCGCTCAGTTTCTCCATCGCGTCGAGCGTCTGCTTGGCGTTCTTGGCCTGCTGCAACGCTTCCTGCAGGTAGTCCAGGTCCGATGCACCGAAGCTCTGCAGGCCACGCTGCAGCACGTCCATTGCCTTGTCAATCGGCAACACGTTCGTGCCTTTGGTCAGGTCAAGCCCCTCGTTGATGGTCGAGTGCACATCCTGATCCGGGCCGACGATGCCGAGGCTGTCCGCGTTGTTGCGGTAGCTGCCGTCCGCGTTGCGGCCGCCGAGCGACTTGTCGCTGTTGCCCTTGCTCGTGCTGCCGTTGCCGTTGTTGCCCTGCGGTTGAAGCGGCGCACTCTTCGGTTGCGTGTCCTGCGCGACGATCTGCTGCGTTCGGAGTATCTCCCGCTGCAGAGAGATTTCAGAGGATTCAACGCCCTTGTTCGCCGCGGTCACTGCCGCAGCGTACTTTTCGAAGGCCGTAATCTTGTCGTCAAGTGCAACCTGCGTGCTCTGCGCAATTGCCTTCCATGAATCTTCGTAGCGCTGTGCCGTCTCTTGCAATTCGGCGGCGCTCTTCAGCCCGAAGTTGTGCAGGGCCTCGTCCAGCGTGTTGACGCCAGGTAGCAGGCTGTCGATTTTCTCGCGTGCCTTTTCCAGTCCGTCCGCGACTTGCTCACCGGACAGCCGGCCGGCGGCGCCGAGTGCTTCATATCGCTCGATGACGGCCTGTAGCGCTTTCTCGGTGCCGGCCGCCTCGGTGGCCTTGTCGAGCGCCTTCGCGAGCGCCACGCCGGTCTCCGGGCCCTTGGCGTTGAGCCGGTCGAAGGTTGCCGCCAGTGCGTCGACGTCGTTGATCGCACTGGCCATCGCGGCGCCAAACCCGGTCTTCAATTCCTGCGCGCTCAAACCCGCACGGCGCAGTGACTCGTCGCCTATTGCGTCGATCGCAGCGGCCAGGCGGCGCGCGCCGATCTCGCTACCGTCGAACGCTGCCGCGGCCTCGGTCCTGAACTTGCCGAGGTCCTCGGTCTTCAGCGCAGACGAGAGCGCATCGCGCATCTGGTCGCCAGTGATCTTGCTGCGCACGGCCAGCGCGTCGAGTGCTGCAACTGCGGCGTTGATGCCTTGCACGTTGGACAGGTCGAGCGCCTTCGCGACCTTGCCGAGCGCATCGGCCGTTGTCTCACCGGCCAAGCGCGCTTTCTCGAACGTACCCACAAGCGCCGTCGCCTCCACGCCGAGTCCGAGGGCCTTGTCCGCGGCAATCTGAGCCTTCTGAGCAATCGCAGCATTTGCTTCGGCCAGGGCGCGTGCCGCGGCCTCCTGCGCACGCATGCGGCCTTCGGCGTCGCGCATCACGTCGCCCCATTTGGACCACTTGCCGAACTGCTCGCCAATCGCCGTGCCGATGTCCTTGATGTTGACCGCGACGGCCACCAGTCCGCCGAGTTTGAGCGTGCCGATGAGGCTGGCCAGGCGTCCGACGCCGGCCGCTGTGCCGCCGGCTGCAGTGTTGGCAGCGGTCTGCGCGGCGGTAAATGCTGCCGTCTCGACAGCGGCCGCCTTCGCAGCGACCCCGATGCCGGTGAACGTCTGCGCGAGTCGGATCGCCTGAAACGCTACCGCAGCCTTGCCAACGTCGTAGAGCACGGTCGCGACTGTGTCGAGGTTCTTCGCCAGGCTGTTGATGACACCGGCAATCGTGGCGCTCGCGCCGTGCGCCTTGTCGACTTCGCCCACGTACTGCGTCCAGGCGCTCGACAGGTTCGTGATCGCCCGGCCGATCGTCTGCGGCATCTGATCAAACTCGGCGCGCAGTGCAGAGCCTTGACCCTGCAGAGCGCTGATGACTTGCGTTGCCGTCAGGCTGCCGGCCTCGCCGAGCTTGCGGAGTTCGCCAGTCGTGACGCCGAGCCCATCCGCCAGGGCTTTCGCAAGCCGCGGTGTCTGTTCGAGGACCGAATTCAACTCGTCCCCGCGCAGGGTGCCGGACTGCATGCCCTGCACCAGTTGGACGATTGCGGCGCTTGCGCTGTCCGCGCTGACGCCCGACAACTGCACGGCTTGCGTGATGGTCTCCGTGAGAGCGAGCGCCTGCTGATTGCTGATGCCGATCTGCTTACCGGCTGCGGCGAGCTTGTTAAATAGGTCGCCGACGATGTCGAGCGACGTGCCGGTGCGCTGAGCGACATCGAACACACCCTGTAGCGTCGTCTTGAACGCGTCGCCGTCGCCGGTCGTGAGCTTGATCCGAGCGGAGAGGTTCGCATACGCATCCGCGGTCTTGGCGACGTCGCCGATGAGGCCACCGAGCAATTGCCCGCCGATCGCCGCGCCGGCCAGTTGCTGAATGGTGCGCAGTTGCTGACCGATACCCGCCAGGTCGCCGCTGACCGTGCGCGCGGTCTCGCCCATCTTCTTCTGTTCGGCCGAGGTGGCGCGAATCTGGTCCGCAAGTTCCTTTTCGTAGGCCGCGGACTTCTGGACCGCGGCATTCGCGGTTGCAAGGGCGGCGTTCTTGTCGCGCACTGCGTTCCGCGCATCCAGGATGGCGAGTTGCTCGGCCTTGACGGTCGCCTTATAGGCGTCGGTCGTCTTGTCGGCGTCGCTGGTGGTGAGACGGAGTCGAGCTAGCGCCTCGGTCTTGTCGGCGAGTGCGCGTTTTTCGGTGGCAGCGTCGACAGCAGCGGCTTCAGCTGCCTTGCCGAGTTGCTTCGTCGTCGCGATTGTCTTTTCCAGTTCGGCTGTAAGGGCCGAGAGTTCGGAGGCGTCGGTCTCGACGCTGAGCTTCATCTTGACGTCGCGGCTGTTGCTGGATGCCATGTGGCTATCTCTTTCGTTGTTCGGTTAGTTCGGCGGGGCGCTGTAGGTCGCGCAACACCTCGGCCAGCACGCCAGGCAGTACCTTGCGTAGTGCGCGCTCGACAGCGTCATCCAGATGGTCCAGGAGCGCGTCAGGCACGGCCTGCTCGATCGCGGTATTCACTGCGCGCCGCAGGTCGCGTGCGAGTTGGGGGTCATTCATTGCGGGGCACCGGCTGTGTCTCGACGTACGGGCGCAGGTCTTCCGCGTTGACGTGCGCGAGTGCCGCGACTCGGACGTCTACACCGGGTCCGTACACGCGCCATGCGGTGCCGCCGACTGGCTCGACGCGCAGGCCGGCTGCTTTGATGGCAGCGCGCACGCGTTGTTCGCGCCGACTGCGTTCGGGCCTTGTCATGCGGTTGGCAGTCCGAACACAAACAGCCGCATCGGCCTGCCGGGTGTGCACCAAGCGGCTGCCGCGGCGAGGCGTCGGGCATTTGTCGAGCGCGCCAGCAGCGCGGCGGCCAGGCGGGGGCAGGTGACTTCGATCATTTGAGGCACCCCGCGACGATGCGCCGCTGATAAGCCAGGCCGGCGGCGCGCTGCACGATGAGTCGGTGCAGACGCTCGCGCTCATCGGCGTCGGTCTCTCTGTAGCGGCGTTGCACGAGTTCGGCGTGTCGCAGCACCATGCGGTCGAGCCTTTGCTGTGCTGTCTCGTGATGCTGTGCAGGTGCCGGCCGCACGGGCGGCAGATACTCGTCCGGTTCGTCGTACTCAAGGTCGAGACTAGACATCATCGCCCTCGATAAGGACGGCGAATTGGGGGCGCTGTCCGGGGCGTGGGTCCCACTCACCGCCCGCCGCCTCGATCTGGCGAATGATCAACTCTTCGTCGCGTTCGAGCACTTCGAGATCGCGGTTCAGTTCGGCGGTGCGCTGCGCGCGGGTCTCGGCGTCGAGCGCGTCGGGCATGTCTTGCAGCGCCGGCGCAAACTTTGCGAGCACCACGTCCACCCCGACCGCATACACGATCAACGCGGTCGCGCGTTCGGCTCGGCTGATCATTGAGTCTTGAATAACCGAGAGAGCCGCGGCTAGGCGGTCGCTGCGATCGGGGATCGACTTGTGCGACCCTGCATATTCGATGGGCTCGCTCAGCGGCGCAAACATGCCCCCCTGTGCCACTTGAGTGACGCCATCTGCGAACAGTCCGGCGCCCTTGTCGGCGAGCGCCTCAAGCTGTTCGCGAACATCCGCAGTGAGTTCGGCGTGCGACGGGCCCGTCACGTCGGGTGCCGACAGTTGTGCAATGACGTCGGCAATCTTGGCGCGTGTAGTGTCAAGCTTCTTCATACGGTCACTCCGTGCTTCTTGGCGAACGTGCGCAGGGTGGCACAGTAGGCCGACCAGATGTTTGCGCGGGGTGCGAGGGCATTGCTGGCGGCGCGCAGTCGGGCGGCGCGCGCGCTCAGAGCCGCGTCATCAGGCTGTGCACGTGACTCGACCGCGGCGGCTTCCGCCTGCTCGCGAGCGTGTGCTGCGGCCGCGGCTACTGCGGCGCCGCGGTCGAGCCGGTTGTGCAGACGTTCGAGGTTGATGGTGGTCATTTGGCTTTTCCTTGGTTGCGATGACGGTTCCACATGTCTGTGGTGCTGACAGGTTCACTGGCGACGTGCGGCAACAGTGCGGCGCGGACGCGTGGGAGCGGCAGCGATGCCGAGATGAATCGCGCGGCAAGATGCGGCTGCCCGGCGATCTGGCACAGCGCCTCCACCTCGGCTGCATAGCCCGGCGCTTTGCCTTGCAGGGCGCGGATGATTCGCGCCGGGAGCTTGGCGGCAGTCATGTCGAACGAAGCCTTTGCCTCGATTCCGGGCGTCACCTTCGTGGCGAACCCTTTCGCGAGCGCCTCGTCCGCTGTGAGCCAGGTCTCATCGGCGAGCAGTGCCGTCATTGCGGCTTCCGACATACCTGTGCGGCGCATATAGATCGCGGTGAGTTCGGCGCCAATCTTGTCGAGCACGTTGGCTGTCTCGCGCAGTCGCTCGGCGTTGCCGTAGACCGCAGTGATGGGGTTGTGCACCATCATGAAAGTGCCGCTCGGCATTTCGATCGTGTCGCCGGCCATCGCAACGAGAGAGGCAGCGCTTGCGGCGACACCCATTACTCGCACGTTGATGGTCTTGCCGGAGAGCTTCAGCATGTTGTAAATCGCGATGCCGGCGAACACGTCGCCGCCGGGTGAGTTGATCTCCAGGCTGATCGCCGAGCCGCTGACCGCGCCGAGTTGGTTTCGGAAGTCCGCGGCTTCGGTGCCGCTTGCGCCGATCTCGTCAAAGATGGCCAGCGTGGCGCCGCTGGAGATCGCCTCAAACCGGAAGAATGGCTTCACGAGATGCTCCGCAGGATCAGGCCGAGCGGCGTGCCGGCGGGGGCGGCGACTGCCTCAAAGCTCCGTAGACCGGGGGCGCGGCTGAGCACGAGAGGATTGCTGTAGTCGAGTTCGTAAATCTGGTGGGAATTCATGGTGTGGTCACTCGCTGAAAAGGTCGGCGGGGGTTTTGGGCGCAGGCTTGCCCGCGATGAATGCGTCGAGATAGGCGCGATGCACATAGGTCTCGTCGCCGAGTTCAACGAGCCACATGCCGCCCATCTGCCCTGCGGCAACTGCGGTTTTGAATCGCTTGATTCCGACGCCTAGACGCGCGGCGGCCTCGCTCGCGACGATGAGCGCCGGGATGCTGGTGTGTGCGTTTTGAGTTGACATGCCGTCATGGTCCGGCAAGGTGCCGCTAGACCGACTGCGGCACTTTTTCGCCTTGACGGATTCGCTAGCCTGTCGACGGCGCGGCTAGCCGGCGCTGACGCCCGCTCAGCTGTGCTCGTTCAATGAGTGTTGAGCTTGTTCGTAGGTGGCCCGCATGCCTTCCGAGATTGCGGCGAGATGCTGGTCCACTACCTCGTCAACGCGTTGACACCACTGCGGCTCCAGGCCGCAGCGTTCGAGGTGGTCGCCAATGCTTCGCAGTCCGTTCGCAAGCATTGCCAGTTGAGTCGCTGCGACATCGCGCACCATTGCGCGCGAGACGTACTCGCCGGCCTCGATTTTCAACTTGAGCGCGCGCTGATCGGCCTTGATTTTTTCGTGTCGCGCTCGTTGCGTCGCAAACTCTGCATTCGCGCTTGACGATGGTGTGTCTGCGACTGTCGGCGCGAGTGTCGACGGCGCCGCGGTCTTGCGAGGGCGGCCTGCACCGGGGCGACGGCCGCCGCGTCCGGGTTTGGTTGGGATTTCGGCGATTGTCATAGTCAATTCCTATTTGATTGTTGATATTCATAGAAAACTAGGCTGCATCCTTGCGCGCATCGACCCTCTCTGTCCCCGCACGAGCGATCGGACCCCCTAGGGTCCCCGGCGTCGCGAAAAGTCCGCCAGAGCACCCCGGGCCGCGGGGCGCGTGGGCACGTCAGGCGCGGTCGTGGCGCGACGATCACGCTGCGGGTGGGGGCGAGGGCGCGTGAGTGGCTGTGAGCGCCTCCACGGCCGCGAGCCACAGACGCGCGTCGGATGCGTCGCCGACATAGGCAGCGCGCCCCCAGTGGCCCGGCCAGCCGATCTCTGTCAGCGTGGCGAGGTCGAGTGGTGGTGGTGTGGTGCCCACACGTTCGCGCAGGTTGTGCAGCAGTGCAGACATCCATGTGTCCGGCAACGCGAACGCGGGGAGGTAGCGGCTTGCCATGCGTGCAGCCGCGGGGGTGAGGCGCTTCGCGTCGTCGCGCAGTGCGGTGAGTGCCAAGTGTGGGTGCGGTGTCTGTGTTGGTTCGGTCATCGATGTGTGCTCAGTGTTTGTTGTGTGCCGCGGGGGTTGACCGGGTTACGGGTTACAGGAGTTACGCCCGCCCCCCTATAGCCCAAACTCCTAAGTCAGAATTTCTTTTTGGGTCCTATTAGAGAGGGCGTAACTCCTGTAACCCGTAACCGGCGCTACCTCGAAAAAATGTCATCCGCCAAGCAGACGTCCTCGATCTGTGGGCGTGCGCGTTGTGCCTCAGCGCTCAATTCACCAGGAGGTCGGCCGCGCCATTTGTCCGGGTTGCGCAGAATCCAACAACGCTTTGTCGACCCGTTGATCTTCAGCGGTCGCGCGATGCTTTCGCAATCCAGTTCTTCAAGCGCTCGGCGCATGGCTGCAGTGAACACATCGCCGGCACCATCCGACATCGCGCGCGCCGCATCTTGATTCGTCACAACGTCCGTCGGCCACGTCGACACAAGCTCTTCGGCGTACTTCACGGTGAGCGACTTCGACGCGGACACGGCCGCGAGCTTTGCTTCGCTCATCGGGGGCCGTTCGCCCGGATTGAATCTGGCGATGTCACGATCCCGCAGGTAGACGCCAACAGCGTTGACAAACCCCGCATCGGACAGTGCGGCATAGAGCCGGCTGTACTCCGCTGGTGCGCGCGGTGGGGCGGAATGGCACGCGACCCGAAAGCGCCGGTCCGTGCCGGTCAGGGGCAGGGCGTTGAAGTGGTTGCTGAACACCAGCCATCGGCACGAGTTGTGCTCTCGATACTGCCGCCCGAATTTCGGGTTGATGTCGCGAAACTCGGCGTTGACTATGGACTTCAGCCGATTGGCATTCCGGTGAGGGTTCTCACCGGCGCCTTCCTGCACTTCGTCAACGATCGCCACGATGCGCCCGGCAAGCTGACCGTTGAATTGCGAATCCATCAACGCAGGCAGGTCGACGTTGGGCGCCACCTGTCCGCGCCAGAGGCGGGCGAGCAGGCTTGCCAGCCAGTTGCGGCCGGTGCCTGTGTTGGATGCAATGTGCAGCCACCCATAGTGCGGCAACTCGCCGGGGCGTTGCTCGATATGTGCGAGCCAGTCGAGGAAAGCCTCGCTCTCGGCCGCATCGGGGAACAGGTAGGCAATCTGATCGAGGAACAGCCCAACGTCCGCCGCTGCGGCCCAACGCTCGATTGGCCGCCATGAGTTCAGGGCGGCCTTGCCGTCTGGGTCCCGGCAGATGCGCGCCGCGCCTGCATGGAACGTCCGCGTTGCCACGGTCTTGCGCACCGGCGACTTCTTCCAAATCACAGCGTTCGGTATCTCGCGCACCTTGGCTTTTTCGCTTGGCGATTTTTCCTCGATCTCCGTTGCAGACGCGGCCGTCAGTCCGGCGAAGTCTGTGAAGCTCAGCACTTGGCGCGGATCGTCCAGTAGCCCGACGTTGCTACCTTCGCCGATCCAAACGCACGCGGCCTCCATTTCCGCGACGCTCATGATGGTCGGCATCGCGTTGATGTCCGACTCTTGCATCCGCTCGTTCTCGGCCTTTTGTCGTTCGCGCCTCCGCTCATCGCGGGTCGCCGCGTGGTCGTCAAAGCCGTCGGCCGTGTTCGAGCGCACGAGGCCAATCGCTTCGCGGAATTCGCGCTGCGCGCGCCCGACACAGTGTGCGTGCCGACATGCGAAGTTGCCTTGCGAGAATCCGCCCGTGTTCGGCGGGTAGTAGACGGTTGACGTGTCGCCCGACTCGCTGCTGTGCTCACTGGCGCAGGGACAAGTGATGTTGAGGGCGCCGTCCCTGCGCTCGCTCTTCACTAGGCCGCGTGCGTATAGCGCCTGCGCGACAGGATCGCTGTCTATGGCTTTCCGCGTCTCGCTGGCTGCAGTTGTGGCGCCCGCTGCTGCTAGCGCCCCCTCGGTCAACGCCTTGGCGCTGATAACCAGGTCGACAACGTCGCCAAACAAACCGTCGACAAAACCGCTCCGACGAGTTACGGGATTTGTCACACCCGCCGCAAACACCGGTGCGGCTGTGTAGTGGGGTTGTACCTCTCGGAACAGCGCGCGATCTACGCTTGAACCGAAGCCCTCGTGCGTGTGCCAGGACGTGAGGTCTGCGCAACTGTAGGGGGTCGCGAGCCAGAACCACACATGTGCTTTCAGGACACCAGCATTCTCGGCACGACCAGCCTTCCCGGACAGTTGCCAGTGATACGACACGTCCCAGAAGCACGTTGGTAGCGTAGCTCTGATGTACTCATCAATACACGCACCTGGGTCGACGAGAGGGTCGCCCGCTGTCGGCTTAAAGCCATCCACGTCGACCATGACGGCGTGCAGCGCTTGATCTTTGAAATGCTCTTTCCGGCGTAGCACGAGCCCGGGGCGCCAGTTTTCTTCGATCCGCATTGGAGGCACTGCGGCCTCGTCCCCCACGTACCGACCCCGTATGACGCAGGTCTGTGGATCACTCTCGATCGACGTCAGAAACGCAGACAGACTTTGAATGTCCGACACATGCGCAACCCGGTGGGAAAAATTCAACGCGTTTGTTTCGCCATCGACCGTGCCGTCTGCGTTCCATCGCTTTGCCACGAGCAAATTGCCTGTCGTCCTCAGCACAGTGAGCGATTGCGCATTTGCATTGTGCGCAATAGAATCGCTACCAAGGTTACTTTCGACGGTGGCCTGATCTTCTTCAACGCCGGCCCCTGCCAGGGTCGGCGTTTTCATTTGTGGCGTCATGCTGCGGCCACCCCGCCCAAATGCCGGCGCAGTTCGCCGACGTTCCATGCCGTGAGTTGTGGCCCGAGCTTGCGCGGCTGTGGGAAGGATGGGTCGTTGCGCGCACGGCGCCAGGTCGTGGCGACGCTCTGCGCGTACAGGCCGCTGACAACGTCAACACGGACGTTGGCTGCAGTGGGTAGGGAATCGAAATTTTGGAGCGCGACAGGAATTGCCGGCTTTTCTTTTGCGGGTCGAGACATGGGGTAGTTTCCGGGCGCGGGTTTCCATCAAAAACCAACCCGCCCGGTTGGTGCCGGATTCACGACCCCGGCTGATGTGTGTCCCGCGACACGGCACTATCTCGACATGCAGCGTTGGCATGCTTGGCTCTTCGCCCGCGCCCCGATGGGCGCGAAGCCCCCAGTCGGCGAACTGATATTCCGGTGACGGACCCTCAGATATCGGGGGCAACCGCGCGCCACGAATGGGCAGGGCACGCGATCAGTTGAGACGAAGTGTAGCAGAAAAAAGTCAATGAAATCAATGAGTTACGGAGCATTGCCTACTACGCAGGGTCGCGTAACAGGGTCGCTTCTATCTCGCGCCCAAGCACTTCCCACGCAGCGCGTTTTTCCGGTGCGTAGTCGTGCTGCAGATAGGATGGCCGCGCTTTGCTACCGCCCGGTAGGACGTGGTTCAGGCAGCGGTCGACCACGTCGGGGTTCACGCCGGCTTTCTGCATCATCGTGGCGCCGGTGCGGCGCAGGTCGTGCGGCGTCCACTCGCCAGTGGTGCCGTTGGACAGCACCAGCGTGTTGTCGTTGGTCCTGTTCTTGAGCGGCTTGCTGCGCTCCTTGAACATCGTCTGGCGGTCGCCAACCTGCTTGCTGACCGTCTTCAGGTTGATGTGCGATTCATCTGCGCCGGCCGTGCGCGCGGGGAAGCACCACGACGACTTCGAATCCTTCTTTCGAATCACACGCAGGGATTCGAATTGACGCACCGCGAACGGGCTCAGGAACACGATGTGGTCGTCTTGCGCGGCGTTGGTCTGCTTGGTGTTTGCCTCGGGTATGCGCCACACACCGGCATCCAAGTCGACGTCCTCCCATCGGGCCTGCAGTAGTTCGCCGATGCGGCACATGGTCGATAGGCAGAGCCATAGCGCGGCCTGACTGGCGGCGGTCAGACCGTGCGCGCCGACGCGCTTATTCTCGCGCCCAGCGCGATCGGCCGTCATGCCGTCCAGGATGTCGCGCAGTTCGCGCAGTTCAGCCGGCGAGAGCCTACGCCTGCGCGTGTCGTCAAGGTTGTAGTCGGCCGAGACGATCGTTTCGATGTTGATCAGGGCGGCGGGGTTCTGCTCGATGAGCAGGGCGCGCCACGGCTGCCGCTTCTCAGCCCATCCGAACAACTGGACCAAGTCGCGGTAGACGCGCACGGCCATGCGGTTGCGCCCCCGCGCCACGATCGCGCGCAACAGTACGTCCAGGTCGCTCCAGGTGATGTGCTTCACCGGCTTGCCGCCGATCGCCGGCAACACGTCCTTGCCGAACGCGCGGCGCAACTCGTCATTGCCGTCTTTGCGCTTCACGCCCGCGGCAAGCCACTCTTCGAACAAGGCGGTGAAGGGGAGCAGGGTGGCCCGCTCTTTCTCGGCAGCGATGCGCCGCTGTTCGGCCTCTGCGCGATCTTTCTCGATGGCGTCGATTACCTGCTGTTGGAAGTCGACGCCGGCGCGCGCCAGTGACTGAATACGCTGGTTCTCGCCTACGGCGTCTGCAAGAGACATGCACCCCGGCCCGGTCCCGTAGGGCTTCGGCAAACGTGCCTGCTTCTGCTTGCCGTCGATCACGTATCGGACCAACCATGTGCGCGCACCGTCAGGTGCGACCCGCACATACAGGTTCTTTTCGACAGTGAATTTCCACTCTTCTGCACGCGGCTTCGTCGCCGCCTCCAGGGCCTTGATTGTGATGGTTGCCATCTCCGCGTCCTACGGCGTCCTAAATTGCCGGCGCTGAGATGCTATCAGTTATTGGTCGCTTGACACAAAGAAGTCTGAAAAAATCGTTTTGAATCAAAGAGTTATGTGCTGATTCTTTGTGTCATCTAGGATCAACTTGGATCACGCAAAATCACGTTTTAAGTGCATGGGGTGCAAGGGGTCGAAGGTTCGAATCCTTTCACACCGACCAGAATCGTTAGATGGAACAACGGCTTACGCCCACAAGGCGTAAGCCGTTTTTCTTTGCCCCACGTCACCCCATCAACGTCGGATTGCGCCGCGCTTCATCGATCTTGCGCTGACGAAGGGCCTGCCGGCATTGTCCGAAGCGAGAGGCGCCCGGCTCTGCGCAGCGGGTGTTGATGCAGATGGCGCGTGCGAAGAAGCCCTGGCTTCTACACGCTGCCAGCGGGTCCGATGTGACGCGGACGGTTCGGGGGCGGCTTGACGCCTTTCGCGGCGAGGACGAGGAGGGGGCCGCAAGCGCCTCCGAATCGTCGTCACCCCGGGCTGCTGGCTCCTCAGGCCACGGCGCGACATTCGCTGCGCTGGGATTGATCTCCGGGGTCGTCATGGCGATTTCCTGCAATTGTTTTCGCGGCCCGAGCGAAGGAAGAGGCACGGTGGGCGTGACGGGCTGCACTTGGGCCCACCTTGCAGGCTCGGACGGCGTTCTTGCGCGAGACATCTGCCACCCAACGAATCCTGAAGAAAGCAACACTGCGGGCGCCAGGACCAGGAGCAGGACGTTGCGAAGCGGACGACTATGGGTCAGAAGGAGATCGGCCTTGCCGTTTGCGCCTCGCGGTAGCGACGCTTCGATCTGCTCGTCGACTGCGGAAGGCATGGCCTCGCCGCAGGCATGGCAACGCGTGACGCGCCCTCTGTTCACCGTGTGACAAGAGGGACAACTGGAAGCTGCCACGCCGCGGTGAAAGATCATTCCGAAGTAGTCGCTTATCTCCACATAGGCGACAGATGTGTCCGGCGCTGCAGGCCAGGCGGATACAGCAGACTGAGTCATCATCAGGGCCCCCTTTGCTTGCAGTCTCGTGCCGGTCCACGGAAAAATGCTCCGTTCGGGCGACAGAGTCCGGGCAAGCAGGCTTTATCGGAGCACAACTCGACGCCGTTTGTAAGACGACGCCTGAACCTCTACGGGAATGGCGCCCTACGCGGTCACCAACACGCAATGATCGGCGGGACCGGAGGATCGAACATCAGCCGTCCGCTGTAGGACAGGCTCACACGCCTCCGTGGGCAAGTTCTCCAACGTGGAGTGGCCCTCTTTGGCCCGGACGCGACGCTGCGTCCTGATGTCCTCCGCGAACTGCGCTGATCGCAAAGCGCAGGCTCAACGCGTCCTTGACCTGAATCGCACCGCCGAGGATCGAGAAGGGCACGATGCCGAAATCCGACTGGTTGAATTCGATCGATCCGGTCACGCGCATCTTGTCGCCGCTAGCTTCCACTTGCATGGGCACCGAGAAGGTCCGCGTGGTTCCATGCAATGTGATCGCAACCGCCAGCTGGGCACCGGCAGAACTTTGCCTGTTGCCACTGATGCGTATCAGCGCAAAGGGAAACTGCTGCACATCGAGCACTTTATCGAGCATGTTGGATCGCGTGCCTGCGATGTCCGATTCGGTAGGCTGGGTGTCCAGGCCGGCTTCCGTGCGAAGTGCCGCTTCGTCGACCGTGAGTTCTGCGAGTGGAACGAACAGATCGGCGCGGCCCGCTTCCGGCGCGACGTAGCCCTGCACTGCGCGGCTCGCGACCACATGGTCGTGCCCCAGCCGCGCCATCGAGCCGGCGCGCCTCACTGTCACGGCGACGAGCGAATTCGCCGTATCGACGCGGTAGACCGGTTGGCCCCGCGCCGCCGCCTGCTCGTAAAAACTGGCGGGAAACTCCCTGGGCGCTTGCGAAAGACCGTTCGGCTCACCCGCAGGTCCGCCAACGGGCGCAGCGCACGCTGCGAGCAGGGTCGCCAACAGCACTGCAAACAGATGCAGAGGTGCGCGGCGCGAAATCTTCATCTCACGAGACTTTGCGCAGCCGCACATGAAATGTCACCGTGACATCCGGGCCGATGACGTTGGTCGCGACCCATTCGCCCGTGCCGATGCCGAAGGGCCCGCGCTTGACGGTGATCTTGCCGTCCATGGTCGCGCCGTCGGCCGATTCGCTCCAACTGAAGGGAACCTCCACGGGCTGCTGCACGCCCTTGAGCGCCAGCGTGCCGTGCGCGACGTAGTTGTTGGCCTGCGAGCGGCGAATGTCGGTCGCGTGGAATTCGGCCTGCGGGAACTTGGCAAAGTCGAACCATTCGGGGCCGGCGATGGCCTTGTTGATGTCGGCGTTCGTCATATCGGCGCTCGCGACCTTGATGACCACGTCGAGTCGCCCGCCTTCGGCCTTTTCCGGGTCGAGGTTGAGTTGTACGTCGAATTGCCTGAAAACGCCGGGGGCCGGCGTGGTTTCGAACGTGGCCGCGAACTCCAACCGGCTGGCGGGAACGTCCATCTTCCACTCGGCCGCGTGCGCGGATTGGAGCGCGGCACCGGCGAGCAGCAAGGCAACGTGGACGAGGTTCTTCATGGCTACGGATTCCTCGCAGGCAGCATACGTGCGAGCACGTCGTCTCGCTTGACGAAGTGATGCCGCAGTGCAGCACCGACATGCAGGACCAGCAATGCGATCAACAGAATGCCCAGCGAGAAATGCACGGCGGATGCCAGGTCGGCGACGTGCTTGTCAGTCGCCACGATCGCGGGCAACGGAATCCGCCAGTAGATGCGAAAGGGCACGCCGGCTGCCGAACTGATCACCCAGCCGGCGAGCGGCATGGCAAGCATCAAGACGTAGAGCAGGCCGTGGCTCACATGCGCGGATGCGCGCTCCCATCGAGGCATGTCCACAGGCAGGGCCGGCGCCCGGTGCGACAAGCGCCACGCCACGCGCACCAGCACGAGCATGAGGATCAGCATGCCGGTCGACTTGTGCCAGACGAAGAGATCGAGCTTCGTCGGCGAAAGGCGCCAGCTAGTGGCCAGCCAACCGAGCGCGAACTGCGCGAATATCAAGAGCGCGATGAACCAGTGCAAGAATTTCGCGACCGGATTCCAGGATCCCGGCCCGGGTCCGGCGGACATGAGGTTCGATCGCATCGGTCGAGTGTCGCAGCTAGCTGCGGACTCCGACAAGCGATGCGATCAATCGTTCGCGCGCGCGGACGATGCTTCACACGCAATGTATTTCGGCTGCCGAGCGGGACAGGAAATCTGCAGCGTCCAACATGACCGGCAGGAAAGGCGCCGCGCGATAGCGCGCCAGGGCCTTCGCTTMGATCACGTCGAAACAGGCATCGCAGGCCTCGACCAGCCCTTCTTCGTCGTCGGCTGCGCCGAACAATTCATGAAGCGCCTCGTCGGACACATGAGCGATGATGCGGGGTCCATCGAAGCCATCCGGGTAAATCGCAAACCTGACCGTTTCCGTGTCAGGGCAATGGATCGCTTCGCAGTGCATGGTGGGCTCCTTTTTTCCAGCTCATGGATTTCACGCTTCCACGATCGGGAATGCACGCGGCATACTTCGTCACACGCAGACAGATGCCGCCTACAGGAGGTGCTCGTCCCATGAACGACCCCTTCGATTTGCAACGTTTCGCGGATGCCCAGGCCGGCGTGATCGACCGTGTCATGGACGAACTGCGCGCAGGCCAGAAGCGCAGTCACTGGATGTGGTTCATCTTTCCGCAACTGACGGGCCTGGGACGAAGCGCGATGGCGCAGCGCTATGCCATTTCATCGCTGGAGGAAGCGCGTGCTTACTTGGCGCATCCGGTTCTTGGTGCGCGGCTGAAGGCATGTAGCGAGCTCGTTTTGGCCGTCGAAGGTCGCGGCGTGGCCGACATCTTCGGGGCGCCGGATGACCAGAAATTCTGGTCGTCGATGACCCTGTTCTCGATCACCGCGGACGCGTCGACGGCGGTCTTTCGCGCATGCCTTCAAAAGTACTTTGGCGGGAGCACCGACCGCGGGACCCTGCTGTTGCTGCAGGGTGGCAGCTAGCGCGGGTGCTAGTGCAGATCGCCGTTGAGGTAAGGCTCGGGGTCGACCGCCACGCCTTGCTTGCGGATCTCGAAGTGGAGCTTGACGCGGTCGGCGCCGCTGTTGCCGATCTCCGCGATCTTCTGGCCTTGCCGGACCACTTCGTTCTCTTTCACCACGATGGTTTGCGCATGCGCATACGCAGTCAGGAAGGTGTCGTTGTGCTTGACGATGACCATGTTGCCGTAGCCGCGCAACTCGCCACCGACATAGACGACGCGCCCATCGGCCGCGGCGACCACAGGGTCGCCCATGTTGCCGGCGATGTCGATGCCCTTGTTCTGCGTACCGTTGAAAGTGGAGAGCGTGCGGCCAGGCGCCGGGCGGATGAATGTTGCCTGCGGCTTGGGCGCCGGCGGAGCGGGTCGCGCGGTCGCGGCAGGGGGCAAGGGGTAGAAACCGGGTGCCGGGGCTTGGCTCTGCGGCGTCGTGGTCGTACAGGCGATCAGGGAGGCTGCTGCAGTTGCGGCGATTGCGACTCGAAGGAAGTAGGTCTGAACTGGCATGGCGTTTTTTTGGAACGAGTTCAAGGCGAGGGGTTCCTCGGCCTCACGGCAAGGGCGCAGTTTTAGCACGGTGAGTGCGCTGGCGGTCATGCGCGGGTGTTCGGGCTATTTCTGCGGAATCGGCGTCACGCGGTCGATGGGAACGGCGGTGACGCTGTTCTTCGGGGATCCATCGACGAGGAGATCGGAATAGGTCAGGTACACCAGCGTGTTGCGTTTGGCGTCGACCATGCGCACGACACGAAGCCGCTTGAACATGACCGACAGACGCTCGCTGAAGACCTCCTCGCGCTTGGGCAGCGCTTGGGTGATGCTCACCGGGCCGACCTGCCGGCACGCGATCGAAGCCTCGGACTTGTCTTCGGCCAGTCCGAGTGCGCCCGAGACGCCTCCCGTCTTGGCGCGCGAGACATAGCAGGTCACGCCGTTCACCTTGGGGTCGTCGTAGGCCTCGACCACGATCTTGTGATCGGGGCCGATCAGCTTGAAGGCGGTGTCGACGTCGCCAATCATCTCGGCGTGTGCCAGCGCCGCCACGGCCGCGAAGCCGAGGAGCACGGCGCAGGATTGCGGCCGCTTCATGCGATGTCCAGCGTGTGGACGCGGTCGAAACTGCCGCGGCGGCGGTCTTCGAAGTAGAACTCGAGCGCGGCCTTGACCGTGCGGAACGCGATCTCGTCCCACGGAATCTCTTCCTCGGTGAAGAGCCGTGCCTCGAGCGTCTCGTGGCCCGGATCGAACCTGTCGCTCAAGAGCCGAGCGCGGTAGAACAGATGAACCTGCCCCACGCGCACGACGCTCATCACGGCGAACAGGCCCTCCATCTCGTACTCGGCGCCGGCTTCCTCGTCGGTTTCCCGCGCCGCGCCCTGCTCGGTGGTTTCGTTGAGCTCCATGAAGCCGGCCGGCAACGTCCACTTGCCCCATCGCGGTTCGATGTTCCGCTTGCACAGCAGCACGCGATCGCCCAACACGGGGATCGTGCCGACCACGTTCAGCGGGTTCTCATAGTGGATTGTGTTGCAGGCCGGGCAGACGGCGCGCTCCTTGGTGTCGCCGTCGTCCGGGATGCGGTAGACCAGCGCGGTGCCGCAGTTCTTGCAGTGCTTGATGGGGACGCGTAAAAACATCGCCGGTTCAGACCACCTTGACCGTGAGCGAGGGCAGGCCGGTGATTTCGCCGACGAGCGTGTCCCCGGCCACCACCGCGGCGACGCCCTCGGGCGTGCCGGTGAAGATCAGGTCACCGGGTTGCAGTTCCCAGGCGGCCGACAGGTGCTCGATGGTCTCGGCGATGTTCCAGATCAGCTTGCTCACATTGCTGCGCTGGCGGTCGGCGCCGCCCACCTTCACGGAGATCTCGGCCTTTTCGACGTCACCTGCCTGTGCGACCGGCACGATCGGACCGATGGGCGCGCTCTGCTCGAAGCTCTTGCCGATGTCCCAGGGGCGGCCCTGCTTCTTCATGTCGTTCTGCAGGTCGCGGCGGGTCATGTCCAGGCCCACGGCGTAGCCGAAGATGTGCTTGTGCGCGTCGGCGGCCACAATGTTCTTGCCACCCATGCCAATGGCTGCGACGAGTTCGATCTCGTGGTGCAGGTTCTTGGTGAGCGTCGGGTAGGCCATGGTACCGGTCGTCCCGGCGTCGACCACCACGACGGCATCGGCCGGCTTCATGAAGAAGAAGGGCGGTTCGCGCCCGGTGAAGCCCATTTCCTTGGCGTGTTCCTCGTAGTTGCGGCCGACGCAATAGATGCGGTGCACCGGGAAACGGGCCGGCTGGCCGACGACGGGGATCGAAACGACGGGGTGGGGCGTGAAAACGTACTCGGAGGCCATGGGAAAAACGTCCTTTTCAGCGAAAACGGCAGTGTGCCAGAGGGCAGGGTGCGTTGTCCGCTGCCACGCCGTGGACGCTCGGCGGGGATATGCTTGCGCCATGATGAAGCTCCACAACTACTTCCGATCTTCCGCGTCGTTTCGCGTGCGCATCGCCCTGAATCTCAAGGGTCTGGACTACGACTACATTCCGGTGCACATCGCCCGCGGCGAGCACAAGACCGGTCCTTTCTCGGCCATCTCCCCCGACATGCTGGTGCCGCTTCTGGAAGACGAGGGTGAGCGCTTCACGCAATCGATGGCCATCATCGAATACCTCGATGAAATCCACCCCGAGCCGGCGCTTCTGCCGCACGATCCGGTGGGCCGGGCACGCGTGCGTGCGCTGTCGGAATCGATTGCCTGCGAAATCCATCCTCTCAACAACCTCCGCGTGCTGAAGTACCTCGTGCGCGAACTCAAGCTCGACGACGACGCCAAGAACGCCTGGTACCGCCACTGGGTGCGCGAGGGCATGCTGGCGTTCGAGCGCCAACTTGCGCTGCTGCCGGTCGGCACCTACTGCTACGGCAACACGCCCACCATGGCCGATTGCTGCCTGGTACCCCAGGTTTTCAACGGCCAGCGATTCGACTGTGACTTCAGCGGTCTGCCGCGCACCATGGCCGCATTCGAGGCGTGCATGCAGCTCGAAGCGTTCCAGCGCGCCCAACCTTCGCAGTGTCCCGACGCCGA
Organism: Variovorax sp. 05L425; assembly: GCF_056397705.1. Lineage (NCBI taxonomy): Bacteria > Pseudomonadati > Pseudomonadota > Betaproteobacteria > Burkholderiales > Comamonadaceae > Variovorax > Variovorax sp. 05L425. The sequence continues at coordinate 101,482 of NZ_JBFTNY010000002.1, read as the reverse complement.
AACGTGACCGACCCCGACTGGCTCGTTCCCCAGTGGCCGGCGCCGTCCGGCGTGCACGCCGTGTGCACGACGCGTTCCGGTGGCGTGTCGACCGCGAACTACCGGGGCCTGAACCTGGGGGACCACGTCGGCGACGATCTGCCGGCAGTGCAATCGAACCGGCAGTTTCTTCGCGACGCGATCGGCGTGCGGCCGGTTTTTCTCCAGCAAGTCCATGGAACGCGGGTGGAGGCACTGGATGCCGCCAGCGCCGATGGTGTCGCCGCGGATGCCTGCACGACGGTCGAAGGCGGTGTCGCCTGCACGATCATGGTGGCCGACTGCCTGCCCGTGTTGTTCACTGATGAAACGGGCCATCGAGTCGCCGCGGCGCATGCGGGGTGGCGCGGCCTTTCCGCCGGCGTGCTCGAACGCACGCTGGAGGCCTTCGCAGCCGATGGCGGCACTCGGCGGGTCATGGCGTGGCTCGGCCCCTGCATCGGCCCCGATGCCTTCGAAGTCGGCGACGAGGTTCGCGCGGCATTCGAGGCCGGCTCACCGGATGCGCGTCAGTGCTTCAAGCCGTCGAGCACGGCGGGCAAGTGCATGGCTGATCTTGCGGGACTGGCTCGTCAGCGCCTCAGCGCCGCCGGCGTGACGCAACTGCACGGAAATGACAGCAGCGATGCCTGGTGCACGGTCCACAACCCGTTACGCTTTTTCTCGCACCGGCGGGACCGCGTCAGCGGGCGCTTCGCCGCCTGCATCTGGCTTGGCTGAATGCGCCCGAATCGCCACCTCTCGCTCCGCATCTTCACGCGCCTTGAGCGCGCGGCGGCGCGCCGGGGTGGCCATCAGGTAAACCACCAGTGCCACCGGCGCCAAGCCGTAGAGTAGAAAGGTGAAGACCGCGCCCAGTACGGTGCCGTTGGTGTTGGTGGCCTCTGCGACCGCCATCATCAGGGCAACATAGAGCCACGCAATCACGACGAGGTGCATAGACGATGTTGTTTCAGGAAGTTATCGGGAGGCTTGCTGGTGGGGCCTTCGCGAATGCAGCATACTCAAATCCCGTTCTGAAGAGGTGAGGCAGCAGGAGACATCATGAAACAACAACACGCCACGGCGGCAGATACCTTCGCGCCGTTTCAGCAGGCGCTTTCCCAGGGGTGGAGCAAGGCGCTCGAATCGTTTCAATCCATGGGTGCGCAAGGTGCGCAAGGTAACGGGCACAACGCGCCCTGGGAACTTCCAAAATTCTCCCTGGCGCCAGAGAAGCTCCAGGAACTGCAGCAGCAGTACGTCAGCGAAGCCACCGAACTCTGGCGCCAGGACATGGCCAACAGGGCCACCGGCGACAAGCGTTTCGCTGGTGAAGCATGGAGCAGCAATCCCTTTTCATCCTTTGCCGCCGCTGTCTACCTGTTGAACGCGCGCACGCTCCTGGGCATGGCCGAGGCCGTCGATGCCGACAACAAGACGCGCGCGCGCCTTCGCTTCGCCGTCGAGCAATGGATGGCAGCTTCCTCGCCGAGCAATTACCTTGCATTCAACGCCGAAGCCCAGAAGAAGGCGATCGACACGCAAGGCGAGAGCATCGCCAAGGGCATCCAGAACCTTCTTCACGACGTGCAACAGGGCCACCTGAGCATGACCGACGAAAGCGCCTTCGAAGTGGGCCGCAATGTCGGTACCACCGAAGGTGCGGTGGTGTTCGAGAACGACCTGTTCCAGCTGCTTGAATACAAGCCGCTCACGGCCAAGGTCTACGAGCGGCCACTGTTGCTGGTGCCGCCGTGCATCAACAAGTTCTACATACTCGACCTGCAGCCCGAGAACTCGGTGATCCGCTACGCGGTGGAGCAGGGCCATCGCGTGTTCGTCGTGAGCTGGCGCAATCCGGATTCGTCGATGGCGCAATACACCTGGGACCAGTACATCGAGGATGCCGCGATCAAGGCGATCCATGTCACACAGGAAATCACCGGCCAGGATAAGAGGGGCGGAAAGATCGACACGCTCGGCTTCTGCGTCGGCGGCACCATCCTGAGCACGGCGCTGGCCGTGTTGGCCGCGCGCGGCGAGCAGCCGGCTTCTTCGGTGACGTTGTTGACCACCTTGCTCAACTTCACCGACACCGGGGTGCTCGATATCTTCATCGACGAAGGCTTCGTGCAGTTCCGCGAAATGCAGATGGGCAAGGGTGGCCTGCTGAAAGGCGGCGAACTCGCGTCGACCTTCAGCTTCCTTCGGCCCAACGATCTCGTCTGGAACTACGTCGTCGGCAACTACCTGAAGGGCGAGACGCCGCCGCCGTTCGACCTGCTCTACTGGAACAGCGACGCGACCAACCTGCCGGGCCCCATGTACTGCTGGTACCTGCGCAACACCTACCACGAGAACAAGCTGGCCACGCCCGGTGCGCTGACCGTTGCAGGCGAGAAAGTGGACCTCGGCGCGATCGATGCGCCGGTCTATATCTACGGCTCGCGCGAAGACCACATCGTGCCGATCGGCGGCGCCTATGCGTCGACGCAAGTGCTTTCCGGCAAGAAGCGCTTCGTGATGGGCGCATCCGGCCACATCGCCGGCGTGATCAACCCGCCTGTGAAGAAAAAGCGCAGCCACTGGATTCGTGCGGACGGCAAGCTGCCGACGACGCAGGCCGAGTGGCTCAGCGGCGCAACCGAGCATCCCGGCAGCTGGTGGACCGATTGGTCCAACTGGCTCAAGACCCACGCGGGCAAGCAGATCCCTGCCCCCAAGACCTACGGCAAGGGCAGCGCCTACAAGGCGACGGAGCCCGCGCCGGGCCGCTACGTCAAGGCGAAAGCCTGATCCCTTTTCCTTTCATTTCAATCCCAATCCCAACCCCAATCCACGCATCGGAGCACACCATGGAAGACATCGTCATCGTTTCAGCCGCACGTACCGCTGTCGGCAAGTTCGGCGGATCGCTGGCCAACATTCCGGCCACCGAGCTGGGGGCCATCGTCATCAAGGAAGTGCTGGCACGTGCCAAGGTCGGCAACGATCAGATCGGCGAAGTCATCATGGGTCAGGTCCTGACGGCGGGCAGCGGACAGAACCCTGCGCGCCAGGCGCTGTTGAAGAGCGGCATCGTCAACTCGACGCCGGCGCTCACGATCAATGCCGTCTGCGGCTCGGGCCTGAAGGCGGTGATGCTGGCGGCGCAGGCCGTGGCCACCGGCGACAGCGAGATCGTCGTCGCAGGCGGACAGGAAAGCATGAGCCTCGCGCCCCACGTGCTGCCCAACTCGCGCAACGGCCAACGCATGGGCGACTGGAAGCTGATCGACTCGATGATCGTCGACGGCCTGTGGGACGTCTACAACCAGTACCACATGGGCATCACGGCAGAGAACGTGGCCAAGAAATACGACATCAGCCGCGCTGCCCAGGATGAACTCGCGCTCGGCAGCCAGACCAAGGCCGCGGCCGCGCAGGACGCCGGCAAGTTCAAGGACGAGATTGTCGCCGTGAACATTCCGCAGAAGAAGGGCGACCCGGTTGTCTTCGACAAGGATGAGTTCATCAATCGCAAGACCAACGCCGAAGGCCTCGCGGGCTTGCGCCCCGCCTTCGACAAGGCAGGCGGCGTGACGGCCGGCAATGCCTCGGGTCTGAACGACGGCGCCGCTGCGGTGATGGTGATGACCGCCAAGAAGGCGGCGGCGCTGGGCCTCAAGCCGCTCGGCCGCATCGCCAGCTACGCAAGCACTGGCCTCGATCCGGCCTTCATGGGCATGGGCCCGGTGCCGGCATCTCAGAAGGCGCTGCAGCGTGCCGGCTGGAAGCCCCAGGACCTCGACGTGCTCGAAATCAACGAAGCCTTTGCGGCGCAGGCCTGCGCGGTAAATCGCGAGATGGGCTGGGACGTGAACAAGGTCAACGTGAACGGCGGTGCCATCGCCATCGGCCACCCGATCGGTGCGTCCGGCTGCCGCATCCTGGTGACCTTGCTGCACGAGATGCAGCGGCAGAACGCCAAGAAGGGTATTGCCTCGCTGTGCATTGGCGGTGGCATGGGTGTCGCGTTGACGATCGAACGGTAACCCTCGGCCCCCTTGCAGGGGGCAACACCAGCGGACCGGCAGAGCCGGTCCGCTGTGTTTCTGGCACTTGTATTTCTGAGGAGACGCTTTGGACGAAAAAGATGCCGAGCTGTTTCGGGTGATTCGGGACGAGCTCTTTGTCGCGGCTGTGGGTGATGTGCTGGACACGATGGGGTATCAGCATCAGTTCTTGCCGGCGGGGATCATGCCGCTGGAGAAATCGATGCGGATTGTCGGGCGTGCGATGCCGGTGCTTGAAGCGGATGTCATCAACGACGGCAATCGGTCGGCGGGGCCGCTGTCGGGCAAGCCCTTCGGGTTGATGCTGGAGGCGCTGGACGACCTGAAGGCAGGCGAAATCTACATCGCCACCGGCGCGTCGTTGCGTTATGCACTCTGGGGTGGATTGATGTCGACGCGGGCACAACACCTGAAGGCGGCAGGTGCGATTCTTGACGGCTATGTGCGCGACGCAGATGAGATCGAGCGTCTGGGATTCAACGTGTTTTGCCGCGGAACCTACGCGCAGGATCAGGGCGTGCGTGGGCAGGTGATCGACTATCGCTGCACCATCGAAATCGACAGCGTACGCATCGCGCCGGGCGACCTGCTCTTCGGCGACCGCGAGGGTGTCCTGGTCATTCCTCGGGCGGTCGAGGCGGAAGCGGTGGCCAAGGCACTGGACAAGGTGCGCACCGAGAACAAGGTCGCGGATGCAATCCGCGGCGGCATGAGTGCCTGCGAGGCACTGGCGACATTTGGCGTGATGTAGACGCTGTCCTGGCTCGGCATGTCGCGGGCTGGCTTCGAGGCTAGAGGCTCATTACCGGCCTTTGTCGGTGAATGGTGTGCTGTTGTTCCACAGTACGCTCCTCGGCCTGTCGCTGATTCCGCTCGGATGCCTGCGTCCAAGCTTGGGTGCTTTGCGCGATGGGCGTGTTGAGGGCCTCGACCGTTGGCACACTGGCGATCCGTTTGAGGGCCGAGTCCAGCGCACCCTGGACGGCGAATACCTTCGAGGTGTCGGTGCTTAGCGCCACGTGGTCGATGCGGTCCATGCCATTTGTGCGGGCGGCGACGAGTCGGAATTGCCATGGTGGCCCAACCGAGTCGCGTTCGGCTCCTTGTCGAAGTAATGTTTTCCGGCCGCTTCGACATTGCGGGAGTTGGGTGTGATTGAAAGATCGGCGTTGAGGGTGAAGCCTTCCTTTGCGCTGAACTGCAGGCGTCCGGCGACTTCCTTGGTTTCGACGAAGTCTTTGAAGTAGCCGACGTCATCGACCAATCTGCCAAGTTCTGACAAGTCGGCTTCCGGATTGCTGTGCTTCACGCGACTGACCAACGCATTCCACCCGGCAATATGCGCGCTGGCTTCGTCGCTGCGATTGATGGCGAGCATCCGGTCCAACGCCTGGCTGTAGTCGTGGACGGCTTGACCACTTGCCAGCACACCCCGCGCGTTCTGGTCGAACTGTTCGAGACCCCGTCTGGTGAGCTCACGGTTGATGCCATGCTGGATTTCATGGCCCATGAGGAAGGTGAGCACATTGCGTTGCTTGGGATCAATGAGATTGCTGTGCTTCAGATTGACGGTTTGCGTGTCCGGGCCGTAGCTGGCGCCAGCGTTCTCGTTCGCGGGCATCAGCGCGAAGTGCTTCAAATGACCTTGCGCGACTGCATCGTTCATTTGTCGCATCAACACGGGCGACTCTTCGATGACCGCGCGCAGATTCTGATAAGCCACTGAACTCGGATCACCGACCCCACGGATCACCTGCTCGAGTTGGGGACTGATGGCACTCATTACATCGCCCCCAGATCCATGTATTTCTCAAGGAAGCCGATGGAGAGTCGGCTGATGCAGTCGTGCGAAATCTTTTCCAGACTTTCATTGCTCTCGCCGACAACTCCGATCTCCACTTCGACCAATCCGCGCTGGGACTGCCGAGCGGGGCTCTCGCGGCGCGTGTTGCCAACATGCCGGTAGCCCATGTTGAGCAGCGCATCGTGGAACTGCGCCACGTCGAGCTGACAGATGTCTGTCATGGGTGCGTCTTGATTTGCATGTTTCTTGATCTCATGGAACCCCAAGCTCAGACCAGGAAGATGCGTCGCGTTATTCGGCCCCAAGATGTACAGGTACCACCACGTCTCCGTGAGTGGTTGGAATATTTCGTATGCGTCATTCGTGGGTTTGTCAGAAAAGGGTCTCATGGCGAAGCCGCTGAATTGCGCCACCCGTTCAATCGTCAGGTCCTGCGGCTGGTGCAAGGTGTCGATGAGCGCCAACAGCCGGCGCAGCACTTCGGGCGCATCGAGGAGCGGAGCCGCGGCGAGGCGTGGACTGGACATGATCTTTTCCTCCGATTGAACAAGGGGTGTGCTGGTCACGGATGAGCAGGCGCTGAGCGCAATTCCCATCGACAGACAGAGAAGACCGCCAGCCAGCAAGCCCGTTGACGTTTTTTTTGAGTTGTCAGAATTGATCGAGTCGACAGAAGCCGCGAAACGCTTAGTTCGCGGGCCGCCTCTGATCATTGATTGAAGCTTCCACAGAAGCTTTCGGCCAGCCATGCCGTGGCCCATGGCGATGCGTTGAATCACCTTTTCCTCCCTGTGCGCAGAAATTTTTTTGCATTCTATGCACGTCTCGGCAATAGCTCGCCTCCGGCGAGTTCTGTCAGCCACTGTGTCGTATCGAACACGCTTTTTGACATTCTTGTTAGGGAAAACAGAAGCCCCTCTTCCGCAAACGCTGATTGCACCTTCGCGCTTCAGCAATGACCATCGGGCTCCAATTTCCAATCAACAAGGAGGCACCATGAGAAAAATCACAACGGGTCTGAAGGCCCTTGCCTTTGCGAGTCTGGGCACCTGCCTGCTCGCATTGCAGGCACCCGCAGTCGCGCAGGCTACCTGGCCCGAAAAGCCCGTCACGATGGTCGTGCCGTACTCGGCGGGCGGACCCACCGACGTCGTGGCGCGCATGCTCGCGATCCCGATGGGCAAGTCGCTGGGGCAGCCAGTCGTGGTCGAAAACACCGTCGGCGCGGGCGGCACCATCGCGCCGGCACGGGTGGCGAGGGCTGCACCCAACGGCTACACGATCCTCATCCACCACATGGGCATGGCGACCGCGCCGGCGCTGTACAAGAAGCTGGCGTACGACCCGCTCAAGGACTTCGAATATGTCGGCCAGGTCCTGGACGTGCCGATGACGCTGCTGTCGCGCAAGGACTTTCCGGCCAACAACTTCCAGGAACTGCTCGCCTACGTGAAGGCGAACAAGGACAAGGTGTCCCTCGCCAATGCCGGCGTCGGCGCGGTGTCGCAGTTGTGCGGCCTGTTGTTCACGAGCCAGATCGGTGTCGAGCTCACGACGGTGCCCTACAAGGGCGCCGGTCCGGCGCTCAACGATCTGATGGGCGGGCAGGTCGATCTGCTGTGCGACCAGACCACGCAGACCGCGCCCGTCATCAAGCAAGGCAATCGCGTGAAGGTGTTCGGCGTGACCACGCCGACGCGCCTGTCGAGCATGCCCGACATTCCGACGCTCGACGAGCAGGGCCTCAAAGGTTTCGACGTGCGCGTATGGCACGGCATCTACGCGCCCAAGGGCACGCCGCCTGCCGTGATCAACAAGCTCAACGCCGCCTTGCGTGTCGCGCTGCAGGACGACATGGTCAAGCAGCGCCTCGCCGACCTGAGTTCTGAAATCGTGCCGATGGACAAGGTGACACCGGACGCCTTGCATCGTCACTTGGAAGCCGAGGTCGCCAAATGGGGCAAGGTCATCCGCGAGGCCGGCATTCAAGGCGAATGACACGGGTTCGCCCCAGGGCCCGTCAATCCGAGAGGTCGATCAGCACCGGTTGATGGTCGGACGCTTGTGTCTTCAGATCGACCTCGACGCGGCGCACGCGCGGCGCCAGGGCGTTGCTCACGAACACGAAATCGCAGGCGATCGGATCGGAGCCGTAGGTGCGATCGAAAAGCCGGAAGGTCGCGTCGTGCGGACGATCGGGACGGGCCAGTGGCCAGGCATCCTGGAGGCGTTTGTCGGGCGTGCCGCCCGCGGGTAGCGCGGGATCCGTGAAGGGCTCCTGGAGGGCCTCATAGGCAGGGTCGGAAGCCACCATGTTGAAGTCACCGCAAAGGATGGCCTGCGGCGTGTGCAGCTTGGGCTGGAAAGGCGAGCCGAGCGGATCGGCGACCGGCGGCGTCGCCGCCTGCTCGCAGGCTTGCAGGTGCAGGTCACGCACGGCGCGGGCCTGGGCGAGACGCTGCGCCGCCGAGTAATACTCCAGGTGCGTGGTCATCACGCGCAGCGCGCCCAATTCGGGGCTGGTCAGCGTGACGACGGTGCACATGCGCGGCATGCTCGTCACACTCGGGTCCGCCGGCCAAGGCAAGGGGTGGTGCTGCACGCGAGAAACCGGCAGACGGGTCGCGATCAGGTTGCCGAATCGCTGGCGTCTGCCCTTGTCGTCGAACTCGTCCACGGCCGCGCCGAAGAAGACCTGGAAATCCGGAAGCAGCGCCTGGAATTCGGCCGGTTGGTCGCCCGGCCGGCCTGGCATCTCGTCGAATCCGGATGCGATCTCCTGAAGGCACAGCACGTCGAAGTCGCCCATGGCGCGTGCGCCGTCGACGATGCGTCGTGGACTCACGACCCCGTCGAGGCCGCAGCACCATTGGGTATTCCAGGTCACCAGTTTCATTTGATGCCAGCCCTCATGAAGCTCTGGACGAACTGTCGCTGAAAGAGCAGGAACGCGATCAGCAACGGCGCCGATGTCATCAATGTCGCCGCGGTGATGACCGACCAGTCGACGCCCTGGTCGACCGACGAGAACACCTGCAACCCCACCGTCAATGGTCGCGCGTTGACGCTGTTCGTGATGATCAGCGGCCAGAGGAAGTTGTTCCAGTGAAAGCTGATCGACACCAGCGCGAAGGCGGTGTAGACGGGCTTCGCGAGCGGCACGTAGACGCGCCACAGCGTCTGCATCGCGCTTGCGCCTTCCACGCGCGCGGCTTCGTCGAGTTCCTTCGGAATGCCCATGAAAGTCTGCCGCAACAAGAAGATCGCGAAGGCGGAGGCGAAGTAGGGCAGTCCGATCGCGACCAGGGTGTCGACGAGGCCGAGTCGTGCCATGGTCTTGTAGTTCTCGACCACCAGGATGTCCGGCATGATCATCAACTGCACCAGCACGAGTGCGAAGGCGATGCCGCGGCCCTTGAATTCGTAGCGCGCGAAGGCATAGGCGGCCAGCGTGCCCAGCACCAGTTGCACAACGAGCACCATCGCGACCAGCAGCGTGGTGTTGAGGAAGTAGCGAGCGAAGGGGGCGGCTTCCCAGGCGCGGCGGAAGTTGTCGAGCGTGAGCGGCGCGGCCAGTGCGAAGCGCGTCGAATATTCAGCGGGATGAAAGGCCGTCCATACCGCGTAGGCGAGCGGCAATATCCACAGCAGCGCCAATAGCCAGGCCGCCACCGTGTCGAGCCAGGTCGGCTCGTTGAAGGCCAGCCGTTGTGCGGGAACGGCCGCGCTCATAAGCTAACCTCCGTGCTGCGCACTGCGGTGCGAGCGCCTTCGGGCGGCCGGGCGGCGCTCATTGGTAGTGAACCTTCTTGTCCAGCACGAAGAACTGGAGGAGCGCTATGCCCGCGAGCACCACCACCAGCACGACCGTGATCGCCGACGCGTACGCCGTATCCCAGAAGCTGAACCCGACCTCGTACAGGTGATAGAGCAGCAGGATCGACGCGTTGTCCGGCCCGCCGCGCGTGAGCACGAAAAGGTGGTCGACCATCCGGAATGCGTTGATGAAGGCATTGACCAGCACGAACAGCGTGGTTGGCATGAGCAGCGGCCACTGCACGCGGCGGAAGAAGTACCAGCGCGATGCACCTTCGATGGCTGCGGCCTCACGCAGGCTCGGATTGAGCGACTGCAGCGCGGCCAGGTAGAAGATCATGAAGAAGCCGGCTTCCTTCCAGATGGCTACGAGCGTCACTGCGCCAAGTGCAGTCGAAGGGCTTCCCAGCCAGTTGTGCGAAGGCAGGCCGAGCGCGCCGGTGATCTGTTCGAGCAGGCCGTATTGCGGCGTATAGAAGAAGAGCCAGATGTTGGCCACCGCAATCATCGGCAGCACCGTCGGCGTGAAGTAGGCCATGCGCAGGAAGGCGCGGCCTGCGATGCGTTCGTTGACCCACAGCGCCATGACGAGCGCGAGCCCGATCGACAGCGGAATGGTCGCCCCCGCGAACCAGAGGTTGTTGCGCACGGCCTTCCAGAAGACCGGGTCGCTGGTCATCACCGCGTAGTTCTCGAGGCCGACCCACACGCCCGGGCGCTTGCCCTTGGGCGTGGAAAAGAAGCTGTCGATCAGCGTCGAGACGGCCGGCCAGTGCGTGAAGGCGACAAGCAGCACCAATGCGGGCAGCAGCAGCAACCACGCGTGGATGGCGTTGCGCGATGCGGTGCGTCCGGCGGCGATGCTGTGACGAGCCATCCTCGCGCCAGTCCTTACTTGAACGAGCGAAGGATGCGGTCGGCCTCGCGCTGTGCGTCCTGCATGGCTTGCGCCGGTGTCTTGGTGCCGGTCAGCGCGGCCTGGAGACCGTCGTTGAGCGCCTTGGTCACGCGCTGGTTGTCATGCGTGGAGAACTCGGCAACGGACACCGGCAACTGGTCGCGCGCCACCAGCGCAGCCGGGAAATCGCGCCCGTATTTCTTCAGCGTGTCGGTTTCGTAGGCAGCCGGCGAGACGGCGACGTAGCCCGTGTCCATGCTCCACTGCGCGGCGCGCTCGGGCTGGGTGATCCACTTGATGAACTTGAAGGCCGCCTCTTGCTGCGCGGGCGTCGACTTCTTGAAAATGTAGAAGTTGCCGCCGCCAGTCGGCGAACCCTTGCGCCGGTTGCCCGGGATCATGCCGACGCCGAAATCGAACTTGGCATTGGCCTTGATGTTGGTCAGGTTGCCGGTGGTCGTGAAGATGATCGCGGCCTTCTTCTCGAAGAAGTCCTTGGGCGTCGTGCCCCACTCGACCACGCCGGGCGGGTGGACGCCGGCCTTGCCGAGGTCGACCCAGTACTGCAAGGCTTCGACGACCTTCGGGTCGTCGAACCTGACTGCCGTACCGGCCTCGTTGGCGAGGATCGTGTCGTTCGGCGTCGTCAGGGTCTGGAACAGCCAGTACGGGAAGCCGCTCGACGGAATCTGCACGCCCCATTGCGTGACCTTGCCGCTCGCATCCTTCTTCGTCAGCTTGGCCGCGGCGTCCTTGAGTTCGGCCCAGTTCGTCGGCGGCTTGTTGGGGTCGAGGCCGGCCTCCTTGAACGCCTCCTTGTTCCAGTACATCACGACGGTCGAGCGCTGGAACGGAATTCCCCAGGTCTTGCCGCCGGTCTGGCTGTTCATCATGAAAGCCTTGTAGAAGCCGCCGAGCCAAGCCTTGTCGTCGGCCGTCTTCACGAAGTCGTCGAAGGGAATGATCGCGTCTTCGTCGATCAGCGTGAACATGTCCGTGGACAGCAGCACCGAGGTCACCGGCGGCGTGCCGGACTTGTGCGCCGTCAGGGCTTTGACGATGGTTTCCTGGTAGGTGCCCGCGTAGATCGGCGAGACCTTCACGCCGGGGTTTTCCTTCATGAAGCCGGCCGCGAAGCCGTCGATGGTCTTGGCGATCGGGCCGCCCACGGCGACGGGGTAGTAGAACTGGAGTTCCACCGGCGTCTGCGCGTGCAGCAGACCCGACGCGCCCGCGAAAAGGCCGCCGGCCGCCAGGAAGGGGGCTGCGAGCGTCTTGATGAAAGTCTTGCGTTGCATGGTCTTCTTTTTCCTTGGAAGTAAGGGTCAGTCGTTCAATCGTTCAATCATTCAATCGATTCGCCGGCCGGCGGTGTCGAAGCCGTGGGCGTCCTCGCTCGCCCAGCGCAGGCCGACGCGGTCGCCCGGCTCGGCGTGATGCCGCCCGTCCGTGCGCACCAGCAGCGTCTCGGTCCCGATCAGGCAGTGCAAGACCAGGTCGGCGCCCAGGTATTCCACGCTTTGCACGGTGGCGGCGATGCCCTGCGGGTCGAGCGCGATGGCTTCGGGCCGCACGCCGAGCGTCGCCGCATGCAGGCCGGTGTCCGTGTCGCTGCCCGCGATGCGTCCGGCTTGCAGCGCAACGAGGTTCATCGGCGGCGTGCCGATGAAGCGGGCCGAGAACGTGGTCGCCGGTTGCGCATAGAGGTCGCGCGGCGCGCCGGCCTGTTCGACGCGGCCCCGGTTGAGCAGCACGACCTGGTCGGCCATGCTCATCGCCTCGGCCTGGTCGTGGGTGACGTAGATGACCGTAAGGCCGAGTTGCCGTTGCAGGTCGCGCAGTTCGCGGCGCATGTCCTGACGCAGTTGGGCGTCGAGGTTGGACAGAGGCTCGTCCATCAGGCACACCTTGGCCTGCGCCACCAACGCGCGGCCGAGCGCCACGCGCTGTTGCTGGCCGCCCGAGAGTTGCGAAGGCTTGCGGTCGAGCAGCCCGCCCAGGCCGAGCAGTTCGGCGGCGTGCTTCAACCGTTCCGCGCGCCTGGCGGGCGGCGTCTTGCGGACGGAGAGTCCAAAGGTGATGTTGTCGGCGACGCTCATGTGCGGAAAGAGCGCGTAGTTCTGGAACACCATGGCGATCCCGCGCCGAGCGGGCGGCAGGGCGGTGACGTCGTGGCCGTCGATCAGCACCCGTCCGCCGGTCGCGGTCTCGAGCCCGGCAACAATCCGCAGGGTCGTTGACTTGCCGCAACCCGACGGACCGAGCAGGACGCAAAATGAGCCGGGCTGGATATTTAGATTGACCGCATGCAGGGCAGTGCTCTCGCCCCAGGATTTGGCGATGTCGATCAACGCGATGGAGGACATCGAATCAGTATATGGATCGCTTGTGACACCCGGTTGCAAAGAAGGCTCAGTGTTTTCCTGATCGAAAGTTGGTGAGAAACTTCGCTACAGTGATCTCGCCTGTCCAGGCTTGCACACATCAAGGAACACTCTTATGAGCAAAAAAGTCGCATACGTCACCGGAGGCATGGGAGGCATTGGAACGGCCATTTGCCAGCGCCTTCACAAGGACGGTTTCACCGTCATCGCGGGCTGCGGCCCCACCAGGGACTACGCCAAGTGGCTCGGGGAACAGAAGGCCGAAGGCTTCGATTTCCACGCGTCGGTCGGCAACGTCGGCGATTGGCAGTCCACGGTCGAGGCCTTCACCAAAGCCAAGGCCGAGCACGGCAGCATCGACGTCCTGGTCAACAACGCGGGTATCACCCGCGACCGCATGTTCCTGAAGATGACCCCCGAGGACTGGAGTTCGGTGATCGAGACCAACCTCAACAGCATGTTCAACGTCACCAAGCAGGTGGTGGGCGACATGGTCGAAAAGGGCTGGGGCCGCATCATCAACATCAGTTCGGTCAATGGCGCCAAGGGCCAGGCCGGCCAGACCAACTACTCGGCTGCCAAGGCCGGCATGCACGGCTTCACGATGGCGCTGGCGCAGGAACTCGCCAACAAGGGCGTGACGGTCAATACCGTGAGCCCGGGCTACATCGGCACGGACATGGTCAAGGCGATCCGCCAGGAAGTGCTGGACAAGATCGTCGCCACCATCCCGGTCAAGCGCCTGGGCGAGCCGAGCGAGATCGCGTCGATCATCGCGTGGCTCGCGACCGATGAAGGCGGGTACTCCACGGGGGCCGACTTTTCGGTCAACGGCGGATTGCACATGCATTGAGGTCGACTCGCGCCGAAGCCTCGAAGAAGACCCGCCCCGGCGGGTTTTTCATTTTGGGCGGCATCATCTTTCGCGGCTAAAGTCACACCTGTTCCCGTCTCTCATTCATAACGGCCAACAGCAAGGAGACCCACAATGAGTCCAGCCGCACCGGCGAAAGCGAAGCCGCCGATCTACAAATCCCTCTATGCGCAGGTGATCACCGCCGTGATCATCGGCGTGCTCCTCGGGCACTTCTATCCCTCGGTGGGCGAAACGATGAAGCCGCTGGGCGATGCCTTCATCAAGCTCATCAAGATGATGATTGCGCCCATCATCTTCTGCACGGTCGTGCTCGGCATCGCCGGCATGGAAGACATGAAGAAGGTCGGCAAGACCGGTGGCCTCGCGCTCCTGTATTTCGAGATCGTGAGCAGCATCGCGCTCTTGGTCGGCCTGCTGTTGGTCAACTTGATCAAGCCCGGGGCGGGAATGAACGTCGATCCGGCGTCGCTCGACACGCGGGCGCTCGCGGCCTACACCGGCCCCGGCAAGATGGAAGGCACGGTCGACTTCCTGATGCACATCATTCCCAACACCGTGGTCGATGCGTTCGCCAAGGGCGAGATCCTTCAGGTGCTGCTGATCGCAGTGCTTTTCGGCTTCGCGCTGCACCGCTTCGGGGGCCGCGGCACCCTGGTATTTGACGTGATCGAGAAGGGCTCGCACGTGCTCTTCGTGATCATCGGCTACATCATGAAGCTGGCGCCCATCGGGGCCTTCGGCGCGATGGCCTTCACCATCGGCAAATACGGCATCGGCTCGTTGTTCCAGCTCGGCAAGCTGATGGGCACTTTCTATCTGACCTGCCTGCTGTTCATCTTCGTGGTGCTCGGCACGATCGCGCGCTTCCACGGCTTCAGCATCTGGAAGTTCATCAAGTACATCAAGGAAGAACTGCTGATCGTGCTCGGCACTTCGTCGTCCGAATCGGTGCTGCCGCGGATGATGGAGAAGATGGAGAACCTCGGCGCGAACAAGACGACCGTCGGCCTGGTGATCCCGACGGGGTATTCCTTCAATCTCGACGGCACTTCGATCTACCTCACGATGGCGGCGGTGTTCATCGCGCAGGCCACCAACACACCGATGACCCTCATGCAGGAGATCACCTTGCTGGCCGTCCTGCTGCTGACCTCGAAAGGAGCGGCCGGCGTCACCGGCAGCGGCTTCATCGTGCTGGCGGCCACGCTGTCGGCGGTTGGGCATGTGCCGGTAGCCGGGCTGGCGTTGATCCTGGGCATCGACCGCTTCATGTCCGAGGCGAGAGCGCTCACCAACCTGATCGGCAACGGCGTCGCGACCCTCGTGGTTGCCAAGTGGACGGACGAACTCGACATGGCGAGGCTGCAGGCCGGCCTGAACAACGAGACCTGGATCGAAGCACAGGAACCGGAAGAACTGGTCACAGCCCGTACGGGAAAGGTGGCTACTTGAGTCGGCCAGGGGCATCGTTCTTGCAGAATGCAAGGCGATGCCCCATAGCGTTTCACTGATCAATACCGTCGCGGCAGGCCTGGGCCTGGCGTTGCTGCTCGGCTTTCTGGCAGCGCGCTTGCGGCTGCCGGCCTTGGTGGGCTACTTGCTGGCGGGCGTGATCATCGGCCCGTTCACGCCCGGCTTCGTCGCCGATGCCGGCATCGCCGCGCAGCTCGCCGAGATCGGCGTCATGCTGCTCATGTTCGGTGTGGGCCTGCATTTCTCGCTCGACGACCTGCTCGCGGTTCGGAAGATCGCGCTGCCCGGCGCCCTGGTCCAGATGGCCGTGGCGACGTTGCTCGGCGGCACGCTGGCCACGTGGTGGGGCTGGAGTCCGGGTGGTGCGTTGGTGTTCGGCCTGGCGCTTTCGGTCGCCAGCACGGTGGTCCTGCTGCGCGCGCTCGAAAACCTCGGCTTCCTCGATTCGTTCACCGGCCGGATCGCTGTGGGGTGGCTGGTGGTGGAAGACCTCGCGATGGTGCTCGTGCTGGTGCTGCTGCCACCGCTGGCGGGCGCGATGGGCGGCGTGGATGCGGGCGCCCAGGAGTTGCCGATCTGGCAGACGCTGGGCCTCACGCTGCTGCAGGTCGGTGGATTCGTCGCGCTGATGCTGGTGGTGGGGCGAAGAGTCTTTCCCTGGCTCCTGTGGCAGGTCACCCGAACCGGCTCGCGCGAGTTGTTCACGCTCTGCGTGGTCGCGGCCGCGGTCGGCATCGCGTTTGCATCGGCCTCGCTGTTCGGCGTCTCGTTCGCGTTGGGCGCTTTCTTCGCGGGGATGGTGATGCGCGAGTCGGAGTTCAGCCACCGGGCGGCCGAGGAGTCGCTCCCGTTGCGGGATGCCTTTGCGGTGCTGTTCTTCGTCTCGGTCGGCATGCTGTTCGATCCGGCCGTGCTGATCGAGCGTCCTCTCCAGGTGCTCGCTGTAGTACTGGTGATCGTGGTGGGCAAGTCGGTGGCGGCATGTGCGCTGGTGCTGCTGCTTCGTTATCCCCTGGGCACGGCGCTCACGGTGAGCGCGAGCCTGGCGCAGATCGGCGAGTTCTCATTCATTCTGGCTGCGCTGGGTGCACGACTGGGGCTCCTGCCGCCCGAGGGCCAGAGCCTGCTGCTCGCCGGCGCGCTGATCTCCATCGCGACCAATCCGCTGTGGTTCACCCTGATCGCGCCGCTGCAGAAATGGCTGCATGCCCATTCGTCCGTAGCGCGCGGGCTGGAAGCCCGCGATGACCCGTTGGCCGAGTTGCCGACGACTACGGCGGCGCGCTACTTGTCACGGCAGGTTGTGTTGGTCGGCTACGGGCGCGTGGGCCGGCGCATTGCCGCGGCGCTCGCGGCGCACGACGTTCCTTTCGTCGTGGCCGAGCAGAATCGCGAACTCGTCGAGAAGCTGCGTGACCAGGGCATTGCAGCCGTCTGGGGCGACGCCGCCGATCCGGGGGTGCTGATCCAGGCGCACATCGCGCGGGCACGTGTCCTGGTCGTGGCCACGGCCGACGCGATCAATGTGCGACAGATGATCGAAGCGGCGCGAACCCTCAATCCGGCCATCGAGACCGTGATCCGCAGCCACAACGAAGACGAGGCCAGCCTGCTCGTGAAGGAGGCCTCAGCCACTGTATTTATCGGCGAGCACGAGCTTGCCCAGGCGATGGCGCGGGAAGTGCTGTCGCATGCCGCGAGCGCCTGAGTTCTTCAGAGGTCTTCGATCACGAGCGTCCGGTAGCGCTGGGCGATCGAATAGGGCACTTCTCTCACAAGCACCATGAGTCGGTTCGCCGTGGCTTCGTCCTGGGTGCGGACGAGCAGCGCCGTGTGACCTTCGCGCGCCAGCTTGGTGTAGGCCCTCACCGTCGCGGCATCGGTGCCTGCGGAGGGGAGTGGACTGTCCGAGTCGTGCACCGTGGGCGTGATCTGTTCCAGGACGATGTGCGGCGGGATCAAATAGACCTCGTCGCCGCTGAAGCCGTTCTCGATGAGCTGGTGGCCGACCCGGCTTGCGTCGGCTGCGTCCGGAAACATCACCACTGAATGACCCCTGGGGTAGAACGCTCCGCCAACGACCGCGGTCATGTGGGAGGTAAGGGTGAAATGCTTCATGTCTCCTCCTGAGGGTGGATGGACGAACAGTGAGCTTAGGCTGCGCAATGGTCAAGTGCTGTAGGGAAAGATTGGTGGCGCGCCAGCAAACACCCGCCGGGAGCCGTCCATCGAGGTTGTTGGGGATTGCCAGAATTCATACTAATGGTCACATTTGTGACGTTTCGTGATATTGTGGTTAGGCTTTGTCGACCCGGTTGAATAGGATCACCGCTTACCTCGATACCCGCCGCTAACCCCATGTCGCAATTGCGAAATATCGCTCTGACCGTCCAAGAACTCGAAGAAGGCGAGTTCTATTGGGTGTTGATGGAGGCGACGGACAGCGCGGTGGAAGAGGCCTTCTCTTATCTGCCGATCGAAGCGGCGACCGACCCGTACGTCACCTACTCCAATGCCTTGGTCGCGGGCGTGGCGGCGATCCGAAAAATGTTTGGCAAGGACGGCCCGCGGACCTGACCGGGGCGGCCGTCGAATCTGGGGAAACCATGCGGAAACTGGGAGCGGCCATTGCTGCGGGCGTTGTGGTGCTGCTTGCCGCAGGCTGGTTCTACCGACCGATGACTTCGGCGGAATTCGCCGCGTGGGTGCAGACGCTGGGTGTGCTGGCTGCCATCCTCTGGGCGGTCCGGCTGCAGGTGACGGCATCGAAGCAGAGTCTGCGGCAGGCCGGGCAGGTCGCCGCCATCTTCGCGAGCCACATGCACTGGGTTTTCCGCGAGTTGAGCGATGCCTGCGGCAAGCGCAGCTGGGCCGACTACACCGTGCATCGACGCATCCTTCAGGAGGTTCTCTCGCAAGGGCGCGAAGTGACCCTGCAGATGCTGGACGGGCGTTCGCTGGCCATGGTGAGCAGCCTGCGCACCATCGCCGTGGAAGCGCTCGAGATGACCGAAGGCCACACCGATGCCGGCAACTGGCCGCAATTGCATCAATATTTCGAGCGACGGTTGCCGAGCATCGCCGCGTGGTTATCTGCCACCGGCAACCCGCCGGAGAGCAGCGGTCCGACCGACTACGCGGGTCTGCGGACTTCCTTGGGGCAACTCGGCAATCACTGAGCGCTAACTGCTCAGCAACGCAAAGCTCGGTCGCAGGGCCGCATACAGCGCCTTGAAGCGCGCATGGCGGGCGGTCAGCATGCCGGCGTTGGATGGAGTCGGCGCAAAGCGCTGCCGTACCGGCGGGCGTGTGCAGACTTCAGCTTCAGCACCCCCATTCGCCAGCCAGGCCAGCCGCGCAGCGCCCATCGCACCGCCGGCCTCCCCGCCTTCGCACACCGCGAGCGATACCTCGAGGATGTCGGCCAGCAACTGCGACCACCACGCGCTCCGCGCGCCGCCCCCGACAAGCACCAGATCGCCGGCCGGCTTCGCGAGGGTGTCCAGGCCGTCCCGAAGTCCGAAGCTCACGCCTTCCACCACCGCATAGGCGACCTCGGCAGGTCCGTGCGCGTGCGTCAGGCCGAAGAGCACGCCTTGCGCGTGAGCATCGTTATGCGGCGAGCGCTCGCCGGAGAGATAGGGGAGAAAGAAGGGCGCGTGCCTGCGCGCATCGGCATTCAGCGTCGCAGCGGCTGCCAGAAGGGCGGCCTCGTTGCCCAGACCGAAACTGCGGGCGCCCCAGGTCATGGCGCTCGATGCCGACAACATGACCGACATCTGATGCCAGCGTCCCGGCAGGGCGTGGCAGAAGGCGTGTACGGCGCGCGATGGATCGGGCGCGAATCGGTCCCCACACACGAAGATGACACCCGATGTGCCCAGGGAGACGAAACCTTGGCCGGCCTCCACCAGGCCCATCCCCACCGCGCTGGCCGCGTTGTCGCCACCGCCGCCGGCGATCGGTATGTCCGCGGCGAGGCCCCATCGCGCGGCCAGTTCGGGCCTGAGTCGGCCGGCGATGGCGCTGCCTTCGACAAGGGCTGGCATGTGCTGGCGATCGAGCCCGCAGGCGGCGAGCAGTTCGTCCGACCAGTCACGTGCGGCCACATCGAGCCAGAGCGTGCCTGACGCGTCGGACATGTCGCTGGCGCGCGTGCCGCTCAGCATGAAGCGCAGCCAGTCCTTCGGCAGCAGCACGCAGTCGGTTCGCTTGAACAATTCCGGCTCGTGCTCGCGCATCCACAGCAGCTTGGGGGCAGTGAAGCCCGGCATCGCAAGATTGCCCGCGATGGCGGTGAGGCGTGGCACGCGCGCCATGAGAGCTTCGCACTGTGCGGCGCTGCGACCATCGTTCCAGAGGATGGCGGGCCGCAGCACCTCGCCCACGGCGTCGATCGCCACGGCGCCGTGCATCTGGCCGGAAAGCCCGATGGCGCGGACAGCGGCCAGCGCGTCGGCATTGCTTCGATGCAGCGCCGCCAAGACTGTCTCGAGCGCTTCCCACCACTGCTTGGGCGCCTGCTCCGACCACAGTGGCGCGGGCCGGCTCACGGTCAGCGGCGCGCGGGCCAGCGCGACGATGCGATGGTCCGCGCCCAGCAGCAGCGCCTTCAACTCCGACGTGCCGAGGTCGAGTCCGAGGTACACGGCAGTTCCTTCACTTCAGGCAAGACTGCCGAAGCGGCTGTCGCTCTGGCGCCGGAACTCGGTCGGCGTCATGCCCTTGATTTCCAGGAAGCGCCGGTTGAAGTTCGCGACATTGTTGAAGCCCACCTGATAGCAGATGTCGGTCACGTAGTGGTCGGTCTGCATGAGCAGGTGGCAGGCGCTGTTGATCCGCACGCGGTTCACGAAGTCGGTGAAGCTGTTGCCGGTGGAGCGCTTGAAGAATCGGCTGAATCGGCTTTCGCTCATGCCGAGCTCGTTGGCAATGTCGGCCATCACGATGGGCTCCGCCAGATTGGACGTGATGCGGTTGACGATGACGTTGATCTGGTCGACCTCGACATCACCTTCCACGCCCTGCATCTGCACATTGGAAAGCAGCCGGTAGTCCGTGCAATGGACGAGGTCGTCGAGGTATTCGAGGAAGCGCGAGAGGCGCTGCAGGCCATGTGCTGCTTTCACCGCATCCCAGTGGGCCAGGGCGCGGTCGGCAAGGCCGAAGAACTCGATGCCGTGCCGTGCGCGTTCCAGCAACTGGAGCGTCTCGCGCAGCTCCGGGATCTCCGCCGCCGCTCGCTCGATCGGATCGTGGCGGAACTGGATCACGAGATCCCGCCCGGCGACGCCACCCTCGGGCGCATCGAGCGATATCCAGTTGTGCGGCAGCCGCGGCCCGCACAGCACGAGGTGGCCGGGCTGGAACGGGCCGATCCAGTCGCCCACGAAGGCGCGGCCGGACGTCTCGGTGATGAGGTGGAGCTCGTACTCTTCGTGGAAATGCCAGCGCACCAGCGGACTCGGGAAACCGTGCGCAAGGCAACGCACGAGCCCGGTTTCTTCCGGCGCTTCGTAGCCCAGGGACGGCGAGCGCGTGATGTCGCGCTCGAGTTCGGGTTCTCGATGGCGGGGCAGATGACGTTGACGCGCCGATGTCATGGAACGGACCTTCTCATGAACCTCAACTCATGACATTACCACCGTCGACGTTGAGCGTTTGCGCCGTGATGTAGCGGGCCTCGTCGCTCGCCAGGAATACGGCGGCGCAGGCGATGTCGGCCGGTCTTCCCATGCGCCCGAGAGGGACTTCGAGCCCGACCTGGCGCTTCTTTTCGCCCGGCTGGAGGTCCTGGTATTTCGCAAAGAGCGAATCGACATGGGTCCACATCGGCGTGTCGACCACGCCCGGCGAAATCGCATTGACGCGAATGCCGTGCGGCGCCATGGCCAGCGCCGCGCTCTGCGTGTAGCTGATGACCGCCGCCTTGGTCGCGCAGTAGTGCGACACGAGCGCCTCGCCCCGCCGACCGGCCTGCGAGGCCATGTTGATCACCGAGCCGCCTTGCACGCCGGCGTCGACCATGTGCTGAAGTACGCGCTGCATCACGAAGAACATGCCCTTGACGTTGACGGCGAAGAGGCGGTCGAACGAAGCCTCGTCGCTTTGCAGCAGTGGTGCCATGTCGAAGAGCGCGGCATTGTTGACGAGCGTGTGGATCGGCCCGTGCGCTGCCTGCGCCGCGTACAGCATGCCGCCCACGGAGGGCATGTCGGTCACGTCGACTTCCACGTAGGCCAGCGCTTTCGGGTGCTGTCGCCGAAGCAACGCCACGCCATCGGAAGGCTGCGTCGACCGGTCGGCCAAGGTGCAGTTCGCGCCCGCGGCAAGACAGGCTTCGGCAATCGCCAGCCCGATGCCGCCACCGGCACCCGTGATCAGCACATGGCGTTGCGCGAGGCGACCTGTCATTTCCCGGCTCCCTGGATGAATGCTTGAACGCGTGCGTTTGCCTTGCGCATGGCTTCGACCAACCGCGCATCGCCCGCCGCATCGGCCCACAAGGTGCGGTCCGCGCACACAGCGGCAATGGGATCGGCCGCTTCGCAGATCGCGTGCGCCGCGGCTTCGTCCATGCCCTGGTCCTGGTAGACGTAGGGCAGTGTCTTCGCGTGCCAGCGTTGCAGGAACGCCAGGAAGAGGGCGGGCAGCATCGCAACGCTGTCGATGGACTCCCCGCGCCCCAGGCGCTCGCGCACCGTGGGTGCAATGAAGCCGGGGATCTTCGAGAAGCCGTCCATTGCCACGCGTTGGTTGGTGTCGCGGATCGCGGGATTGCCGAAGCGATCGAGTACTACGTCGCGGTACGCCGGCAGGTCGACCGGACTCGGTTTCCCGGGCGCGTTCAGGCAGGGGATGACATCGTCCGTCACGTAGTCAAATGCCATGCGCCGGATCGCCGCGTTGTGCGTGCCTTCGTGGATGTACTGCAGGCCCACCAGCGTTCCGGCCCAGGCGATGCAGCTATGGCTCGCGTTGAGGATGCGGATCTTCGCTTCTTCGTAGGGCGAGACCGAATCAACCAACTGCACGCCGACGCGTCCCCAATCGGGCCGCCCATTCACGAAGTCGTCTTCGATCACCCACTGTATGAAGCTTTCGCCGGTCACCGGCGCAGCGTCATCCCAGCCAGTGGCTTGCAGCACGCGCTGGCGCAATTCGGGTGGCGGTCGGGGCGTGATGCGGTCGACCATTGCGTTCGGGCAGCTCGTCTGCGTGCGCACCCATTCGAGCAGATCAGTTTCGCCGGCGCGCTCGATGAATTCCAGCAGTCCCTTGCGGAAGCGCTCGCCGTTGTGGCGGAGGTTGTCGCAATTGAGCAGCGTCACCGGGCCTGCGTTGGCGGCGCGGCGCGCACGCAGGATCGCGCAGACCGCGCCGTAGATGGTGGTTCCGGCCTGGCTTTTGCGCGCGCGTTCCAGGTCCGCCGCGAGATCGGCCGAAGCGAAATCGAGCCGGTCGTGCGGATCGAGGTAGTAGCCGGCCTCGGTCACGGTGAACGAGACCACCCGCGTGCGCGTTTCAGCGCCACGCGCGACGACCTCGGCAAGGTCCGGGTCATAGGCCAGCACTTCGCGGATCGACGCGATGCGCTGGTAGCGGTACTCGCCGGCGGGCGATACTGTTTCGAGCGTGTACTGTCCGCCCTGCGCGCGCAGCGCGTTCTCGACATCGGCCATGTCGGACCGCAGATTCGCGCCGACCAGTGACCAGCGCGTGTCGCCGGTGTCGATCAGCGCTTGCAGGTACACCGCCTGGTGCGCGCGATGAAATGAGCCGAGTCCGAGGTGGAGCACCACGAATTCGGACGAGATGGACTGAGTCATGGAGGCAACTCACGCAGCGACGGTGCGGCCTTCGCGGTTGAAGAAATGAAGTACCGAAGGGTCCAACTCCACGCTGACGTCATCGCCCGCCTGCAAGTCGGTGCGCTCGTTCTGCCGCGCCACCAGCGGCACACCGCCGACATCGATGTGGATCAATGTGTCGGCGCCGAGCGCTTCGATGAGCTCCACGCGAGCCGGCGCGCCAGTGCCATGACCGTTGTGATGCACGCGCAGGCCCTCCGGCCGCACGCCGAGAAAGCCATCCTGCGGCAGCCGTCCGCCTGTCAGCGCCGAGAAGCTCGGTATCGCCTTCGCCTCCACCATGTTCATCGACGGCATGCCGATGAACTGAGCGACAAATTGATTGGCGGGGCGGTCGTACAGATCCATCGGCGTGCCGACCTGCTCGATCAGCCCGTCGCGCAGCACGACGACGCGGTCGGCCAGCGTCATGGCCTCGACCTGGTCATGCGTCACATAGATGCTAGTCGCGCCGAGTGCGCGGTGCAACTTGTGGATTTCCACACGCGTGTTGCCGCGCAGGGCCGCATCGAGATTGGAAAGAGGCTCGTCGAAGAGAAACACCTTGGGCGCCCGCACGATCGCGCGACCGATCGCGACTCGCTGCCGCTGGCCGCCCGAGAGCTCCTTTGGCGTTCGGTTCAGGTATTGCGTGAGGTTCAGCGTCTTCGCGGCGTATTCGACCTTCGTCTTGATCACGTCCTTGGCCGCCTTCGCGAGCTTGAGCGCGAAAGACATGTTGTCGTACACGCTCATGTGCGGATAGAGCGCGTAGCTCTGGAACACCATCGCGAGATCGCGCTTGCCCGATGGCGTGTGCGTGATGTCCTTGCCGTCGAGCAACAGCTTGCCGCTGGTGATCGATTCGAGTCCTGCGATCAGGCGCAGCAGCGTCGACTTGCCGCAGCCCGAGGGACCGACGAACACGATGAACTCGCCCTTGTCGATCTCGAGGTTCACGCCCTTGATGACATGCGTCTCGCCGAAGCTCTTCTGGATGTTGTCGAGTTGGAGGTAGGCCATTTGAGTTTCCTTGTTCCTTACTTGACGGCGCCGAAGGTCAGGCCTTGAACGAGCTGCTTTTGACTGAACCACCCGAACACCACGATGGGCGCGATCGCCATCACCGAAGCGGCGGAGAGCTTGGCCCAGAACAGGCCTTCGGGACTGGAGTACTGCGAGATCAGCGTGGCCAACGTGCCGGACTTGGCCGACACGAGGTTCAGCGCCCAGAAGGCTTCGTTCCAGCTCAGCACCAGGCACAGCAGGCCCGTGGAGGCGAGCCCGCCGATGGAAAGCGGCAGCACCACGTTCCGGAACTCGGTCCACAGGTTGGCGCCGTCCATGCGCGCGGCTTCGAGGATCTCCGGCGGGATGTCCTTGTAGGTCGTGTAGAGCATCCACACCATGATCGGCAGGTTCGACAGCGTGAAGACGATCGTCAGCGCCGTGCGCGTGTCGAGCATGCCCGCGGTCTGCGCGATCACGTAGATCGGCACCAGTGCGCCCACGGCCGGCATCATCTTGGTGGAGAGCATCCACATGAGGATGTCGCGCGTGCGCTTCGTGCGGAAGAAGGCCATCGAATACGCGGCCGGCGCTGCAATCAGCAGGCCGATGATCGTGGAGCCGATGCTTGTGATGATCGAGTTCTTCGCATAGAGCAGGTAGTCGCTGCGACGCTGCACTTCGGTGAAGTTCTCCAGCGTCGGCTCGAAGAAGAAGAGCGGCGGCACGTGGATGGCCTGCAACTCGGTCTTGAACGAAGTCAGCAGCAGCCAGCCCAGCGGGAAGAACAGCAGCAGCGTAAGCGCCCATGCGACGACGGAGCGCAGCACCAGGGGGAAGATGTTGTCGGTTTGCATGCTGCGGCCCTCAGTCGAGGTTCTTTCCGATGATGCGGATCAGGAAGGCCGCCACGATGTTGGCCAGCACCACCGCGAAGAGCGCACCCGCGGAAGCCACGCCCACGTCGAAGTTCATCAGCGACTGCTTGAAGATCAGGTAGGTGAGGTTGGTGCTCTCGTTGCCGGGTCCGCCGTTGGTCGTGACGGCAATCTCCGCGAACACGGAGAGCAGAAAGATCATCTCGATCATGATCACCACCGCCATCGGCCGGCCGAGGTGGGGCAGGGTGAGGTAACCGAAGCGCTGGAAGGCGGTGGCGCCGTCCATGCGCGCGGCCTCCATCTGCTCGCGGTCGAGCGATTGCAGGGATGTGATGAAGATCAGGCAGGCGAATGGAAGCCACTGCCAGGCCACCATGATGATGATCGAGAACAGCGGTACGTCCGTCAGCCAGTCGACCGGCTCCGCGCCGAACGTGCGCCACAGGTCCGCGAGCACGCCGTAGATCGGGTTCATCATCATGTGCTTCCACAGCAGCGCATTCACCGTGGGCATCACGAAGAAGGGCGAGATGAGCAGCACCCGCACAATCCCGCGCCCTGGGAAGGGCTCGTTCACCAGCAGGGCGAGTCCCACGCCCAGCACCACCGTGATGATGATCACGCTGCCGATCAGCACCAGCGTGTTCCACACCGCCGGCCAGAAGTCGGGGTCGGTGACGAAGTAGCTGAAGTTCGCCAGCCCATTGAACGTGCGCTCGCCGGGCTGCATCAGGTTGTAGTTGACGAACGAGAAGTAGATCGACATCAACAGCGGCGCGAGCATCCAGAGGACGAGCGCGATCACGGCCGGCGCCATCAGCGCTCGGGGTAGAAGTCGGGTCATGGTGCGGACCGGCGGTTGTTCTTCTTGCCGTGCCGGGCTACTTGTAGTAACCGCCCTTTTTCATTTCCCGCTCGGCGGCGGTCTGCGATGTTTTCAGTGCCTGGTCGACGGTGACCTTCCCTGCGAGCGCCGCGCTCATCTGCTGGCCGACCGCGACGCCGATGGCCTGGAACTCCGGAATGGCCGCGTACTGCACGCCGACGTAGGGCGACTTCGGCAGCGTGCTGTCATTCGGGTTGGCCGTGTCGATCGCCTTCTTCTCGGCTTCGGCGAAGCGCGCCGCCTTCATGAACTCAGGCGATGCGTAAGTCGACTTGCGCGTGCCGGTCGGCACCGAACCCCAGCCTTCTTCCTTGGCGACGAGCTTGATGTAGTCCTTGGACGTCGCCCACTTCACGAAGGTCTGTGCTGCATCGACCTTCTGCGAGCTGGCCGGAATCGCCAGTGCCCAGGCCCACAGCCAGTTCGCGCCCTTGGGCGTCACCGCCACCGGTGCCTGCGCGAAGGCCACCTTGTCGGCCACCTTCGATTGCTTCGGATTGCTCACGAACGACGCGGCGATCGTCGCGTCGACCCACATGCCGCACTTGCCTTCGTTGAAGAGCGCGAGGTTCTCGTTGAAGCTGTTGGCCGAAGCGCCGGGCGGGCCGTAGGCCTTCATCAGGTCGACGTAGAAGCTGATTGCGTCATGCCACGGCTTGGTGTCGATCTGCGGCTTCCAGCTCATGTCGAACCACTGGCCGCCGTTGGTATTGACCATCGTCGTGAGGAGCGCCATGTTGTCGCCCCAGCCCGGCTTGCCGCGCAGGCAGATGCCGTAGACGCCGGCCTTCGGGTCGTGGATCTTGCCGGCCAGTTCCTTCACCTGTGTCCAGGTCGGCTGGTCGGGCATCTTGAAGCCCACCTTGTCGGCCAGGTCCTTGCGGTACATGAGCATCGAGCTCTCGCCGTAGAAGGGCGAGGCGTAGAGTTTGCCGTCCGCCGAGAGGCCGGTGCGCATCGCGGGCAGCAGGTCGTCGGCGTCATAGGCTGCGTCGGTCGCGATGGGCAGCAGCCAGCCCTTCTTGGCCCAGATCGGCGTCTCGTACATGCCGATCGTCATCACGTCGAACTGGCCGCCCTTGGTGGCGATGTCTGTCGTCACCCGTTGGCGCAGCGTGCCTTCTTCCAGCGTGACCCACTTGAGCTTGATGTCCGGATGCGCCTGCTCGAAGAACTTGGTGAGCTTCTGCATCTCGATCATGTGGTCGTTGTTCACCGTCGCAATGACAAGTTCGGTCTCGGCGTGCGCGAAGCCTGCGCCTGCGATCGCGAGCACCAGGCCCGCCTTCAGAAAACGCTTCATGTTGTCTCCTTTGTTCGACGACAGGCGGTCGCCGTGTCCAAATTCTGGAGACTCTGGATTGCGGGTTTGGTACTTCTTCGGCCTCAGTCGATACTTAAATGCACCAGTTGATTGGTGACTTCCCTAGTTCGAGCAAGAAGGGATGTGCGAATCGATGGGCTTCAGTGCCGGTCAGGCGGCTTGCAGCGAAGGGGCGCGGTCGCCGAGACGGCTGCTCCATGCCGCGAGTGCCAATGCGCCGAGCGTGATGGCGGCACCGGCCCAGGGGAGGTCGGCCAATGGCGCGCCGGCGGCGAGCATGCCGCTGCCGATCCATGCGCCCGTTGCATTGCCGAGGTTGAAAGCGCCCTGGTTCAGCGTCGACGCCAGATTGGGCGCGGCGTTCGCGTGCTGGACGATCAACGTCTGCAGCAGCGGGACGAGCGCGAAGGACAGCGTGGTCCATACCAGCATCAGCATGACGGTCGATGATCTCATCGGCAATACGAAATGCAGGAGTGCCAGCACCACGGCGTTGAGGCCAAGCACCAGCAGCAACGAAGGCACGAGCCGCCGGTCGCCGAGGCGCCCGCCCACGGTGCTGCCGATCGTCAGCCCGACGCCCAACAGGAGCAGGATGGGCGCCACGGCCGCCTCCGAGAAACCGCTCACCTGCGTCAGCAGCGGTGCGATGTAGGTGAAGACGCAAAACAGGCTCGCCGATGTCAGCGCGCTCGTGGCGAGTGCCAGCAGGACCCGCCCGTCCGCCAGCACCGTGAATTCGCGCAGGATGTTGCCCTTCTGCATCTCGATGTGCCGAGGCAGCAACACGATCAGCGAAGCCACCGCGCTCATGGCGATCACGACAATGGCCGCAAAGGTCATCCGCCAGCCGTAGTGCTCGCCGATGATGCGGCCCAGCGGCACGCCCAGCACGTTGGCCAGCGTCAGGCCGGTGAACATGAGCGCGATGGCCTGGGACCGCTTGTTGGGCGCCACGAGCCCGGCCGCGACGACCGAGCCGATGCCGAAGAAGGTGCCGTGCGCGAGCGCGGTGATCACGCGGGCTGCCATCAGCAGTGCGTAGTTGGGGGCGAGCGCGCACAGGAGATTGCCCACGACGAAAAGCGAAGCCAGCGCAATGAGCGTCGCCTTGCGTGGCAGGCGCGCCGTCGCGACGGCAAAGACGGGTGCCCCGATGACGACGCCCATCGCGTAGCCGGTGACGAGCAGGCCCGCTTGGGAAAGCGTCACGCCGAGATCGAGCGCCATGTCGGGCAACAGGCCCATGACGACGAATTCGCTGGTGCCGATCGCGAATGCTGCGGCGGCGAGCGCCAGCAGGGCAATGGGCATGCGCGACGAAGCGGCGGACGGCGTATCGGTGGGCTTGGTCATGGGATTGATAGGGGTTAACCCTTATTATCCCGGACCCCTGTGTCAAGTCGCCGGCAAAAGGGAATTCCGGCGGAACTCCGTGGCATAAAACAACAGTGCCACCACCGCGAATGCCGCACCCAGCAGGCTCAGGCCGTCCCATCCGTGGAAGGTGTAGATGGCCGCCGCCAAGCCCGAAGCCACCGCCGCGCACATGAAGATGAAGGTCAGGAAAAGCCCGTTCAGCCGCCCGCGCAATTCCGGCGCCAACACATAGAGGCTGCGCAGACTGAGTACGTTGCACAGCTGGACCGCACCGTCGAGCAGGACGCCCGCCGCAACCAGTCCAAGGAGCGAGTGGAAATGCACCGAGACGGCGCCCAGGGCAAATGACAGGAGCGCCACGCCGATCGCGATGCCGGTCGCCGGCCGTGAGAGGCCGCGGTCGGCCAGCCGGCCCGCCCAGGGTGCAGCGAGTGCTCCCGCCGCACCGGCCAATGCGAACAGCGCGATGCCGCCTTGGCCCATGTTGAATTCACGTGACAGCGCCAGCGGCACGGTGGTCCAGAACGCCTGGAAGCCGGCGAACATCATCCCCTGGTAGAAGGCCCGGCGGCGCAGCAGCGGCGTTCGCCAGACGATGCCCGGGAGCGAGGCCATCGTGCGCGCGTAGCCCATCGATGCGTGCGGGCGGCGCTGAGGCAGCGCGCGCCACATGACCACCGCCAGCGTGGCCATGAGCACAGCGGAAATCCCGAACACGGCGCGCCACCCGAAGGCTGCAGCGACCATGCTGGAGAAGGGGCGCGCCAGCATGATGCCGGCCAGCAGTCCCGCCATGATGTTGCCCACGACCTTGCCGCGCGTTGCCTCCGGCACGAGGTGCGAGGCCAGCGGAACCAGAACCTGCGCAGCCACGGCGCAGGTTCCGACGAGAAACGACGCTGCGAGAAAGGTGGATGCCGACCCGGACAGGGTGATGCCGACCAGCCCGATGACAGCGCCGGCCATTGCGAAAGTGATCAGCCGACGGTTTTCGACCACGTCGGCCAGCGGCACCAGCAGAAGCAATCCGGTGCCGTAGCCGAGCTGGGTCAGCGTCATGATCAGTCCGGCCAGCCCGGCGTGCAGTTGCAGCGTGGCGGCAATCGGCCCGATGAGCGGCTGCGCGAAGTAGATGTTGGCGACGCAGAGTCCGCATGCCACGGCGAACAGGATCGTCAGGCCGGTGGAAAGCCCGGTGGCTGCGGGCGCTTGGGTGTGAGGCAAGGGGAAGATCTCGCGGTGGGTTTAGGGGTTAACCCGAAAAGGCTCGGCACCTTAGCATTTCTCTCGTGGCCGTGCAGGCCGGCCGGAATGGAGTCGCCACCCGACATACCGCGAACGGCGCATGGCCTGCCCGCCGGGAAGAGGCCAAACTGCCTTGCAACGGCCTTGCATAAACCCCGGAAAGGAGCCCGCTGTGGCAAAGAACATCGTTTTTTGTGCCGACGGCACGTGGAACGGGCTCGGTCAGGGCGACGCCCAGGATCTCCAGGCCAGGGCGACCAACGTGCTGCGCCTCTTTGCGGCGCTGGCGGGGGACGTCACGCCGGATTCACTGCGAAAACAGGACGAGCAGGAAAAGGTCGCCGCAGGCCCGGACGCCAAGATCACGCAGATCGCGAAATACCTGCACGGCGTCGGCGATTCGCAGAACGCCATCCGGAAGATCCTCGGCGGCGTATTCGGCGAGGGCTTCATCGAGCGCATTGTTCGCGGCTACACCTTCCTCTCCCGCAACTACGCGCCGGGCGATCGCATCTACCTCGCCGGCTTCAGCCGTGGCGCTTATACGGTCAGGGCGCTTGCCGGCATGGTCGCGAAGATGGGGTTGCTGCCGCAGGACGCGATGCAAGATGCCGACGGCAACTATGACGCGGAGACCGCCTACAAGCTCGGCATCTTCGTCTGGAGCCGCTACCGCAGGGCCTTGGGAAAACAGAGCACCTTGCTCGGCTACCTCGAAGAGTTCAAGGCCGAGTCCATCGACCTGAGTCGGCTGGTGCAGGGTGTCGGCATCGAGGCCATCGGCGTCTGGGACACGGTGGGCGCCCTCGGCGTGCCGACCTATGGCCTGGACGATGCATCGAAAGTGGACATCTTCGAATTTGCGGACCGTGTGCTGTCGGCCAAGGTGAAGGCCGGCTTCCATGCGCTCGCGATCGACGAGCAGCGCGTCGACTTCGAGCCGACGCTGTGGGACGACAGGGACGGCATCCAGCAGCGGTGGTTCTGCGGCGCGCATGCCGACGTCGGCGGTGGCTATCCGACATGGGACCTGGCCACCTGCTCGCTCGACTGGATGATCTCGCGCCTGCGCGATGCGGGCGTCGCCATCTCACCGCAGTACAAGGTGACCGATGCCTTCGATTTCGGCCCGATCCATACGCCGTTCAAGGAGCCGCCTTTCGACCTGCGCCCACACGCGCCGAGGCAGATTCCCAAGGACGCGCGGTTTCATCCGAGCGTGCAGCTCTATCTCACGCAGTTCGCGGCTTATCAGCCGTCGTCCAGTCTGGCGCCGTGGCTCAACGGCCGACAACTCTCTGCGGGGGTCGTGACGATATAGCGTTCTAAGCGTCGCCCTCGAGACGCGCGGAGCCCGATATTTCGGAATGGACGAGGCGGTACGCGATGAGCAACCAGGCCATCGCCCAGGCTGCGCCGACGGCCCATCCTGCCAGCACGTCTGAGGCCCAGTGCACGCCGAGCGCCACGCGGCTCGCCCCGATCAGCAGCGCCGTCGCCGCGGCAACGGCCAGGATGTAAAGCCGCTCGGACAGCCGGCTTCGGGTGGTGGCCGTCAGCACGCCGAGGGTCAGGAAGACGGCGGCCGACATGCTGGCGTGCCCGCTCGGAAAGCTCATGCCCCAAGCCGCATGGTCGGCGAACGCGACATCGGGACGCATGCGACTGAAAACTGCCTTGAGAAGGCTGATCAGAATCGCGCAACTGACGGTGGATGCCACGACGAGCAAGGCCGTGATCCGTGCCGATACCAGCAGCAGATAGCCCGCGGTGGCCACCGTGAAAAGCGTGAGAACCGCCGTGCTGCCGAGGCCGCTGAGGTCGCGCATGACTTGGGCGAACCAGGGGTGTGCTTCCCTGATCTGTTGGGCATCTCGCAGCAGCCGCACGTCGAAGCCGCGCGTGTCGCCTTCGAAGACTTCGCTGGCAAGCAGGGCGAACACGAGCATGAGCAGGACAACCGCGAGCCCTGCGGCCAGGGGCTTGAGCAGCGATCGCAGGGTGTCGAAGCGGGGGAGCGCGAGGCGGTCGAATCGGTGACGAAGGGGCTTCATGTCGATGGGCGCTCCGGCTTCTCACCGTTGCAACCGCGACTGTAAACGCCGCTTGAGCTTGAGCAAGCTGGCAGCTATCCGTTGAACCGCATCGCTTCGAACGGAATCGGTTGCGCGTTCCAACTGGTATTGCATCCCGAGCTCGCATACTCGAAATCAAATGCCACGTTCTGACTGGCGTCCAGGCCGACAAGGCGCGCGTGCGTACCGTTGTCTGCGTCGGCATAACTGATCAGCATCGAGTTGCCCTCGGGCGCCTGATAGGCACTGGAGCAGAAGCTGGAAAAGATGCTCTGGCCGTAGTCGAAGCGCCGTGCCTCGGTCGCACCGTGTTGCGCTGCGTCGATTGAATAGGCCGACACGGCGCTGTAGGTTCGGGTCTCGCCAGACGGCGCTCCGGCGGGTTGATTGACCGAGCCCTCACCGTCGTTGAACACCTGCAGCAACCCGTCATGGGTGATGGACACGGCGTGCTGTCCTATCGGGTAGAGGCCGCCGGACGCAAGCGTCAGGCTCTTGGCAGCAAGCGACGGAAAGCTGTGCCAGTACTTCGTCGGGTCGCCCAGGATCCAGATCAAGCCGCCGCTGGTGTAGTCGATCTTCACGACGAAGTTCTCCCGGCTGGAGATGATCAGCGTGTCGTCGCTCGGGTCATACGTTGCCGAATTCATGTGAAACCAGTCTGTGCCTGGCCGCACGAACGACGTCGGGTCGTCTCCCTGGCTTCGCATGAAGCCCGACAGGATGTCGGCCAGGTCCCATCGCATCAGCACGTTGCCGGTATCTCCGTCGAACTCGATCAGCGTGCTCTCGACGTCCGCCACTCCGTTGCGCGCGGCATCCACCGCGGACAGCAGGCCGACCTTGCCTGGGTCGATGTTGTGATTGAAGTCGGTGAGATCGGACGCGTTGAGGGATGTCTCGTTCGTTGTGCCATCCAGTTCCAGGCGCTGGAGCCGAGTCGACGCGGCGTCACCGATGACGAAGCGGTTGCCGACGAACAGCGATGTGAGCGAGATCATGTTCAGAGGCACCACCCAGCGTATCTGGCCGTCGGTATCGACCACCACTGGGCTGCCCAGACCGGACTTCATGTAGAAGTAGTCGAAGCCAAGCGAATCGCCAGCCGCGCGAGACTTCAGGATCGTTGGCCGGTCGTAGACGCCGTTCGGATCGGAGTAGGCGGGTGTGTCGATCTCGACGCGCAGCGCTTGCGCAACGCCGTCTGCCCGTTGCACGTCGATGTCGACCTCGTTCTGGTAGTTGGCATACAAGCCGAAGACCGGAACCGTGATGGTGTCGCCACCGGTCGGGGCATACCCCCGCCGCTGCAGGTAGGCCATCGCATAGTTCACGTCGACGGGCTGTGACACGCTGCCCGGCTTTGGCTCGATGCGGTAATGGACGATGGTCAGGTTTCCTGCGACGGGAAGATGCAGGTCCACGAACGCGATGAAGGGTGAAACCCCGGTGCGCACGGCGGTGACGCTGGGCTGCGGCAAACCGGCCTCGACGAAATTGTTGCCCCCATCACCACCGCCACCACCACCGCCGCACCCGCCGAGCGCAAGTGCCGCCGCGACGAACGGAATCAGCTTCGGACGCGAAGCGGTAATCAAGCGCGCAAGATGGGACACGATGCACCCTCCGCTACTTGTTGGTTCTTGTGAGGCGCGCCAATGATGCCGATGCATTTGTTAGCTGAAAATTAGCTCGCTGTCCGACGGGCATCTGCTGGCGCTGAGAAAATGGCGCTCTTGCGCCGTGGGAGTTCGACCGCCTCAGGCGAACGTAGAAAGCAAGAACCTTTTATGAATCAAGGAGTTATGTCGGCTTTGATCTCCGTGGCCCCGATGATGGATTGGACGGACCGCCACTGCCGTTTCTTCCATCGACTCATCACGCGCCGCACGCTGCTCTACACAGAAATGGTGACGACCGGCGCGCTGATCCATGGTGACGTCCCGCGACACCTGCGCTTCAATGACGAAGAGCACCCTGCCGCGCTGCAACTCGGCGGCAGCGAGCCGGCCGATCTGGCCCATTGCGCGAAGCTGGGCGAGGAATGGGGTTACGACGAGATCAACATCAACTGCGGTTGCCCGAGCGAACGTGTACAGCGCGGCGCGTTCGGCGCTTGTCTGATGAACGAACCGGCGCTCGTGGCGGATTGCGTGAAGGCCATGGTCGATGTGGTCAATGTGCCCGTCACCGTCAAGCACCGTATCGGCATCGACAAGGTCGAAAGCTACGACTTCGTGCGCGACTTCGTTGGCAGGGTGAGCGAGGCAGGCTGCGAGACCTTCATCGTGCATGCGCGCAATGCCTGGCTCAAGGGCCTGTCGCCCAAGCAGAACCGCGAGGTGCCGCCGCTGCGCTATGAGCTGGTGCACCGCCTGAAGCACGACTTCCCGGCGCTGCGTTTCTCGATCAACGGCGGCTTCAACGACATCGCGCAAATGCAGGCGCACCTCCGGCTATTGGACGGCGTGATGGTCGGCCGCGAGGCTTATCACAACCCGTGGTGGCTGGCCGAGTGGGACGCGATCTTCTACGGCGAGCCGCCCTCGACGCTCACGCGCGAAGAGGTCGAGCTTCGGATGTGCGACTACATGGTGCGTGAGGCCGAGGCGCACGGCACGCCGTGGTCGAACATCGCGCGCCACATGCTCGGGCTGCGAAACGGCCTTCCGGGCGCCCGCCGCTGGCGGCAGGTCTGGAGCGACCATCGGCTCAAGACGCTGTCGCCCCACGAAGTGATGGCGCAGGCGCACGCACTGCAGCCGGACGGCGAGGAACCCGCTCAGGCGCTGGCCGGCCTGCCTTCGTGAAAGCGCGTGAGGAAGGTACGCGTCGCCGGCTGGGCCGGGTCGTCGATCACCTGGCGTGCCGGCCCGAATTCGACAATGACGCCGTCGCGCATGAACGCCACCTGATCGGCGACCTCCCGCGCAAAGGCCATTTCGTGGGTGACGAGCACCATGGTCATGCCTTCCTCGGCCAGCACCTTGATGACGCGCAACACCTCGCCGACCAGTTCGGGGTCGAGCGCGGACGTCACCTCGTCGAACAGCATCACCTGCGGCTCCATCGCCATCGCGCGTGCGATGGCGACGCGTTGCTTCTGGCCGCCTGACAGCTGGTCGGGCCACGCGTCCGCCTTGTCCTGGAGACCGACCTTGCCGAGCAGCAGTCGTGCCTTGGCTTCGGCCTGCGCCTTGGGTTGCCTGAGCACGGTCACCGGTCCTTCCATGACATTGCCCAGCACGCTCATGTGCGGAAAGAGGTTGAAGTGTTGGAAGACCATGCCGGTGCGCGCGCGGAACGCGGCGAGCACGGCATCCTTGGGCAGGCGTGTGGCGGCGCCCTTGAACGCCATCGTCTGGTCGCCGACGCGCACCGTGCCGTCGTTCGGCACCGCCAGCAGGTTCAGGCAGCGCAACAGCGTGGACTTGCCCGAGCCCGAGGGCCCGATGAGTGCCACAACCTCGCCCTTGCCGACCGACAGGGAAACGTCGCGCAGCACGCGGTTGTCGCCGAAGCTCTTGCCGAGATGGCTCACCTCAATCATGGGCGCATTCGTGGGCGATGGCGTGGTCATGCGCTGGCGGTCTTCGAGAGGCGGGTTTCGGCACGCTTGACCAGGATCGTGGCCGGCAGCAGGACGATGAAATAAGCGAGCGCCACGACGGTGTAGGTCTCCAGCGGGCGATAGGTCTCGTGCGCAATGCTCTGACCCTGGTAGAGCAGGTCGGGCAGCGCCAGCACCGACAGCAGGGAAGTGTTCTTGAGCTGCAGGATCGACTGATTGAGCAGCGGCGGCACCATGCGCCTGAAGGCCTGCGGCAGAACCACCCGGCGCATCACCTGGAAGCGGCGCATTCCGAGCGCGCGCGCGGCATCACTCTGCTCTGGATCGATCGAGATGATGCCGCCGCGAATGATCTCCGAGAAGAACGAACTGCCGTAGAGCGACAGCGCCAGAATGGCCGCGAGCGCGGCGGAAATCTGGATGCCCGTCAGCACAGGCAGCGCGTAGTAGAACCACACCAATTGCACCAGCACCGGCGTGCAGCGGAAGATTTCGACGTAGCCCCGCAGCGGCGCGCGCAGCCAGCCATGCCGCGACAGTCGGCCCATGGCGACCGCCAGCCCGATCAGCAGCCCGAGCAGCGTACAGATCACCGTGTAGGCGGCTGTATAGCCCAGGCCGATGAAGAGGAGCCGGCGAAAGCCCCAGAGAAATTCAAAGTCCCACTGGTACACGGCGGCCCTGGTGTCAGAAGCTGATTTCGGTCGGCACCTGATCGGGCTTCACGCCCGACAGTGTTTGCATGTTGGCCAGCACCACTTGCTTGACCTTGCCGCTCGCGCGCGTCTGGGCGATCCACTTGTTGACGTATTCGACCCACTGGCGGTCGGTTTCCTTGCGGAAGCCGAGGTTCGTCGTGGTTGCCTGCGTCGGCGTGGGCAGCACGATGTGGCCGATGGTCGGGTTCTTGCTCATGACCGTGAGCGCGAGCACCACCGCCAGCACTTGGCAGTCGGCGCGCCCGGTCTGCACCGCCAGCGTGGCGTCGGCGGCCTTTTCGAGCCGGATGATCTGCGCATTGGGCAGCGTCTTGGTCACCATCTGGTCGTGCGAGGAACCGATGTCCACTGCGACCTTCACGTCGGGCTTGTTCAGCTCTTCCCAGGTCTTGGGG
This sequence comes from Variovorax sp. 05L425, assembly GCF_056397705.1. Taxonomy (NCBI): domain Bacteria; kingdom Pseudomonadati; phylum Pseudomonadota; class Betaproteobacteria; order Burkholderiales; family Comamonadaceae; genus Variovorax; species Variovorax sp. 05L425. The sequence goes on along the minus strand of NZ_JBFTNY010000002.1, from coordinate 64,820 downwards.
TTGAAGTCCTTGCGCGCCACGAGCACGAAGGCGTTGTTGAAGAGCGGATCCGAAAAGTCGACCACCAGCGCGCGCTGGGGCGTCGGGTTGAGGCCGAAGAACACATCGATCTTGTTCGACTGGAGATCGAGCACCGAATTGCCCCACGTGGTCTCGTTGATGTCGAGCTTGGCGTTCAGGCTGCCTGCCAGGCTCTTCGCGAAGTCGATCATGAAGCCTTGCCATTCGCCCGTTGCCAGATCCTTGTGATAGTAAGGCGCCGCGCCGGCGACCGCGCCGATGCGCAGCACCTTCGTGCGGTGGATGCGCGCCCAGGCACTTTCGGTCTCCGCTTGCGCGAAGGCCTGGCTGGCCCAACTCGACGCGGCACCGGCTGCGGCGACGCTGGCAATGAATTGGCGACGGTTTGTCATTGGTTTGTTCTCCATCGGTTGAAAAAACGGGGTGCGCTGGGCCTACAAGGTCATGCCGCCGTCGACGTGCAGCACCTGTCCGGTGATGAACGCTGCTTCGGGGCTCAGCAAGAAGGCGATCGGCGCCGCGATGTCGTCGGGCGTGGCGAGCCGGCCAGCGGGGACGCGTGACAGCGCCTGCTTCCATTGATCGGCGGTCAGGGCGCCGCTGTTCGGGCGATCCTTTTGAACATAGCCCGGGGCGACGGCGTTGACGGTCACGCCGCGCGCGGCAACCTCGGCCGCGGCCGCTTTCACCAGCGCTTCGACGCCGGCCTTGGCCGCCGCGGTGGCGGGAAAACTGGAGGCGCCCAGTGTGAAACGATGCGCGACGAACGAACTGACGGCAACGAATCGCCCGTGCGAAGCCTGTTCGAGCAGCGGCAGGGATTTGCGCAGGAGGTGGGCGAGCGAAACGACCATGGTGCGCAGTGAGCGCTCGACGATGTCGTCGTCGAGTTGGGCCAGCGTGCGCCGGTCGGCGAAGCCCGCGTTGGCGACGACGCCGCGCAATCCGCCGAGCGCCTGTGCCGCGTCGAGCAGCGCATCGACCGTGCGTGCGTCGGCCATGTCGCCGGTCACCACCGTGCTGCGCACAGCGCCGCATTCACGCGCCACTGCCGCTGCGGCTTCGCGCTGGCTGCCGGTGTGGATCACGAGATCGATCCCCTGTGCCGCCAGGCGCCTGCATGTCGCCGCGCCGATGCCCGAACCCGCGCCGGTCACGACCACACTACTCATTCGCGATGCTTTCTCTTCGGATCGCCGGAGCGGCGCCGCTTGCGTTATCGAAGCAAGTATTGTGCAAGCAAATGATGCTGCCGGGCCGCGTCACCGAGCGCGGCAGGCGCACTCAGTTCGCTGCTTCGAGTCCGTTGCTGAAGTGCTCTTGCATCCGGGCCATGGCGATGGCTGGATTGCGTCCCTTGAGCGCCGCCATGATGGCCCGATGCTCATTCAGCGATTCCGCGATGCGCCCGGACTTCAGCAGCGAGTTGTGCCGATTGAGCTTCATCACCTTGCGCAGGTCGGCCACCATCTGGTCGCGCCAGCGGTTGTCGGCGATGGCGAGCAGCCGCATGTGAAAGCGCTCGTTGACCGCGAAGAAGTTCTGGCGGTTCACGTTGCCCGGCGCGGCGGCCGCTTCGAGTTCGGCATGCAGCGCTTCGAGTTCGGCCAGCTCGGCGTTGGAGGCTCGTTCGGCGACCACGCCGGCGGCGTCGCTCTCCAGCAGGCTGAGCAGGTGATAGACGTCCGCCAGGTCCTTGTCGGAAACCTCGGTCACGTAGGCGCCGCGCCTCACCTTCATGGTGACCAGGCCCTCGGCCGCCAGCACCTTGAGCGCCTCGCGCAGCGGCGTGCGGCTGATGCCGTATTCATCGGCCAGCTTCAGTTCGTCGATCCAGCTACCGGGTTCGAGTTCGCGGTTGAAGATGCGTTGGCGAAGCAGTTCCGCCACTTCTTCGTAGAGCGCGCGAGGAGTGAGGGTGAGGGCAGACATGGGTGGAATGTACCGCAAGTCAGATTGTTTGAATTAATAATTACAGATCGGGTAAACTCTCGCACCGATCCGTGCCGCACCTGTGCGGACTTCCCCGAATTCGCACGACCTTTCAAAGCCGCGCCCATGAGCAAACTCGAACCTCAATTTTCCAACGCCACCCTCGAAGCCTGGGCCAAGGCCGCCGCCAAATCCGCTCCTGGCGGCGATGTCAATGCTTTGAACTGGATCACGCCGGACGGCATCGCCGTCAAGCCGCTCTACACGTCCGCCGACCTGCAGGGCCTGAAATACGCCGACACGCTGCCGGGTTTCGAGCCCTATCTGCGCGGCCCGCAAGCCACGATGTACGCGGTGCGTCCCTGGACCATCCGCCAGTACGCGGGCTTCTCGACGGCAGAAGAGTCGAACGCCTTCTATCGCAAGGCGCTGGCTGCCGGCGGCCAGGGCGTGAGCGTCGCGTTCGACCTCGCGACGCACCGCGGCTACGACAGTGATCACCCGCGCGTGACCGGGGACGTCGGCAAGGCCGGCGTGGCCATCGATTCGGTCGAGGACATGAAGATCCTCTTCGACCAGATTCCCCTCGACAAGGTCAGCGTCTCGATGACGATGAACGGCGCCGTGCTGCCGGTGCTCGCCGGCTACGTGGTGGCGGCGGAAGAGCAGGGCGTCTCGCAGGACAAGCTCAGCGGAACCATCCAGAACGACATCCTCAAGGAGTTCATGGTCCGCAACACCTACATCTTTCCGCCGCAGCCGTCGATGCGGATCATCGGCGACATCATCGAGTACACGGCCAGGAACATGCCGAAGTTCAACTCGATCTCGATCAGCGGCTATCACATGCAGGAAGCCGGTGCGAACCAGGCGCTGGAGTTGGCCTTCACGCTGGCGGACGGCAAGGAGTACGTCAAGACCGCGCTCGCCAAAGGCCTGGACGTCGACGACTTCGCGGGCCGGCTGAGCTTCTTCTGGGCCATCGGCATGAACTTCTATCTGGAAGTCGCCAAGATGCGCGCCGCCCGCCTGCTCTGGTGTCGGATCATGAAGGCGTTCAACCCCAAGAACCCCAAGAGCCTGATGCTGCGCACGCACTGCCAGACTTCGGGCTGGTCGCTGACCGAGCAGGACCCCTACAACAACGTGGTGCGCACCACCATCGAAGCCATGGCCGCGGTGTTCGGCGGCACGCAGAGCCTGCACACCAATGCGCTCGACGAAGCCATCGCGCTGCCCACCGAATTCAGCGCCCGCATCGCGCGCAACACGCAGCTCATCATCCAGGAAGAGACCCACATCACGAACGTGATCGACCCTTGGGCCGGCAGCTACATGATGGAAAAGCTCACCCAGGACATGGCCGACGCCGCCTGGACCATCATCGAAGAGGTCGAGGCAATGGGCGGCATGACCAAGGCGGTCGACAGCGGCTGGGCCAAGCTCAAGATCGAGGCCGCCGCCGCCGACAAGCAGGCGCGCATCGATTCGGGCAAGGATGTGATCGTGGGCGTCAACAAGTACAAGCTCAAGAACGAGGACACGCACGACATCCTGCAGATCGACAACGTCAAGGTGCGTGACGGTCAGATCGCCAAGCTCAATGCCATCCGCGAGAAGCGCGACAGTGCCGCCGTGCAGGCTGCGCTCGACGCGCTGACCGCGGCCGCCGAGAGCGGCGAGGGCAACCTGCTCGACCTGAGCATCAAGGCGGTGCGCCTGCGCGCCACCGTCGGCGAGATCAGCGATGCGCTCGAGAAGGTCTACGGCCGCCATCGCGCCGATACGCAGAAGGTGACGGGCGTCTACGCCGCTGCCTACGACTCCGCCGAAGGCTGGGAAGCACTCCAGAACGAGATCGCGGCCTTTGCCGAAGAGCAGGGCCGGCGTCCGCGCGTGATGATCTCCAAGCTGGGTCAGGACGGACACGATCGCGGCGCGAAGGTTGTTGCCACCGCGTTCGCCGACCTCGGCTTCGACGTCGACATGGGACCGCTGTTCCAGACGCCCGAAGAATGCGCGCGGCAGGCGATCGAGAACGATGTGCACGCAGTCGGCGTGAGCACGCTCGCCGCGGGGCACAAGACGCTGGTGCCTGCGATCATCGAGGAACTGAAGAAGCAGGGTGCTGACGACATCATCGTCTTCGTGGGTGGCGTGATCCCGCGCCAGGACTACGAGTTTCTCTACGACGCCGGCGTGAAGGGCATCTACGGCCCGGGCACCCCGATTCCTGCCAGCGCGAAAGACGTGCTCGAGCAAATTCGCGCGGCGGTTGCGGTCTGATGAGCCCCCACGCTCACTTCGTTCGCTGCCCCCCGAGGGGGCGCTCCGCGCCCTTCGGGCGGCCGGGCGGGCGCTGACATGCCGGTTCGAACACGGGTCACGGCCGAGTCGTTGGTGACGTCGGAAGGTCCTTCGCAGCGGCGCGCGATTGCCAAGGCAATCACGCTGCTCGAATCGACCCGCGATGACCATCGTGCGCAGGCCGATGAACTTCTGACCGCGCTGCTGCCGCACACAGGCAAGTCCTTCCGGCTCGGCATCTCGGGCGTGCCCGGCGTGGGCAAGTCGACCTTCATCGAGACGCTGGGCCTGTTCCTGATCGAGCGCGGCCATCGCGTCGCGGTGCTCACGATCGATCCTTCATCCACCGTGTCCGGCGGCTCCATCCTGGGTGACAAGACGCGGATGGAAAAGCTCTCGGTGCACGAGCGCGCCTACATCCGCCCGAGCCCTTCGTCGGGCACTCTGGGTGGCGTCGCCGAGAAGACGCGCGAGGCGATGCTGGTGTGCGAGGCCGCCGGCTACGACATCGTGATCGTCGAGACAGTGGGCGTGGGCCAGAGCGAGACGGCGGTCTCGGGCATGACCGACATGTTCGTGCTGCTGCAGTTGCCGAACGCCGGTGACGACCTGCAGGCGATCAAGAAGGGCGTGATGGAGCTCGCTGACCTGGTTGTCATCAACAAGGCCGATATCGACAAGGACGCCGCAACGCGTGCGCAGGCGCAAATCACTTCGGCGCTGCGGCTCTTTGGCCACCACGGCAATCCGGCGCATGCGCACATCGTTCATGCGGCGCACGCCGAGCCGGGATCGCCGGAGTCGGAAGTTCGCCTCTGGTTGCCCAAGGTGATCCAGCTCAGTGCGCTGGCCGGAACGGGCATCGATGCCTTCTGGGATTCGGTGCTGCAGTTCAAGGCGCTGCAGACCGCCAACGGCAGGCTTTCGACGCGCCGCGAAAAACAGGCGCTCGCATGGATGTGGGAGCGCATCGAAGCGGGCCTGAAGCATGCGTTTCGCCACCATCCAGGGGTGCGCGAACTGCTGCCACAGGCCGTGGCCCAGGTCGCGGCCGGGACGCTCCCTGCATCGACCGCCGCACGAAATCTTCTCGCCGCGCAAGCGGGGCAGGCGTAGCCTGCCGAACCCATACACCCAACAAGATCAACCTCCAATAGAACATCATGAAAGAAATACTCGAACACCTTGAAAAGCGCCGCGAACAGGCACGCCTCGGCGGCGGGCAGAAGCGCATCGATGCCCAGCATGCCAAGGGCAAGCTCACCGCGCGCGAACGCATCGAACTCCTGCTCGACGACAACACCTTCGAAGAATGGGACATGTTCGTCGAGCACCGGTCGAGCGACTTCGGCATGGCCGACACCAAGATCCCGGGCGACGGCGTCGTCACCGGCTACGGCATGATCAACGGCCGCCTGGTCTTCGTCTTCAGCCAGGACTTCACCGTCTTCGGCGGCGCGCTCAGCGAAGCCCATGCCGAGAAGATCTGCAAGGTGATGGACCAGGCCATGAAGGTCGGCGCGCCGGTCATCGGCCTCAACGATTCGGGCGGCGCGCGCATCCAGGAAGGCGTGGCTTCGCTCGGCGGCTATGCCGAAGTGTTCCAGCGCAACGTGATGGCTTCCGGCGTCGTGCCGCAGATCAGCATGATCATGGGCCCTTGCGCCGGCGGTGCGGTGTATTCGCCGGCCATGACCGACTTCATCTTCATGGTGAAGGACAGCTCATACATGTTTGTCACCGGCCCCGAGGTGGTGAAGACGGTCACGCACGAAGACGTGACGGCCGAGGAACTGGGCGGCGCGTCCACGCACACCAGCAAGAGCGGTGTGGCCGACATGGCCTTCGAGAACGACATCGAGGCGCTGATGATGCTGCGCCGGCTCTACAACTACCTGCCGCTCAACAATCGCGAGAAGCCGCCGGTGCGCCCGAGCGGTGATCCGGCCGAGCGCGCCGATCTCTCTCTCGACACGCTGGTCCCCGACAACCCGAACAAGCCCTACGACATGAAGGAGCTGATTGCGAAGGTGGTCGACGACGGCGACTTCTTCGAACTGCAGCCCGACTACGCGAAGAACATCGTGATCGGCTTCGCCCGCATGGAGGGGCAGAGCGTTGGTATCGTCGCCAACCAGCCCCTGGTGCTGGCGGGTTGCCTGGACATCAAGTCGTCGATCAAGGCGGCGCGCTTCGTGCGCTTCTGCGATGCGTTCAACATTCCGGTCGTGACCTTCGTCGATGTACCCGGGTTCATGCCCGGCACCAGCCAGGAGTACGGCGGCATCATCAAGCACGGCGCCAAGCTGCTCTACGCCTACGCCGAATGCACGGTGCCGAAGATCACCGTCATCACACGCAAGGCCTACGGCGGTGCCTACGACGTGATGGCGTCGAAGCACTTGCGCGGCGACGTCAATCTGGCATGGCCGCGCGCAGAGATCGCCGTGATGGGCGCGAAGGGCGCGGTTGAGATCATCTTCCGCGAGGACAAGAACGACCCCGAGAAGCTCGCGGCGCGCGAGGCCGAATACAAGGCGCGCTTTGCCAATCCGTATGTCGCCGGCACGCGCGGCTATATCGACGATGTGATCCTGCCCAGCGAGACGCGCAAGCGCATCTGCCGCAGCCTCGTGATGCTTCGTGAGAAGAAACTCGAAAACCCGTGGCGCAAGCACGGCAACATCCCCCTCTGAGTCCGGGAGAAAAGAACATGTTCAAGAAGATCCTGATCGCCAACCGCGGCGAAATCGCATGCCGCGTCATCAAGACGGCCAAGAAGATGGGCATCCTCACGGTCGCTGTCTATTCCGACGCCGACAAGGACGCCCGCCATGTCGAGCTGGCCGACGAAGCCGTGCACATCGGCGCATCGCCGAGCCGCGAGAGCTACCTGCAGGCCGACCGCATCATCGCGGCATGCAAGCAGACCGGCGCCGAAGCGGTGCACCCCGGCTACGGCTTCCTCTCGGAGAACGAAGCCTTCGCCAAGAAGGTGGAAGACGAGGGCATCGCCTTCATCGGCCCCAAGCACTATTCGATCGCTGCCATGGGCGACAAGATCGCGTCGAAGAAGCTCGCGAACGAGGCCAAGGTCAACACCATTCCAGGCTGGAACGATGCCATCGACACGGCAGAGCGTGCCGTCGAAATCGCCAAGGACATCGGCTACCCGGTGATGATCAAGGCATCGGCCGGCGGCGGCGGCAAGGGCCTGCGCGTGGCCTACAACGACAAGGACGCGTTCGAAGGCTTCACTTCGTGCCGCAACGAGGCGCGCAACAGCTTCGGCGACGACCGCGTGTTCATCGAGAAGTTTGTCGAAGAGCCGCGCCACATCGAGATCCAGGTTCTCGGCGATTCGCACGGCAACGTGATCTACCTGAACGAGCGCGAATGTTCCATCCAGCGCCGGCACCAGAAGGTGATCGAGGAAGCACCGTCGCCCTTCATCAGCGAAGCGACTCGCAAGGCCATGGGCGAGCAGGCCGTGGCGTTAGCCAAGGCAGTGAAGTACCAGAGCGCGGGAACGGTCGAGTTCGTGGTCGGCAAGGACCAGAGCTTCTATTTCCTGGAGATGAACACACGCCTGCAGGTGGAGCATCCGGTGACCGAAGCCATCACCGGTCTCGATCTGGTGGAACTGATGATCCGCGTCGCCGCCGGCGAGAAGCTGCCGCTGGCGCAAAAGGACGTGAAGCGCGAGGGCTGGGCCATCGAATGCCGCATCAATGCGGAAGACCCGTTCCGCAACTTCTTGCCGTCGACCGGCCGCCTCGTGCGCTTCCAGCCGCCGAAGGAGACCATGTTCTCCGCGGACACCGAGCATCTGTATGGCGTGCGAGTCGACACTGGCGTGTACGACGGCGGCGAGATCCCGATGTTCTACGACTCGATGATCGCCAAGCTGATCGTCCATGGGCGTGATCGCGCGCATGCCATCGCCCTGATGCGTGAGGCACTCAACGGATTCGTGATTCGCGGCATCAGCAGCAACATTCCTTTCCAGGCGGCGCTGCTGGCTCATCCGAAGTTCGTCGCGGGCGACTTCAACACGGGCTTCATCGCCGAGCACTACGGCAAGGGCTTTCATGCGGAGGACGTGCCGCATGACGATCCCGACTTTCTCGTGGCGCTCGCGGCCTACATGAACCGACGCTATCGTGCCCGTGCATCGGGCATCAGCGGCCAGCTCGAAGGCCACGGCGTCAAGGTCGGCGAGCAATTCGTGGTGGTCGTGCTCGACGACAACGGCCAGCACGTGCATAAGCCGGTGTCAGTCACCGACTTTCACGGGCAGACGGGGTCGAGCGCCGTTGCAGTGGGTGGCAACAGCTACAAGATCGACAGCAGGTCTCCCCTGGGCAGCGTCCGTGTCGAAGGGACGGTGAATGGTCGTGCCTTCACCGCTCAGGTCGAGCGCGGGGCCGGCAAGAATCCGCTTTCGCAGCGTGTCTCGCACAACGGCACGCAGATCGAGGCGATGGTTTTGTCGCCGCTTGGCGCCCGGCTGTTGAAGCTCATGCCCTACAAGGCGCCGCCGGACCTGAGCAAGTTCCTCATGTCGCCGATGCCCGGCCTGCTGGTCGAGGTGGCGGTGCAGCCCGGTCAACGTGTCCAGGCGGGCGAGAAGCTGGCGGTGATCGAAGCAATGAAGATGGAGAACGTGCTGTTCGCGACACAGGACGGCGTGGTCGGCAACATCGCGGCCGCCAAGGGCGAATCGTTGTCGGTCGATCAGGTGATCATGGAGTTCGCGTGATGAGCCGCCCATTCAAGGTGCTGGGCATCCAGCAGATCGCCATCGGCGGCGCCGACAAGACACGGCTGCAGAAGCTGTGGGTCGAGATGCTGGGCCTCGAGGTCACGGGCATGTTCAAGAGCGAGCGCGAGAACGTCGACGAAGACATCTGCGCGATCGGCAGCGGGCCGTTCAAGGTCGAGGTCGATCTCATGCAGCCGTTGGACCCCGAGAAGAAGCCCGCGGTCCACGCCACGCCGCTGAATCATGTGGGCCTGTGGATCGATGATCTGCCCAAGGCGGTCGAATGGCTGACGGCGCGGGGCGTTCGCTTTGCGCCGGGGGGCATCCGTGCGGGCGCGGCTGGCTTCGACATCTGCTTCCTGCACCCCAAGGGGAGCGAGGAGTTTCCGATTTCGGGGGAAGGCGTTTTGATCGAGCTGGTGCAGGCGCCGCCGGAAGTCGTCAAGGCGTTTGCCGCGCTCGCGGCCGCATGAGACGAGTGGGTGTAGCCGCGATCAGGCGCCTGGACGGCGCCAGATTGCGAGCGTCCCGGCGAGCAGCCACATACCCACGGCGCAGCCTCGATTGAGCGTGCGCAGGCTGCGTTGCGAAAGCCAGCGCACGGCCTGCGTTCCGGCCGTGGCGTAGCCCAGCATCACGCAGGTGTCGAGGCAGACGAAGATGGCGCCAAGCAAGAGGTATTGCGGTCCTTGTGCCTGGGTCGTGTCGACGAATTGGGGCAGAAAGGCCGCAAAGAACAACAGGGACTTCGGGTTGGACAGCGCCACCGCGAGGCTGCGCAGCATCGCGAGCCGGCCGCGCAGCGGTTTGGCCGCTGACGCTGCAAGTTCGCTCGCAATGTCAGGTGCCGGAGTGCGCCAGAGCTTGACGCCGAGCCAGACCAGGTAGGCGACGCCCACGATACGGATCGCGTTGAAAAGCCACTCGGAAGCTGCAAGCAGCGAGCCCAGGCCCAGCGCGACGGTGGTGATCACGATGGTGCTGCCCAGCGAAGCGCCGGCGACGCCCCATCCCGCTGCGCGCATGCCGCCTCCGATGCCGTTGGACAGCGCAAGCAGCATGGTCGGACCGGGCGTGATCGCGAGCGCGATCGAGGCGAACGTGAAGAGGAGGAGGGTGTTGGTGTTCATGATTTCCCGCTGCCGGTTTTGGATGCGCTCGCCGCACGAGCGCGTGCCAGGGCCGCTTCGATGATGGCCCGTTTGCGGTCCGTTGGGGGCGTCGCGTCAGGCGTAGCCACCGGTGCCGACGCGGTGACGGGGGCCTGCTTGCTGCTCCGCAACTTGTGCGCCTCATAGCGCTGGCGTGCGTGATCGGCCTGCTCTTGCGACCACGCCTGCCAACCGCTTCGGCCGGGCGTGGCTACCTCGAGTGAGATGCAATCGACCGGGCAGACCGGAATGCAGAGTTCGCATCCTGTGCAATGGGCTTCGATCACCGTGTGCATGCGCTTGTGAATGCCGACGATCGCATCTGTCGGACAAGCATCCAGGCACAGCGTGCAGCCTATGCACCACGCCTCGTCGATCACCGCCATTGCGCGGGGCCCCTCGACGCCGAACCGTGGATCGATGCCCCGCACCGGATGGCCTGTGAGTCGGGATAACCGCGCAACGCCCTCGGCACCGCCTGGGGGACATTGGTCGATCCCTGCCTCGCCGTCTTCGATGGCCCGTGCGTAGCCCGCGCAATCTGGATAGCCGCAGCGCGTGCACTGCGTTTGCGGCAGCGCCTCGAGAAGGCGCACGGCCAGACCGGTCACGGCATCACGACGACTTGCGCTTCGCTGTGCGTGACCGGGGCGCGGGCGCAGTCTTGCGCGCCGCCGCCGATGTCGCGCGCTTTTTGGGCGCGGAGGGTTTGGTGACGGCATCTTCCTGGGCCAGCACCACGTGCGATGCGCGCGTCTGCGGCTCGTCGTGCGCCGCGATGAACGTTTTGACCTCGGGGTAGACCCGCTCTCGCCAACGGCGTCCGCTGAAGATGCCGTAGTGCCCGGCACCCTTGACTTCGAGATGCTTCTGCTCGTCGGCAGAAATCCCCGTACACAGATCGTGTGCTGCGCGGGTTTGGCCCGCACCCGAGATGTCGTCGAGTTCGCCCTCGACCGTCAACAGGCCCGTCGAATGGATGTCCTGCGGACGCACGGGCTCCCGCTCGCCTTCGAGGTTCTTCACTTCCCACGTGCCGTTGACGAGGTCAAAGTCCTGGAAGACGGTCCGGATGGTCTCGAGGTAGTAGTCCGCATCCATGTCGAGGACGGCGTTGTACTCGTCGTAGAAAGTGCGATGCGCATCGGCACTCGCGTCGTCACCCTTGATCAGGTTCTTGAAGTAGTCGTAGTGACTGCTCGCGTGGCGGTCGGGGTTCATCGCAACGAAGCCCGTGTGCTGCAGGAATCCTGGGTACACGCGGCGGCCGGCGCCCGGAAAGCCGTCCGGCACGCGATAGATCACGTTGTTCTCGAACCACTCGAAGCTCTTGTTCATCGCCAGGTTGTTCACGGCCGTCGGTGACTTGCGGGCGTCGATCGGGCCACCCATCATGGTCATCGACAGCGGTGCCCTCTCCCCGCGGCTCGTCATCAGGGACACCGCCGCAAGCACCGGCACCGTGGGCTGGCAAACGCTGATCACGTGGCAATTGCCGTACTCGGTCTGCAGATAGCGGATGAAGTCTTCGACGTAGTTGATGTAGTCGTCGAGGTGGAATTCGCCTTCGGACAGCGGCACCAGGCGCGCGTTGACCCAGTCGGTGATGTAGACCTTGTGGTCCTGCAACATGGTGCGCACGGTATCGCGCAGCAGCGTTGCGTAGTGGCCCGACAGCGGCGCCACGATCAGAACCACCGGCTGGCTCTTGAGGGTCTGGAGGATCTTCGGTTCGTCAGTGAAGCGCTTGAAGCGGCGCAACTGGCAAAAAGGCTTCTCGACTTCGATGCTCTCGTGGATCACGACGTCACGGCCGTCGACCTTGACCGTCTTGATTCCGAATTCCGGCTTTTCGTAATCCTTGCCCAATCGGTAGAGCAGGTCGTAACCGGCGGCCATCCGTTGAGCGATGGGCGTCTGGCCAAAGACGGCGCCTTGCCCATAGAGTTTGGAGGCGGCTTGCGCGAAGTCCGCGAACGGCTCCATCAGGGAGCGTTGCGCTTCATACAGTTGGTAGAGCATCGGGAGGCCCGGTTAGTTATTGCAGTGCAATATATCAGTTGCACCTTTCTGTAAATAGAGTGTGTGTTCAACTTGACAAGGGTGCGCGTGACATTCAGATCACTGCGCGCACCTATTTTGGGCGGCGCAGTCGACCCTGTTCAGCCTGCGATGAGGGGCGGCGCCACGAATAGGCGCCGCCGTTCAGGTTCAGAGGACCTTGGCGATGCTCTGGCAGACGTAGTCGATGTTCTTGCTGTTCAGCGCCGCCACGCACATGCGGCCGGTGTCGGTGCCGTAGACGCCGAATTCCTCGCGCAGGCGCACCATCTGGTCTTTGGTCAGCCCGGAGTAGCTGAACATGCCGATCTGCGAGGTGATGAAGCTCATGTCCTGCTTCACGCCGGCGGCCTTCAGCCCGTCGACCAACTTCTGGCGCATGGCCTTGATGCGCACGCGCATCTCTGCCAGTTCGTTTTCCCAGACTGCACGTCGCGCAGGGTCGTTGAGCACCGCGGCCACCACCGCACCGCCGTGGATCGGCGGGTTGCTGTAGTTAGTGCGGATCGCGACCTTGAGCTGCGAGAGGACGCGGGCGGCTTCATCCTTGTTTTGGCACAGGACGGAGAGGGCGCCGACGCGCTCGCCGTAGAGGCTGAAGCTTTTCGAAAAGGAGGTCGAAACGAAGAAAGTCAGACCCGCTTCCACGAACTTGCCGATCACGGCGCCGTCTTCTGCGATGCCATTGCCAAAGCCTTGGTAGGCCATGTCGAGGAAGGGCGTCAGATTGCCGGCCTTGACCGCGGCGATGACCTGATCCCACTGTGCGGCGGTGATGTCGTAGCCGGTCGGGTTGTGACAGCAGGCATGCAGGACAACGATGGTGCCAGATGGGGCCGCCTTCAGCGCAGCGAGCATGCCTTCGAAGTTGATGCCGCGCTGGGCGGCGTCGTAGTAGGGGTACGTTTCGACTTCGAATCCGGCGTTGGTGAACAGGGCGCGATGGTTTTCCCAGCTCGGATCGCTGATCAGTACCTTGGCCTGGGGGCTGAGCTTCTTGAGGAAGTCCGCGCCGACCTTGAGGCCGCCCGTGCCGCCGATGGCCTGGATGGTGGCGACGCGGCCGGATTTCACCGGTTCGCTATCTGCGCCGAACACGAGACCCTTGACTGCGTTGTCGTAGGCGACGATGCCGTCGATCGGCAGATAGCCGCGCGCGCTGGGCGCCTTCATCATGTCTTCTTCCGCAGCCTGCACGCATTTCAGCAGGGGCAGCTTGCCGTTGTCGTCGTAGTACACGCCCACGCCGAGGTTGACTTTTTGCGGATTGCTGTCGGCGGCGTAGTGCTCGTTGAGGCCCAGGATCGGGTCGCGTGGCGCCATCTCGACGGCGGTGAACATAGACATGGGAGAAATCCTTTTGGGGGTGATCGATTCGCGTGAACCCCGGAGCTGCGTTACGCTTTCCGGTTCGCTTGAATTTTACCGGCCGCGGCCGCATCTCTCCCGAGTCCACGCCATGCCAGAAACGTCCGAAGTCATTCCTGAGTCGCAACACGCCGATCCGGTGGGTCCCGCCAAGGAGGGCGAATTCATCAGGTTCCCCGGTTCTCCGTTCGAGCTCTACCAGCCCTATCCGCCGGCGGGCGACCAGCCCACTGCGATCGCCGGCCTTGTCGAAGGTGTCCAGGATGGCGAGGTGTATCAGACGCTGCTGGGCGTCACCGGCTCCGGCAAGACCTTCACCATGGCCAACGTGATCGCCCGCCTGGGTCGGCCGGCGATCGTGTTTGCACCCAACAAGACGCTGGCGGCGCAGTTGTATAGCGAGTTCCGGGAGTTCTTTCCGAAGAATGCCGTCGAGTACTTCGTCAGCTACTACGACTATTACCAGCCCGAGGCCTACGTTCCTCAGCGTGACCTGTTCATCGAGAAGGACAGTTCGATCAACGAGCACATCGAGCAGATGCGGCTGTCGGCCACAAAAAGCGTGCTGGAACGGCGCGACACGGTGATCGTGGCGACGGTCAGCGCCATCTACGGCATCGGCACCCCCGAGGACTACACGCAGATGCGCTTCATCATGCGAACGGGCGACAAGATCGGCCAACGCGACGTGATCGGGCGGCTCATTCGTATGCAATACACGCGAAACGAGCAGGATTTTTCGCGCGGCACCTTCCGCGTGCGCGGCGACACGATCGACGTCTTTCCGGCAGAGCACAGCGAGTTGGCGATCCGCATCGAGCTGTTCGATGACGAGATCGAGTCGCTGCAGTTGTTCGATCCGCTCACGGGCCGCATTCGGCAGAAGATTCCGCGCTTCACCGTCTACCCCTCGAGCCACTACGTCACGCCGCGCGACAAGGTGCTGAATGCGGTGGAAACCATCAAGCTGGAACTCGACGAACGGCTGAAGTTTTTCCTGGCCGAGGGCAAGCTGGTCGAGGCGCAGCGAATCGAGCAGCGCACGCGTTTCGATCTCGAAATGTTGGCCGAGATCGGGCACTGCAAGGGCATCGAAAACTACACCCGCCATCTGTCAGGTGCTGCGCCGGGGGAACCACCAGCCACGCTGACCGACTATCTTCCGAAGGACGCCCTGATGTTCCTCGACGAGAGCCACCAGATGATCGGGCAGCTCGGCGGCATGTACAACGGCGATCGGGCGCGCAAGACGACGCTCGTCGAATACGGCTTCCGGCTGCCCTCGGCACTCGACAACCGGCCGCTGAAGTTCGAGGAATTCGAAACCCGCATGCGTCAGTGCATCTTCGTGTCCGCCACGCCGGCGCAATACGAAAAGGACAACGCCGGCAATGTGGTGGAGCAATTGGTGCGTCCCACAGGCTTGATCGACCCCGAGGTCGAAGTCCGTCCGGCCACGCACCAGGTGGATGATGTGTTGCAGGAAATCCGTCTGCGGGTGGACAAGAACGAGCGGGTGCTGATCACGACCTTGACCAAGCGAATGGCCGAACAGCTGACCGACTACCTGGGCGACAACGGCGTCAAGGTGCGTTACCTGCACAGCGATGTGGATACCGTCGAGCGCGTCGAGATCCTTCGCGACCTCCGCCTCGGGACGTTCGACGTGCTGGTCGGCATCAACCTCCTCAGGGAAGGGCTGGATATTCCCGAGGTGTCGTTGGTCGCGATTCTCGATGCTGACAAGGAAGGCTTCTTGCGTGCCGAGCGCTCGCTGATCCAGACCATCGGCCGCGCGGCTCGAAACCTCCATGGCAAGGCGATTCTTTATGGCGATCGCGTCACCGATTCGATGAAGAAAGCCATCGACGAGACGGAGCGTCGACGCGCCCGCCAGATCGCCCATAACGAGGCGAACGGCATCACGCCGCGAAGTATCGTCAAACAGGTTCGGGACCTGATTGACGGGGTGTATAGCGAAAAATCCGGGAAGGAAGCCGCAAAGCGTGACCTTGAGCGTGCAAAGGTGGAGGACATGTCCGAAAAGGACATCGCGCGCGAGATCAAGCGGCTTGAAAAGACCATGCTTGAACACGCGCGCAATCTCGAATTCGAGAAGGCTGCACGTGTCCGGGATCAGCTGGCGTTGCTGCGCGAGCAAGCGTTTGGAGCCTCGGGGCACGACAATATTGCGGTTCCGTCGTCAGGCGACGCGACCGCCTGAGTCGCCGCAGGACTGCAATCGGGTTTACCCCAGCAGTCCGAAGGGCCTTCTGCTATACTTGAGCAAAACACTCAACAACAAAGAAACTTCGCGATGAAGGGCCGACTCCCAATAACTGGTTCACCAGTGAAGCAGGGGTCGGGCAGGGCGGAGACGACGTCACCCAGGCCTCGGCCAAGGTGTCATTTCAACGGTAAGCACTAAGGAGCTTGCGATGCGTCTCACTACCAAAGGCCGCTTTGCGGTTACAGCCATGATCGATCTGGCGCTGCGCCAGAACACCGGTCCGGTCACGCTGGCCGCAATCAGCCAGCGGCAGCAGATTTCGTTGTCGTATCTCGAACAACTCTTCGGCAAGCTGCGTCGCCACGAACTGGTCGAGTCGACCCGCGGCCCCGGCGGCGGCTATTCGCTCGGTCGCAAGGCTGCAGATATCACCGTGGCCGACATCATTGTTTCCGTCGATGAGCCCATTGATGCCACCCAGTGCGGCGGCAAGGAAAACTGCCTTGGAGAAGCCGGTCGATGCATGACCCACGAACTGTGGGCTTCGCTCAACCAGCGCATGGTCGAATTTCTCGACTCGGTGACGTTGCAGAAGCTGGTTGACGACCAGATCGCCAAGGGCGTCCAGATTGAGAACAAACCAGCCGTCAAGCGCGCGATTTCGAGCCAGCCGGTCGTCAAGCCGATCAGGGTGAATGCGCCGAATTCGGTATTCGCATTGGGCAATGCGTTCGCCAAATCGTGATCTGTAGGCGCCTTCGGGCGCCGCTGCTTCCAGCTTCCACAAAGATAAACCCCACGCCAGCCTGAGCCAGCCATGGACGTCACTCCTCATTTCCCGATCTATCTTGACTATGGCGCCACGACGCCGGTTGATCCGCGCGTGGTCGACGCGATGATTCCCTGGTTGCGTGAGCACTTCGGCAATCCGGCGTCGCGTAGCCATGCATGGGGATGGGAGGCCGAGGAGGCCGTCGAAAAGGCGCGTGTCGACGTGGCCGACCTGATCGGCGCGGATCCGCGCGAAATCGTCTGGACTTCCGGCGCCACCGAATCGAACAATCTCGCGCTCAAGGGTGCCGCCCACTTCTACAAGGGCAAGGGAAAGCACCTCATCACGGTGAAGACGGAGCACAAGGCCGTGCTCGACACCATGCGCGAACTCGAGCGACAGGGCTTCGAAGTGACCTACCTGGACGTCCAGGAAGACGGCCTGCTCGACCTGGAAGTGTTCAAGGCCGCGATCCGTCTGGACACCATCCTTGCGAGCGTGATGTTCGTGAACAACGAGATCGGTGTGATCCAGGACTTGGTTGCGCTCGGCAACATCTGTCGTGAAAAGGGCGTGATCTTCCATGTCGACGCGGCGCAGGCGACCGGCAAGGTCGAGATCGATGTCAAGAACCTGCCGATCGACCTGATGAGCCTGGCTTCCCACAAGACTTACGGGCCAAAGGGCATCGGCGCGCTGTATGTGCGCCGCAAGCCGCGCGTACGTCTCGAAGCTCAGATGCATGGTGGCGGCCATGAGCGTGGCATGCGTTCGGGCACGCTGCCCACGCACCAGATCGTGGGTATGGGCGAGGCCTTCCGACTCGCCAGGCTTGAAATGAAGCAAGACATTGCCAAGGCGCAGGCGCTCCAGAAGCGCCTTCTCGATGGCCTGAAGGATGTCGAGCAGGTGTTCATCAATGGCGATCTCGAGCACCGCGTCCCACACAACCTGAACATGAGCTTCAACTACGTCGAAGGCGAGTCGCTGATCATGGGCATCAAGGGTTTGGCGGTGTCCAGCGGCTCCGCCTGCACCTCGGCCAGCCTCGAGCCCAGCTATGTGCTGCGCGCGCTGGGCCGCAGCGACGAACTCGCGCACAGCAGCTTGCGCATGACGATCGGCCGGTTCACGACCGAAGAAGAGATCGACTACGCGATCTCGACCATCAAGCACAACGTGGCCAAGCTCCGGGAACTGAGCCCGTTGTGGGAGATGTTCCAGGACGGCATCGACATCAGCACGATCCAGTGGTCGGCTCACTAGAAATCAATGAGGTATCCCCATGGCATATTCATCCAAGGTCATTGACCACTACGAAAATCCCCGCAATGTCGGCTCTTTCGAAAAGGGCGACGAGTCGGTGGGCACCGGCATGGTGGGCGCGCCTGCCTGTGGTGACGTCATGAAGCTCCAGATCAAGGTCAACCCCGAAACCGGGGTGATCGAGGACGCACGCTTCAAGACATACGGCTGCGGCTCGGCAATTGCCTCGTCTTCGCTCGTGACCGAATGGGTCAAGGGCAAGACGCTCGACGAAGCGGCCGCGCTGAAGAACGCGCAGATAGCCGAAGAGCTGGCGTTGCCGCCCGTCAAGATCCACTGCTCGATCCTCGCGGAAGACGCGATCAAGGCGGCGGTCAGCGATTACAAGGCCAAGCATGGCGTTGCCGCATCGGCGACGGAGGCTGCTCACTGACATGGCTGTGACTCTCACCGAATCGGCCGCGCGCCACGTCACGCGCTACCTCGGCAAGCGAGGTAAGGGTGTAGGTGTGCGGCTGGGCGTCAAGACCACCGGCTGCTCGGGGCTCGCCTACAAGCTCGAGTACGTCGATGAGTTGTCGCCAGAAGACGTGGTGTTCGAAGACCACGGCGTGAAGGTGCTGGTTGACCCCAAAAGCCTCGCCTACATCGACGGGACCCAACTCGATTTTGTGCGTGAAGGTCTCAACGAGGGCTTCAAGTTCAACAATCCGAACGAACGCGACCGCTGCGGTTGCGGCGAGAGCTTTCGCATCTGACTCCACCGGCATCGAGCCCGAGCCGCCACCATGTCATGTGCTGGCGGCTTTTTGACGCATGAACCTCACTGACAACGATTTCGACCTCTTCGCGGTACCTGTCCGCTTTGGACAAGACCGCGCCAAGTTGGACGTCCGCTGGAAAGAATTGCAGCGCGAAGCGCATCCAGATCGCTTCGCTGCGCAAGGCACTGCGGCGCAACGGGTGGCGATGCAGTGGTCGGTGCGCATCAACGAGGCCTACCAGCGCCTGAAGGATCCGATCAAGCGTGCTGCATACCTTTGCCAGTTGAACGGCGCTCCGATCAACGCCGAGAACAATACGGCGATGCCGGCGGATTTTCTGATGCACCAGATCGAGTGGCGCGAAGAACTCGATGAAGCGCGCGGCGCGGCCGATATCGAGAAACTGCGTGCCGAAGTCGACGCCGGCCGCGCGCGGGCGCTGTCCTCGCTTGACTGGCTCATCGACGAAAAGGGCGACTATCCCACTGCGGCGCTGCAGGTCAGAGCCCTCATGTTCATAGAGCGCTTTGCCGAGGACATCGAGGCGAAGTCGGAGCAATTGGGACAATAGCGCCATGGCATTGCTCCAGATTTCAGAACCCGGCCAGGCGCCTGACCCGCACCAGCGCCGTATCGCGGTCGGCATCGACCTTGGAACCACTCACTCCCTCGTGGCGGCGGTGCGCAACGGCGTGTCCGAATGCCTGCCAGATGCAGAAGGCCGAGTGGTGCTGCCCTCGGCGGTGCGCTATCTCGACAAGGACCGGCGCCAGATCGGCTTCGACGCGCTGGCTGCGCGTGTCGGCGATCCCGCAAATGTCATCACGTCTGTCAAGCGCTTGATGGGTCGCGGCATCCAGGACATTGTCAATCGGGATGCAATGGCCTACCACCTGACGGACGACGCAGGCATGGTCCGCGTTCGGACTGCGGCCGGCGAGAAATCCCCGATCGAAGTCAGCGCCGAGATCCTCGCGACCCTGCGCTATCGCGCCGAGGACACTTTTGACGACGATCTGTATGGCGCCGTGATCACGGTGCCGGCCTACTTTGACGAAGGTCAACGCCAAGCCACCAAGGACGCCGCGCAACTCGCGGGACTCAACGTGCTGCGCCTCATCAGCGAACCGACAGCGGCCGCGATTGCCTATGGGCTGGACAATGCGAGCGAGGGCGTCTATGCCGTCTACGACCTGGGTGGTGGCACGTTCGACATTTCGATCCTGCGACTGACGCAGGGTGTATTTGAGGTCATCGCGACCGGCGGTGACTCGGCCCTGGGGGGCGACGACTACGACCACGCGCTGGCCGACCTGGTCCTCGCGCAAACCGGCCACAAGGTGCACAGCGATGCCGACAAGGCAGCGCTGCTGGTATCGGCGCGATTCGTCAAGGAAGCGCTGTCGTCGGCGGAGTCGGCGACGTTCTCGGCGAGCCTGGAAACAGCGAAAGTGTCCGTTGAAATTCGACGTGCGCAATTCGAAGAGGCCACCGAGTCCCTTACCGCGCGGACGATCGTGGCAGTCCGCAAAGCGCTGCGCGACGCAAAGCTGCAGCCGGCCGAACTGCAAGGCATCGTGCTGGTCGGCGGCGCCACGCGCATGCCGCAAATCCGGCGCGCGGTCGGTCGTTTCTTTGGTCGCGAGCCTTTGACCAATCTCAATCCCGACGAGGTCGTGGCACTTGGTGCGGCGATCCAGGCCAACCAGCTCGCCGGCAATGCCGGTGCGGACGACTTGTTGCTGCTCGACGTGATTCCTCTTTCGCTTGGCATCGAAACGATGGGCGGCCTTGTCGAACGCATCGTGCCGCGCAATCAGACCATTCCGACGGCGATGGCCCAGGATTTCACGACCTACAAGGACGGCCAGACGGCGCTGGCGCTGCACGTGGTGCAAGGTGAACGTGATCTCGTCGCAGACTGCCGAAGCCTGGCTCGGTTCGAACTGCGTGGCATACCGCCGATGGTCGCGGGTGCTGCGCGCATCCGGGTCACTTTCACCGTCGATGCCGACGGCCTGCTCAGCGTGAGCGCCAAGGAGCAGGGCAGCGGCGTGGAGGCCAGCGTCACCATCAAGCCCTCCTATGGGCTTTCGGACGACCAGATCGCCGCCATGCTGCAGGACAGCTTCTCGACCGCGCAGCAGGACATGCAGGCGCGCGCGCTGGCGGAGGCGCGCGTAGACGCCGATCGCATGCTGCTGGCGACACAGAGTGCGCTGGATGCGGACGGTACGCTTCTGTCCTCCGATGAACGCGCCGCGATCAGTGCGCTGATGGATGCGCTGCGCGAAACTCGATCCACCGGCGACGCAGCCGCTGTCGAAGCAGCAACCAAGGCGCTCGCCGACGGCACCGAAGCCTTCGCGGCTGAACGGATGAACGCAGGCATTGCGCGCGCGCTTGCGGGTCGCCAAATCGAATCCCTCTAGAACATCCAATGCCCACGATCAAGATCCTTCCCCACCCAGAGTACTGTCCGCAAGGCGCCGAGATCGCCGCGCCCGCCGGCACCTCGATCTGCGAGGCCTTGCTGGAGAATCACATCAATATCGAACATGCCTGCGAGATGAGCTGCGCATGCACGACCTGCCACGTGGTGGTCCGCAAGGGACTCGAGTCGCTGAACGATGCCGAGGAAGAGGAAGAAGACCTGCTCGACCGCGCGTGGGGCCTCGAGCCTCAATCGCGCCTGAGCTGCCAGGCGATCCTTGCACAATCGGACCTGACCGTCGAAATCCCGAAGTACTCGATCAACCACGCGAAAGAAAATCACTGATGACCAGGCAGATCGTTCTCGATACCGAAACCACGGGCCTCTCGGCTGAAAACGGCGATCGCATCATCGAACTCGGTTGCGTCGAGCTGTTCAACCGCAAGCTCACCGGGAACGACCTGCACATCTACTTCAATCCTGAGCGCGAGAGCCATGAGGACGCGCTCAAGGTGCACGGCCTGACGACCGACTTTTTGCGCGACAAGCCGAAGTTTGCGACGCTTGCCAACGACATCGTCGACTATCTGCGCGATGCCGAACTGATCATCCACAACGCGGCCTTCGACGTCGGGTTTCTCAACAAGGAGTTCGAGTTCGCCGGCCTGCCCCGCCTGCAAAGTTTCGTTGGAGAGGTGACCGACACGCTGGCCATGGCGAAGATGGTGTATCCCGGCAAGCGCAATTCTCTCGACGCGCTGTGTGATCGCTTCGGGGTGGACCGGTCGAACCGAACCTTCCACGGCGCCAAGCTTGACGCGCAACTGCTGGCTGACGTCTATATCAACCTCACGCGCGGCCAGGATGCCCTGCTGATTGACGTCGCCTCGAACGAGCCGGCGCAGGGGGCTATTGTTCTGGTTGAACTGAGCACGTTCGAGTTGCCGGTGCTGATTGCGACCGAACATGAACTTGCCGCGCACGAGGAAGTGCTGGCCCAACTCGACAAGGCCAGCAATGGCCGCACGCTTTTTCGACAGTTTTCGGAAAATGCTGTGGCATAATCACAGGCTTCGCGCCACACGGTGCGGAAATCCAAAGGCGCACGTATTCGACATGTGCGCCACGGGCGGTTAGCTCAGGGGTAGAGCACAGCATTCACACTGCTGGGGTCGGAGGTTCGAAGCCTCCACCGCCCACCAAATTCCCCCTCTCTCACATTGCCAGTGCTGGCCCTCAGGGTTTGCGCTGTGCGTTGCCGCGCGCGCAGTTTTCCGAATCTTCGGCTTGACTCGTCCCTGGCGTCTTGGCTCGACGCGCTGTGCCGGAAATTTCGCGCCATCTTCGAGACGGGTTCCCCCTGTTTTGGAGAGCCGGCCGACATTCAAAAGCAGGGCGGATCGGCACAATTCCTCTCCTTGATTCCGCGCTGCAAAAGACTGAATTCGACTTCAGCACGCGCCGTGCGGGAGGGCGCCAGGGAAACGCTCCGCAAGGGCGCCCGACAACATGCCCGCGACCAAACACCAGCAAACACCGATAGACGGACCACGGGTTCATGCACGCCGATCTCGCCTTGAAGATGATGACAGACCTGTTCTGGACAGGGCTGCTGGTGTGCCTGCCTCTGCTGGGTTTGACCATGCTGGTTGGCATCGTGATCAGCATGGTTCAGGTCGTGACGCAGGTGCAGGAGATGTCGCTCACATTCGTTCCCAAACTCTTCACTGCCGCAGCGGTGCTGATCCTGGCGGGCCCCTGGATGTTGCGCAAGTTGACTCAGTTCACCGTGCAACTCTGGAGCGGTATCCCCGCGATGTTCTGAGGCAGGCGACTTGTGAACGCGTTGTCATCGACGGCGGTGCCGACCGCATTTGCCGCGGCGGGGATTGGCGTGGACTGGCTGGCTCGTGTCAGCTTGTTGGCGCTGCGCGTCGCGGCGACGTTTGTCATGACGCCCGTGCTGTATGCGGTGCCGTTGCCGACCTCGGTGCGCATGCTGTTGGTTCTGGCCTTGTCCTTTGCGTTGGCTTCGGGCCTGTCCGTGCCCGGCGGGGAGTGGACGGGGTGGAGCGACTTCCTCGTGGCCGCCATGGCCGAAATCGCCTTGGGCGCGACACTGGGCCTCGGCATTCTGATGGCCTTCGCCGCGTTTTCCGTTGCGGGGCAACTGCTCGATGTGCAGTTGGGTTTCGGCATGGCGCAGATCATCGATCCGGTCACGAAGCGGCCCATTCCGATCCTGACCTCGGCCTTCGAGTACCTCGGCGTCCTCGTTTTCTTCCTGGTCAATGGACACCACGCGCTGCTGCGCGGCCTTCGGTACAGCGTGGAGCGCTTTCCGGTCGGCGTGCCGTGGTCTGTGGCGCAGGCGGTGGCGTCGGTGCTCAAGCAGGCGGGCGGGCTGTTCAGTCTTGGCTTTGCCTTGGCGGCACCGGTGGTGTTCTGCATTCTGCTCACCGAATTCGTCCTGGGCGTTGTGGCCCGCAACCTGCCGCAGATGAACATGTTCACGATGGGCATTCCCGTCAAGATCGTCGTGGGACTGGTTGCGCTATCGGTGTGGTTCGCGGGTGTGGGCGGCGCCGTGACGAGGGTTTATGCCAGCATCACCATCGTGTGGAGCGACGTCTTCGTGGCGGCGGAGAGAGGGCGCTGATGGCGGATCAGGATCTAGATCGCAGTCAGGCTGCCACGCCGCACAAGCTGAAGCGCGCACGCGAGCGCGGGCAAACTGCCAAGAGCACCGATCTCGTGTCTGCCATCGTGTTTGCCGTCGCTGTGGTCTATATGACGGGGCAGGGGTTCGATGCCGTCTCGACGCAATTCCGCCTTGATCTGGCGCTCTTGCTGCAAGCTGGCCGGATGGATCCTTCGGGCGCAATGCTGTGGCCGATGATCGATCACGTTCTGCGATCGACGCTGCTGCTGATGGCGCCGTTCCTCGCGACGGTCATGCTGGCGGCCATTGCCGGCAACATGCTGCAGACGGGACCCATTCTTTCGTTCGAGCCCCTGAAAGCCGATTTCGACCGGATCAATCCCGTCAACGGCCTGAAGCGCCTGTTCGCGATGCGGGTGCTGTTCGACGCCGCGCGTGCGCTGGTCAAGCTGGGCTTGCTGTCGCTCGTCGCGCTCCTGGGACTCGAGGCGCTGACAGGGCAGTTCCATGCGCTGCCCTCGCTGTCTCCTGTCGGCTATCTGCGCGCGCTATTGAACGACCTTGCCAGCCTCGGCCTCAAGATGGCGTTGATTCTGGGATTGGTCGCGCTGGTCGACCTCATGTACACACGGCACGCCTTCGCCAGGAAGATGCGCATGAGCCAGCGCGAACTCAAGGATGAGATCAAGCAGCGGGAGGGCGATCCGCGCATTCGCGCGCGCCTGCGCGAACTGCGCCGCGAAATGCTCAAGCGCAGCCAGGCGTTGCGGCAGACCCGGAATGCAGACGTGCTGATTACCAACCCGACCCATCTTGCGGTTGCATTGAAGTATGAGCACGGCCGCATGGCGTCGCCGCAATTGCTGGCGAAGGGCGCGGGTCATCTGGCCACAGCCATGCGCGATATCGCCGCGCGTCACCGGATTCCCGTCGTACGGAACCCGCCATTGGCGCGGAGCCTGTTCCGCGACCTCCCGGTGGACCACCCCGTTCCGCCGGAACTCTATGCGCAGGTAGCGCGCATCATCGTATGGGTCTTCGCGATGCGCGAGAAAAACCAGGGAGCTTCCGTGGGAGCGCGGTCATGAAGGCATTGAGCCGCATGGTCGTAAGGCATAGCGACATTGCGCTGGTGCTGCTCGTGCTCGGTGTGCTGGTGGTGCTCTTTGCGCCGATCCCCAGCGGGCTGCTCGACTTCCTCATCTTGAGCAACTTCAGCTTTGCCTTCCTGGTCCTGCTGCTGACCTTCTACATGGCCCGGCCGGTTGAGTTCTCGACCTTTCCGTCGCTGTTGCTGATCGCGACCCTCTTCCGTCTTTCGCTCAACGTGGCGGCTACGCGGCTCATCTTGTCGGACGGCGACGCGGGCCGCGTCATCGGGGCGATCGGCGCCTTTGTCGTCGGTGGCAATTACGTCATCGGCCTGATCATCTTCCTGATCCTCATCGTGGTGCAGTACGTGGTGGTCACCAGCGGTGCGCAGCGCGTGTCGGAAGTCGCGGCGCGCTTCACCCTCGACAGCATGCCGGGCCAGCAGATGAGCATCGACGCCGATCTCAACATGGGTTTCATCGACCAGGCCGAGGCCCAGCGGCGTCGCAAGAATCTCGAGAAGGAAGCCGGCTTCTATGGCGCCATGGACGGGGCCAGCAAGTTCGTCAAGGGCGATGCGATCGCCGGCATCGTGATCCTGCTGATCAACATCGTCGGCGGTCTGGTCATCGGCGTGATGCAGCACGGCATGCCGTGGGGTCGGGCGCTGCAAACCTACACCCTGCTGACCATCGGCGATGGCATCGTGACCCAGGTGCCCGCGCTCGTCATCGCGGTGGGCACCGGCATCATCGTCACGCGCTCGTCGTCCGACACGAACCTGAGCCGCGAAGCCTTGCGCCAGATCGGTTCCTTTCCAAAGACGCTCCTGCTCGTGGCGATGGCGCTTGGTGGTCTGTTGCTGTTGCCGGGCATTCCGGCTGTGCCGACGCTGCTGCTGACGTCGTCGCTCCTTCTCACCGCGATGCTGCTCTATCGCGCGTCGAAGTCCGGCGCCCCGGCCGGCGAAGCGGGCGATATGGTGGCGGGTCAGGCGCTCGACAGTGCGCCCGTATCGAATCCGGATGGCACGCCGCCTGCGGCGCAGGATGATCCCTACGCACTGCTTCAAGTGGAGCCCATCGAGGTGCACCTGGGAAGTCGCTGGGTGCCGCTGGTCAATCAGCCGGGCAGTGTCTTCATGGAGCGCATCAGCGCCTTCCGCAAGCAGCACGCGCAGGAATTCGGCCTGGTGTTGCCGCGCGTGCGCTTCAAGGACTCGGCGAGGCTCTCGGCCGACCGGTACGAGATCCAGATCGACGGCGTGCTGGTCGGTAAGGGCGAGGTGCGTGCGGACAAGCTTCTCGCGATCCATCCCTCCGGCGACACCAAGGCCGTGCCGGGCGAGCCGACACGCGATCCCACCTATGGATTGCCCGCCTTGTGGATCGACGAAAGCCAGCGCGAAGCGGCAGGCAAGGCCAATTTCACGCTGGTGGACGGCCCCACGGTCTTCATGACGCATCTCACGGAGATGCTGCGCCGCGAGTCCGCGACGCTGCTGACGCGTGCCGAGATCGACCGGCTGCTGGGGCGCGTGCGACAAGCCCAGCCGGGCCTCGTCGAGGAATTGATCCCGACCGTTCTTTCGTCCAGCGAAGTGCAGAAGGTGCTTCAGAACCTCCTGCGCGAGAAGGTGTCGATCCGCCACATCGAGGCCATCCTCGAAACCCTGGCCGACGCCGGTCGCTCCACCCGCGACGCCAACCAGCTCACCGAAGCCGTACGCCAGCGGCTGGGCCATGCAATCTGCCAGGGGCTTCTGGGCGAGGCGAATTCGCTCCAGGTGCTCACGCTCGATCCGGCGATCGAAAGCCAGTTCCTCCAAAGCATCCAGTCGGCCACGGAAGAAGGAGGAGGGCAAGCCTTTGCGCTCGATCCGCGTCTGACGGAGCAACTCGTGAAGCGCCTCGTGCAGCAGGCCGAACGCATGATGAAGAGCAACCTGCTGCCGGTGCTGCTTTGCGCGCCGGAATTGCGTCGCCATGTGCGCGCGCTGTCCGAGCGCGTGATGCCGCATTTGCGCGTCCTGTCCATGACCGAAGTGCCTCACGCCGTCGAGCTCAAGTCCTTTGGCGTCATTCAACTCTGAACCCTGCGAGGACCGCATCAATGACCGACGTTCTAGCCATCAGCCTGCGCAGCATGCAGCACGACATGGTGCGCCTCGAGCGCATCAGCATGAACATGGCGAACGCCATGACCCCGGGCTACAAACGGGAAATGCCCGCGGCCCTGCCCTTGGCGGCCAGCGGATTCATCAATGCGATGAGTTCGGTCGATGCGTCGGCGGCGCGAACCCTGACGGCCGCGACGACCTCGGCCGGCGCGTTGATGGTCCGGACCGACATGCGCCCGGGCACGCTCAAGTCGACCGGTCAGGACCTCGATGTGGCGCTCGGCGGAACCGGCTTCTTCGAGGTGAACACCGACAGCGGCCCGGCCTACACGCGCCAAGGCAACTGGCAAGTGGATGCACGCGGCCGTCTGGTGACAGCGCAGGGACATCCGGTGATGGGCGTGGGCGGGGAAATCCTCCTGTCGAATCCTCGACCGCGCATCGACGCGACCGGCCAAGTGTTCGATGCAATGGTCGACGGACGCGCCGATGCAGCCCCCGTTGCACAGCTGAAGGTCGTCCGGTTCGACGACGTCCGAGACCTGGAGCGCATCGGCGACGGTCTCGTGCGATCCCCCGTCCCTCCGAAGCAGCTCGTCGACAGCGAGGTTCAGGTGCACCAGGGCTTCCTCGAGAACTCCAACGTCAACTCGATGCAGGAGATGGTGCAGCTGATCCAGTCGATGCGGCACTTCGAGTCCATGCAGAAAGTGGCCCTGGGCTACGACGAAATGATCGGCGCCGCCGTGCGCAAGCTCGGCGAGATCTGAGCGCCGATCCTCCCCGGAGCTCCCAAGATTCCTCTGATCGAAGAAATGACTCATGTTTGACGCCCTCTACATCAGCGCCACGGGCATGCAGGCTCAGCAGCTCAACGTCGACACCATCGCCAACAACCTGGCCAATGTCAGCACCCCCGGATTCAAGAAGAGCAAGGTCGGCTTCACCGACCTGATGGTGCGTGAGGCCGCTCGCCTCACGCCGTCGCAGGTCGCAGGGCCGCTCGGCGGCGAGACGCGCTTGGGAGCAGGCGTAGGCATCACCGGCGTCGCGAAGCTCTTCGACATGGGCGACCTCAAGAAAACCGAGTCGGCCTTCGATCTTGCGATCCAGGGCGAAGGCTTTCTCGAGGTGAGCATGCCCGACGGATCGAGTGCCTACACGCGCGGCGGTACTTTCAAGATCAATCGCGAGGGCCTGTTGGCGACGCCGGGAGGCTTCCCGCTCAAGCCGATTCTCTCGATTCCCGACAACGCCGAGAGCATGGTGATCGAAGCCGATGGCCGTGTGCAGGTCCAGGTGCCGGGTCGGGCTTCACCCATCGATCTGGGCCAGCTTGAGCTGGTTCGCTTCACCAATCCATCCGGCTTGCTGGCGCAAGGCGACAACCTCTATCGCTCGAGCGTCGACTCGGGCGAGGCCATCGCCGCGAAGCCGGCGGAAGACGGCATGGGCAGCCTGGCGCAAGGTTTTCTCGAAGGGTCGAACGTCAAGCTGACCGAGGAAATGGTCAATCTCATGGTGGCGCAGCGCGTGTACGAGGCCAATGTCAAGGTCGTGCAGGCTTCCGACGAGATGCTGGCAATGATCAATGGCCTGCGTCGATAGAAACCCGGCCGCTGCGCGCGCGAGCGCATTGGCCCTCGCGTTGTGCGTGGCGACGTCGCTGGGCATCCACGCCTCCGCATCCGCAATCCCGAGGCCGAGCCCGACCGTCACCATCGAGTTGCGACCGGGCGTGAAGATCGGCCGGTCGCAGGTACGCCTGGGCGACGTCGCCTATCTCACGACGCATGACCTGCCCACGCTGCGCCAGTTGATGGCCTTGCCGATGGGCGCCGCGCCGCGGCCGGGTTCTCCTGCGGTGCTCGATCGCGAGACGGTCGAGCGCTGGATCCATGCAAAGAGCGGCTTGTTCGCCATTCGCTGGGAGGGGCCGATCGAGGTCGAAGTCGAAAGCGCCGCGTTGCAATTACCCGGCGACACCGTGATCGACGCGGCTCAGTCCGCGCTCACGCGGTGGCTGTCGGAGCGTAGCCTGCGTGCCGAAGTCTCGCCCGTGTCGACGGCGCGCGATCTCGTTCTGCCGGCCGGGAAGCCCACGCTGCATGTGCGGCCGATCGCAAGCCAGGCGTTGCCGTCGAAGCGCATGTTGGTGTGGGTCGATGCCTGGGTGGACGATCGGTTTGTGCGGACGACTGCGGTGAGCTTCGAGGTGAGTGCATGGGCATGGGTGCCGGTGGCAGCAGCGGATGTCGATCGCGGCGTGACAGTCGATCCGGTCGTGCGCCATGGTGCGCTGCAAGAGCGAGAGGTCGATCTGACGACGCTCCGCCAAGGAAAGCCGGCCGCTTCCGCCAAGAGCCGTACCACCGTGGCGGAGAGCAACCAGCAGTTGCGCCGTCCGTTGCGCAGCGGCGAGGCGCTCACCGAGTCGCATCTGGAGCCGGCGCTTGCGGTCGCGCGCGGTAGCTCGGCCGCATTGACGGCCCGCAGCGGCGATGTCGCGATCCAGAGCCGTGTCGAGGTGTTGCAGGACGGCCGCCCCGGGCAGATTGTCCGCGTCAAGGTGCCGGGCGCCAGCGGCGAGGTCTTGGCGCGCGTGACCGGGCCGGGTCAGGTCGAGGTGCAGCCGTGACATTGCGTTGGTTGAATCTGTTCGCTCTCACGGCGATGCTGTGTGTGCCGTCGGCGATGGCGGAAAGTCTTTATCAGGAGGGCAGTTTCCAGCCACTGACTGCCGACAACAAGGCCTTTCGTGTTGGCGATTCGCTCACCGTGCAGGTCTACGAGAACTCGTCCGCGACGAGCAGCGCCGATACCGGCACCCGCCGCGGCAACGACCTGTCCGGCTCTGTCACCCACAACGGCGGCAAGCTGGTCGGCCAGTTCGGCATCGGCATCGCCGGCAATTTCGACGGCGGCGGCCGGACCCAGCGAACCAACAAGCTGCTGGCGACGCTCAGCGTGACCGTGATCGAAGTTCTGCCGAACCGCGAGTTGCGCGTGGCTGGCGAGCAGTTGCTGACGGTCAACGACGAACTGCAGAGAGTCAATCTCGAAGGGCGCGTGCGGCCGCAGGATATCTCCAGCGGCAACGTAGTCTTGTCGACACGGCTGGCCGACGCGCGCATCACCTATGTGGGTGAGGGTGACGTGTCCGACCGTGCCCGGCGCAGCGCATGGCGGCGGATTCTGGATTGGCTTGGGCTGTGATGAAAACAGGAATCTCTCGAATCGCCTCGTGCGTGGGACTGGTGTGCGCGCTGGTGATCGTCGGCCTCCCGTCCGCGCATGCTGAAGGAATGCGCGTCAAGGACCTCGGCAAGCTCAAGGGCTGGCGCGACAACGCGCTGGTCGGCACGGGCATCGTCACCGGCCTCGCCGGCACCGGCGATTCGCCTGCCAACCGCACGACACGGCAATCGCTCTCGAACGTGCTGTCGCAGTTCGACCTGACCATTGCGCCGGAGCAGATTCAGAGCCGCAACGTCGCGATCGTCATGGTCAGCGCCTCGCTGCCGACTTTCGCGCGCGAAGGCGATACGCTCGACCTCACGGTGAGCTCCGCCGGCGATGCGCGCAGCCTCGTGGGTGGCACGCTGCTGATGACCCCATTGCGGGGTGCCAATGGCCGCACCTATGCACTCGGGCAGGGGCCGCTGTCGGTGGGCGGATATCGCTACGACGCCAACGGCAACGTGGTGCAGAAGAACCACCCGACCACGGCTTCGATTCCCAATGGCGCGACAGTGGAAGTCGGCGTGACCGCCGAGATGCTCGACGCACAGAAGAGCGTGACCTTCGTTCTTTCGGAGCCGGATTACACGACCGCCAACCGTGTCGCCGCGGCGATCAACAAGCAACTCGGCGAGCCGATCGCGCGGGCGAAAGATGCATCCGGCATCGAGATCGCGGTGCCGCCGGCGCAACGCGGCGACGTCGTGGCGCTGTTCACCCGCATTGAGAATGTGACGGTCGAGCCCGACCGGCGCGCCAAGGTCGTGATCAACGAACGCACCGGCACGGTGGTGTCGGGCGGCGATGTGCGGATCTCGAAGGTCGCGATCTCGCATGGCGGCATCAAGATCGCGATCTCCAGCGAGAACACCGCCTCGCAACCCTTCGACGTCATCGGCGCCGGGCCCGACGTTCGCACGGCGATCGTCACCAACACCCGCATCGATGTCGAGGAGCAGAACGGCACCGGCTTCGTGAGTGGGTCCAACACCGTGTCGGACCTCGTGCAGTCGCTCGCCCGCCTCAAGACCAGCACACGCGACGTGATCTCCATCCTGCGCGCCGTCAAGGCTGCGGGTGCGCTTCACGGCGAACTCATCGTGCAGTGACCGGCACGCATCCATTGAATCTTCATTCATCTTCCCTGAACAGCATCCCATGACAGATGGAATCGAAGCCGTCACCCGATCGGCACTCTCGCTGGCGCTCGACGCTGCCGCCCTGCGCCAGCAGGCCATCGCCACAAACATCGCCAATGCCGACACGGTCGGCTATGTGCCGCGGCACGTGAACTTCGAGGCGCAGCTCGCCGACGCACGGCGCAGCCTGCGCCAATCCGGAAGGCTTGACGCTTTCGCGCTGGGTGATGTGCGCCCGCGCATCGAAGCGGCGCGCGATGGAAACGGTCTCCAGGCGCAGGTCCGGCTCGATGTGGAGTCAGCCGAGATGGCGCGCAATGCCGTGCACTACCAGGCGCTCGCCAAGGGCCTTGCGCGTCACTACGCGATTCTTTCGATGGCCGTCGGCGACGGAAGGAAATAAGCATGGACTACTCCCGATCCTTCGCCATCAGTGCCGTCGGCATGAACATCGAGCGTGCGCGCGTCGATGTCGCGGCACTCAACCTCGCCAATGCCAACACCGTACAGGGTGTGGGCGGCGTCACGTACCGGCCGCTGCGCGTGGTGGCCCAGGCGCACACGGGGACACCCGCCGCAGGCGATGGCGTCCGCGCTTTTGATGCGATGGTCAGTGCCGGCATGGACACGGCAACGCAGGTGGCAACTTCGGTGCGCATCGTGCCTGCCGACGTTTCGCCGCGGCGTATGTACGAGCCCGGACATCCCATGGCCGATGAGCGCGGCTTTGTTTCCTACGCCGGTGTCGATCCGGCGACCGAAATGGTGAGCCTGATGAGCGCGACGCGCGCCTACGAGGCCAACGTCGCGGCGATGAACACGACCCGCGCCCTGGCGCTGCGGGCGCTCGACATTGGAGGACAGAACGCATGACCGGATTCCTTCCGATCGAGGCGCTGGCCTCGCTGTCGCCGGCGGCGCAGAACATGGTGAGCGTGGCCAACGCCAACGCGTTGGGCATGGCGGCGCCACCGACGCTGCAAGGCGCGGACGGATCCTTCGGAAGACTCGTGACCGACGGCATCGCCCAGGTCAACAGCCGCTTGATCGACAGCCAGGTCGATTTGCAGAAGCTCGCCGTGGGCGATGCGCAGAACCTGCATCTGATCATGATGAAGCTCGAGGAAAGCCGCCTTTCGTTCCAACTGATGATGCAAGTCCGCAGCCGGCTGCTTGAGGCCTATCAAGACATCATGAAGATGCCGATATGAGCTTCTGGCAAGGACTGACGCAGCGTGCGCGATTCGGCCTAGTCGCCGGTGTGCTGTCCATCCTCGTGGTGACTTCGGTCGCCGGATGGTGGCTGTTGCGCACGGAATATCAGGCGCTTTTCACAGACCTGAAGCCGCAGGACGCGCAAGCGATGACCGCGGAGCTTGAGCGCCTCAAGATCCCCTACCGCCTGGGCGACAGCGGCACGGCGATCCTGGTGGACAAGGCCACCGTGCATGCGACGCGCATCAAGCTCATGGGCAAGGATCTGCCGCTGCACGGTGCGGTCGGGCTGGAACTCTTCAACAACACGGACTTCGGCATGACCGAGTTCGCACAGAAGATCAACTACCAGCGCGCCTTGCAGGGTGAACTCACGCGCACGATCCAGTCGCTCTCCGAAGTGCGCGTCCTGCTGGCGCTTCCGGAACAGGGCCTGTTCAAGCAGGCGACTTCCAAGGCCAAGGCATCGATCACCGTGAGCCTGCGGCAGGGGCAGTCGCTGCGGCCCGAACAGGTGACCGGCATCCAGCGCCTTGTTGCGGCGGCCGTGCCCGGCATGACGAACCAGGACGTCACGATCGTCGACAGCCACGGCGTGGCCTTGACCCGTTCGGATTCGGGGGAGGCCGCCGATGGCCTCGACAGCGCTCGCCTGGACCTGAAGCGCGACACCGAGATTTACCTCGCCCGCAAGGCCGCTGCCGTGCTGGACAAGACTTTTGGACCGGGACAGGCGCTCGCCAGCGTGGATGTGACACTCAACATGGATCAGATTCGCGTGACCACCGAAGACGTGTTGCCGGCCGCGTCGCGGGCCGGGCTGCAGGCCGCAGGCGTGATCGTGCGCGAGCGCGAAACGCTGCGTGACGCAGGAGCGATCGACACCCGGAACCCCGATGCCGGCGGAAGCGCGCAGCGCGATGTGGAGTACGCCGTGGGGCGGCGCGTCGAACAGGTGGTCAGCCAGCCCGGCTCCATCCGGCGCATTCAAGTGGTGGCCGTGGTGCGCAGCGCGCTCGACGTTTCGCAAGAAGAGCAGCTTGCCAAGGTCATTGCCGCAGCCGTCGGCGCCTCCACGGATCGTGGAGACACCGTGGTCGTGCAGTCGCTGACCGGCGGGGCCGTGGGGGCGACGCAACCGGCAGCAGCAACGTCGGCCGGCTTGTCGGTCGAACTAGCGCCGGAGGCATCGACTGTTCAGGATGCCGACTCCTGGCTTGGAGGACTCGACGGTGCATCGGCCCTTCGGTGGCTGCTTGGCGCTGCGCTGATGGCGATAGCGGCATTGCTGATCTATCGCATGAACCGTTCGACGCTGCGCCAGCGAGCACTCGATCAGCCGGTTCTGTCGGAGGCGGAACGAACCGCCGCGTTGCAGCGCATGCGCGACTGGATGGCCGTGGATGCGCGCGCAGCCATCATGCCGGGGAGAAAGCCTTGATCGTCGAAGGAGGCCTCGCGCCTCGCCTTCACGACGGCCATGCCGGCCCAGGCGAAACAGCCGGAGCGCGGCAGGCCGCGCTGCTCCTGCATGCCATGTCCCCGGTCGATCGGACGTGGATGCTCGATGCCATGCCGGAGCGAGAGAGAGAAACATTGCAAGCGTTGCTGGCGGAATTGGCGTCCCTGGGCATCGCCAGTGACCCGGCACTGATCGCGGATGCGACGATGCCGTCGTCCGATGAAGACGTGCTTCTCTCACTCGCCGGAGGCCGCCTCGACACCGTGATCAGGGCGCTGCGAAGCGAGCCGGCCGCCCTGATCGTCAGTTGGTTGCGCGTGGCCAACTGGCCTTGGCGCGAAGACCTGCTGCAAGCCCTTGAGCCCGACCAACGATCGCGCGTGCAGGCGCTGTTGGCATCGACGACTGCCGGCCCGGTGCCGCCAGCACTTCGCTCCGCGCTCATCGCCGCCGTTGTGGCGCGCCTTCGTGGGCCGGTGCCGTATGAGCCGTTGCCGAGGCGGTGGCATTCCGTCCGGGAATCCTTGCGTGGGTTCTGGCGGCGGGCACGTGTCTCACAAGGAGTATCCGGATGAGCGGCGAAGTCTCGTCGCGAGTGCTGTGCGATGTGGTGGTGCAGGGGCGTCGGGCGCTTGCGCGTCCGCAAGCGCCAGCCCTCGTGGCAGCTCCGACCGTGCAGAACCAGCCGGACTCTCGCCCGGCCGCCGCGCAACGCGATGACGAGGCCTGTCGCCGCGGCTATGACGAGGGTTTTGCCAAGGGCGTCGCCGAAGGCCTTGCGCAGGGGACCGAAAAAGCGATGCAACTGGCACTTCAGGCGGCAGAGCAGGCCGAACGCGATCTCTTCGTGCAGAACGAACGTCTGGTCCAGGAACTGAAGCAGGAAGCCCAGGCCGACTGCGACGCACGCCTCGCACAACTGGACAAGCTGATCGCCGCGCTCGCGCCACAGATCGACGCCAGGGTGCAAGCGGCGGAGGACGACATCCTGGCGCTTTGCTTCGAGGTCATCTGCCGGTTGCTGGGCGAGCACGCGCCCCGGCCCGAGGCGCTCCAGGCCCAATTGAAGCAGTCGACGGACGCCATGCGGAATGGGCAACTGGTGGCCATCCATTTGCATCCCGAAGATCTCGCTGTGCTGGAGAAAGCTGGCGTGGCGCCGGCGGAAAGCGGCGAGCGCGACGGTGTTCAATGGATTGGCAGCAACGAAGTCGTACTCGGCGGCTGCATCCTGCAGTCTCCCGAAGGCGGACTCGATGCGCGCTTCGAGACGCAATTGCAAGCGTTGCGAGAACTCCTCCAGCGCAGCCGCGCCATGGTTCGTGGGTCCTGACATGAGCGCACTATCGGCTTGTCGCGAAGCGCTGCGCAACACTGACC
Organism: Variovorax sp. 05L425; assembly: GCF_056397705.1. Classification (NCBI taxonomy): domain Bacteria; kingdom Pseudomonadati; phylum Pseudomonadota; class Betaproteobacteria; order Burkholderiales; family Comamonadaceae; genus Variovorax; species Variovorax sp. 05L425. The sequence goes on along the minus strand of NZ_JBFTNY010000002.1, from coordinate 29,440 downwards.
TGCATCGCCGCATCGGCTGGGTCCGGGAGATGCAGGGGCTGGCCATCGATGCATTGGGCCCCGACGCCGCAGTCGGCGAACTGTGCCGCATCAAGGTGCGCAGGCATTCGCAGTCCGACCCCACGGGCGACGTGCTCGCGGAGGTCGTCGGGCTCAAGCAGGGCCGCGTCACGCTGATGCCCTATGGCTCGGCCGAGGGCATTGCATCGGGCTGCGAGGTCCAGGCGCTGGGCGCGAGATCGCAGATCGATGTCGGCCCAGCATTGCTTGGCCGCGTGGTGGACGGATTCGGCGATCCGCTGGACGGTGGGCCCCGCCCGGCCACGTCCATGCGCAGGCCGCTCAAGGCGGCGCCCATCAACCCGATGCGGCGCCCGCCGATCGACCGCATCCTCGAAACCGGCATCCGCAGCATCGACGGCCTGCTCACATTGGGCGAGGGACAGCGGATCGGCATCTTCGCGGGCAGCGGTGTAGGCAAGAGCACGCTACTGGGCATGCTGGCGCGACACCTGGGCCAGCATGCGGGTGCCGACGCGGAAGCCGTCAACGTGATCGCGCTCATCGGCGAGCGCGGCCGCGAAGTGCGGGAGTTCATCGAAAAGCAACTCGGCCCCGTTGGACTTGCGCATTCGGTCGTCGTGGTCGCCACATCCGACCAGCCAGCGCTGGCCCGCCTGCGGGCGGCCTATGCGGCGTTGGCGATCGCTGAGCATTTCCGCGACGAGGGCCGCAAGGTTCTCCTGACCATGGACTCGGTCACGCGCTTTGCAATGGCGCGGCGGGAGGTGGGGCTGTCCGCCGGCGAACCACCCACGGCGCGGGGCTACACGCCCTCCGTGTTCGCGGAGCTGCCCGAGCTGTGCGAGCGCTGCGGCACCGCGCCGGGCGGCGGGTCGATCACCGCGCTGCTCACGGTGCTGGTGGAAGGCGACGATTTCAACGAGCCGGTGTCGGACGCCTTGCGCGCGATACTCGACGGACACATCGTGCTCTCCCGGCACCTGGCCCATCGCGGGCACTACCCGGCGATCGACGTACTCAAGAGCGTCAGCCGGCTGATGACCGAGTTGGCCGATGCCGACCAGCGTGCACTTGCCGTGACGGCGGTGAACCAGTTGGCCGTGCTCGAGCGCAATCGCCAGATGGTCGACATCGGTGCCTATGAGAGAGGCTCGAACTCCGAACTCGACGCAGCGTTGCAAATCGAGCCTGCGTTGCAAGCATGGCTGCGGCAGAGCACCGGGGGCGCAACGCGTGCGGAAGCGCTCAGCGGGCTTCGAGACATTCTGGCGGAGCAGAAGAAGCCATGAGCAGGACCCTTGCAGAGACTACTGTCGCCCGGGATGTCGACGTTCGCGGCTTCGCGTACACGCTCGAACCCGTGAGGCAGAAGCAGCAGTGGCGTCTGGAGAGGCTGACGGCCGATCTCGCCCGAACGCAGCAGGCACTCGCTCGTGTCGAAGCACAAGTGGAGGAACTGCGGCGAATGCACGATACGCAGGCCGATGCCGTCGGCCATGCGTTGACGCAACGGGTCGATCCAGCGGCCCATCGGTACGCACTGAACCATCTGGCCCGCCTGGACGAGCGGACTTGTGAGCTCGACGAAGAACGCAAGTCGTTGAATCAGCGCTGCGCCTCACTGAGAAAAGCTTGCGTGGCGCAGCAACTCCGCATCGAAGGGCTCGTGCGCCACAAGGAAGAGGCGCTTGCCGAATACGCGCACGAGATGCGCCTGCGTGCGAGTGCCGAGCAGGACCGGGACTGGCTTGCGCGTCCGGCTGCCGGCCGTGTCTTCGGAGGGCGCGGGCGATGAGTTCGCAAGTCTCAGTAGCGCCCGCGCGTGTCACTCAGCCGGCCCAGCAGGGTGGCGGTGCCGTGTCGACCGGCCGCGACGCCCGACAGCATCAAATTGCATGGCAGCGCGAGATGGAGCGGGCGCAGTTGACGTCCTGGTTCAAGACGAACCCTGTCGCCGGGGAGAACGCGGAGCCGCCGCCGGAGAGCCGCACAGCAGCACACGCCGCCGCTCACCGCCATGGCGGCGAGAGGCGCGGCAGCGCGCCGCCCGGTGCGTCGCGGAGGGATCCATTCCCGGCAGTGCCAGCGTCGAGGACATCGAATGCTGGACACATGTCGGCGGCGTCGACGGCGCCCTGGGTTTCTTCTGGCCCGATGTCGATGCGGGCTGCGCCGAGCAAGACGCTGCGCCCCGCAGAGGGTCCGCAACGACCCGAGGCGTATCAGCCGTCACCCATGACCGGTTTGCCTGCGAATGTGCGAAGGGCGTTTCCCGCATCCATCACAGAAAGCGCATCACGCGCGCAACCGTCGATGCAAATCATGGAGCCGTCCGCGCTCCTGCGTCTGCACCCGGAGGAACGTCCCGAAGGCCATGCCGTATGGATCGCCATGCGTGCGAACGATGAAGCGCTTCGCGCCATGTTGCCCGGCATCGTGGCGGATCTGCAGCGCGCGCTCAGGGATCGCGGCGAGCGCCTGCACCTCGTGGTCTGCAACGGCCAGCCGGTCTGGCGCGACGGCGTTGCGCTGATTCCTCAAGACAACCCACACGATCAACTTCACCCAAGGGAGGCCTGATGGCCATCGATTCAATCGGCGCAGCCGGCGCAAGCAACCTTCAGGCAAGCAGCCTGGGCATGGAGGACTTCCTCAAGATCCTCCTGACCCAGTTGACCTACCAAGACCCGCTGAAACCCATGGACAACCAAGAGTTCATGGCGCAGATGGCGCAGTTCACGAGCCTGGAGCAAACCCAGCAACTCAACAACAAGATCGAAACGCTGATCACCAACCAGGCGGCGCTGCAGTCAGTAGGGCTGATCGGCCGCACGGTCGATATCACCGTCAGTGACGGGAAACTGAGCGGCACGGTCAAGGCGCTCTCGCTGTCGGGCGATGCGCCGCTGCTCACCATCGAGACCACGGCAGGGGCCACGCTCGGCGATATCTCCTTGAGCCAACTCGTCGCCGTGCGTTGATCGCTTGAACATCCGGAGGAAATCACCATGCTCGAATCCATCTACGTCGGAATGACGGGGCTGCTGGGCTATTCGCGCGGCCTGCGTGTCATCGCCAACAACACGGCCAACATGAACACGCCGGGCTTCAAGAGCTCCAGTCTTCAGTTCGCAGACATGTTCTACACCGGAGGCAATCTCAGCGGCGGCGTCACCAGCCAGAACAACAACCAGCTGGGCTTCGGCCTCAATACCACCGGAACGACGATGTCGTTCAAGCAAGGCGAGTTGCGCCAGACCGGCAACGAGCTCGACATGGCGGTCGACGGCCAAGGTCTCTTCGTGCTCAAGGGAGACGATGGCAGCCTCGTCTACACCCGCGCCGGCCAGTTCCGCTTCGACGCCGATGGTGTGCTCGTGAGCCGCAGCTCAGGCGAGAAGGTGATGGGGCGGGACAGCAATGGACAGCTTGTCGAGATCAGCGTCGCCGGGCACATGACGCAAGCTGGCAAGGCAACCACCCGGGTGAAGTTCAGCGGCAACCTTTCGAGCACGGCGACCGAGCAGGAAGTGGGCAACATCACCGTGCTCGACGCGATGGGTGGAAGCCACACGCTGACGCTGAAGTTCACCAACACGGACAGCGTCGAGGCCGGCAGTTGGAGCGTGGATGTCATGGATGGCACCACCGTGCTCTCCACCGGGCGCATCGTGTTCGCCGATGGCCGACCCGTCGCGGATGCGGCCATCGTGCAGGCCACTTATACGCCGCCGGGCCAGCCGCCGATGGCGCTGTCGCTGGATTTCAGCTCGGATGTGACGTCATTCGCGTCGGGCAATCTGTCGACGCTTGCGATGACTTTTCAGGATGGTGTCGGGCCCGGCACCCTGAGCGGCGTCGCTTTCGACGCCAATGGCGTGCTCACCATCAGCTACTCGAACGGCGAATCGCGCAACGGGGCTCGTATCGCGCTCGCGCGCTTCGACTCGCAGGATGCGATGGCGGCGCTGGGAGACAACCAGTTTCGCATGCTCGACGAGCGCGCCTGGCACTTCGGCGCGGCCGGTGAGGGCGCGTTCGGCAAGGTGCGTACCGGCGCGGTCGAGATCTCGAACGTGGACCTGTCACAGGAGTTCTCTGATCTGGTCGTGATGCAGCGCGGTTACCAAGCCAGTTCGCAGGTCATCTCGACGGCCAGCGACATGCTGCAGGAACTTTTCTCGATGAAGAGCCGATGAATACGGCGATGTCTTCAGCTCTGCTCGATCCGGTGGCGTCGGCGCGCCGGGCGCGCCCGCTGCGGCATTGGTCAAAGGTCCGGCAGGATCTCGTGTGCTCGCAATTTGCCGCGGTCCATCGCGCCTGGTGTGCGGATTGGCTGCCGGCAGACGAGGTCGCGGCGTTTGACGCCGATGTTCTGGTCAGCGAAAGCGATGCGGGCATGGAGCACGTGCCGGAAGACGCTGTCTGGTGGTCCTTCGCTGATACGCCGGCGGTGACAAGCGGCGACACCGCGATCCATGCGGTGGCGCGCGCGATGTTCGGAACCGATGTGACGACGACCGCACCGCGCCGCGAGGCATCGGCCATCGCCGAAGGCATGGTGCGCGCGGCGTGGAACGACTGGCTGCATCGCATCGCTTCATCGCCCGCGCTCGTCGGGAGCGAATTGCGGGAATCGCCGCTGGTGCGGGGTGCGTCGGCCGTTGCCGCCAAGCCCTGGTCCGGCGCCTTGTGGCTGCGTTGGCGCTGGTGCGGCGGTGTCTGGCGAATGGGATTGCCGTATCGCGCGGTGGCTGCACTTGTTGGCAGCGAGCCCGCGAAGGAGACCGCACAGGCAGCCGCCACCGCGGCAATACCACTCGAACAGGCCCTGGCGCGGGAGCGGATCGCGTTGCGCGTCATGCTGGCGGGCGCCGAATTGAATCTTGGCCAGTTGCAGGCGCTGCGTCCCGGCGATGTCATCCCGTTGAAGCATCTGCTCGACGCGCCGCTCAAGGTCATTGCCGCGGATGGTGCATCACTCTGCGACGGCTGGCTCGGGCAGCGCCAAGGGCGAATCGCCGTCGAGATGGCGTGGCCGGCCGCACCCCCATCCAACAATCATTCAGTGAAGGAAAAGAACCGATGACGAATGCCATTGAAGGAATCGTGACCGCGCAGACCGTTGTGCTGCCGGACCTGCCGGCCCCGGCACATGTCGATGGCGATGCCGGCAGCGCCGCCATCCTGCGGGACTGGAATCCGCTGCATCAAATCAAGGCCAAAGTGCAGGTGTGCGTTGGCGAGGCATCCCTCTCCGTGGGCGAACTGCTGGCAGCCAAGGAAAACCAGGTTCTGTGTCTCGATCGCACCATCGATCAGCCGGTGGACCTGACGATCGAGGGCAAGGTCGTCGCGCGTGGGCAGCTGGTGGCGGTGGACGATCACTTCGCGGTGCGCATCACTGAACTGCCGGTGGCCCTGAACCTGAGCCGGGGCGCCTGATCGATGAATGTTGTCGATGCGGGGCTGCGGCGGGCCGGCCTTCCCGGTTTGTGGCTGGCTTGCCTGATGGTGCTGGGCCTGTGGTTCGCGACGGGGGCCGGTGCGCAGACCGTGGCGCCGGCGGTCGCGGCGACCGCCCGTACGGCCAGCCTGCCATCCAGCATTCCGGTCATGCGCGAAGCGACGGAGGATGACGGGGCGCGTGGTGCAGGTGTCGGATCGCTCGGCATCGCGGCCGTATTGGTCCTCGTGGCGGCTGCGGTGTACGTGGCGCGAAAGAAGACGCGCACCGTGGCGCCGCCTTCCGAACTCGCGCGCTCGTCCTGCATGCGGCTCACGCCTCGCCACAGCCTGCATGTCGTGGAGTGGGAAGGCCGCCGCCTCCTCGTGGGATGCAGCGAGCAAACCATCTGTCTCGTGGCCGAGTCGCCGCGCGTGCCCGCCGCGGAAGAATCGGCATGAGATTCAGGTCTGCATCGTTGTTGCTGGGTGTGATGCTGCTAGGCGCCGCGGCCCAGGCGGCGGCGCCCGCTGCGGCACCGAGCGTCGCGACCGCCGAAACTTCGCAGGCATTGCGCGTGGTGCTGGGCCTGACCGTGCTGGCCGTCCTGCCGGCGCTGATGGTTTGCCTCACCAGCTTCCTGCGCATCATCGTCGTACTGTCGATGTTGCGCCACGCCATCGGCATGAACGAGACGCCGCCCAATACCGTCCTGATCGGACTGGCCCTGTTCCTCACGTTGTTCACCATGTCGCCGGTGCTTCAGACGCTCGGCCAGGATGCGTTCGAGCCCTTCATGGCGGGCAAGCTCTCGGTCGAGGAGGGCTACCAGAAGGGCGTCGGTCCGCTGCGCGAATTCATGGTCCGGCAGACCCGCGAGGCCGACCTTGCATTGATGGTGGAACTTTCGAACGCGCCGGTACCGGCATCGATGGACGACATCGGCAATGTGCAGCTCATTCCCGCCTTCATGCTGTCGGAGCTGCGCTCGGCATTCCAGATCGGCTTCGTGATCTTCCTGCCGTTCCTGCTCATCGACCTGATCGTCTCCAGCATTCTGATGGCGCTGGGAATGATGATGATGCCGCCGACCACCATCGCGCTGCCGCTGAAGATCCTGATGTTCATCCTGGTCGACGGCTGGAGCCTGGTGCTCAAGGCACTCGTGGGCAGCTTTCACTAAGTGACGCGCGATGTCTTGCGAAGAATCGGCACCGCTGTGGGTTTGCTGGAGGGAGGAGGGCGATGCGGCCGCCCGCGAGCGCCTCATCTGCCTGCATCTGCCCTACGCGCGCATGCTCGCGGCCACGCTCTTTGCCCGGCGCACGCACGGCGGTGTCGAGTTCGGCGACTACCTGCAGCTTGCGCGCATCGGCCTCATGGAGGCGGTCGATCGCTTCGATCCGGCGCAGGGCGCCAGCTTCAGGACTTATGCCTCCAAGCGCATCCAGGGCGCGATGCTCAACGGCCTGGTCCGGTTGACGGAGAAGAACCAGCAGAGCAATGTCATGGCCCTTCTTCGACAGGAGCGGCTGGAGGTCGTGAAGGAGGCCGCAACGGATGCCGCTGGCGCGTCGGCCTCGTCTGCCGACCCGGACGCCTTGTTTCGCTATCTGGCGGACGTTGGCATTGGCCTTGCGATCGGCGTCCTGCTGGAAGACACGGGCATGATCGATGCGGATGCCTTCGAGAGCGATGCGCGCATGCCTTCGCCCGAAGTGAGTTATTTCCGCAAGACCGAGATCCTGCGACTCCGCGAGGCCCTGCGCGACATGGTCGACCAGCTGCCGGTGCAGCAGAAGAAGGTGATCGCCTGCCACTATCTGCAGGAGATGCCCTTCGAACACATCGCGCGCCTCCTGCGTGTTACGCGCGCACGCGTCGCGCAATTGCACCGGCAGGGCCTGTCGCGGTTGCGCGAGTTGCTCGGCAAGGACGCGCATTGCGACGTCTCGTGGTGACCTTTCCTGTCGTCCTTCAACCAGTATCCTTTGCTCTTCATGACCCAGCCGACGCCATCCCCCGTTGCCGCCCGTCAACGCCTTGACCGGCTCGACGGTTTCCTGCGCGAAGACCCCTCGAACAACAGCCTGCTGATCGACGCTTTCGAAACCGCGTTGGCATGCGGGGAGTGGGAGCGCGCCAGGTTCCATCTGCAGCATGGAGATTCATTGGGTACCGAGCCGCTCGCGTGGCGTCTGCGCGAGGGCGACTACTGGCTCGCGCAGCAGCGCTACGACGAAGCGCAGCGTGTGCTGGAGGCCCTGGCGCGAACGCCGAACCCGCCCGCGGGATTTGCCGAAGTACTGCTTCACAACCGTGCCTTCATCGATTTGCGCCGCGGCCGCCATGCGGAATGCATCGCCCGGCTTGCGCCCTCGCTGGAGACATCGGCCGATGGTCGAGACGGCGTCGTTCGGCATCCGGCGACCGCAGCGCGCGCGTTGCAGCAACTGTGGCTGCGTGCGCTGCACCTCCAAGGCGATCTCGACCGCGCCATCGCCTGGGCGAAGGAGGCGGAGAGGCAGAACGGGCTCGATCCGCAGGCCGCGGGGGTCGCCAGCCTCATCGCCATCGATGCAGCTGATTTCGTTGCGGCGAAGCGCTGGTCGGTCGCCAGTCTCCAAGCGGGAAACCCCGCGGACCATCCGCCCGAAGCCTTCGTGACGCAGGCTTCTCTTGCACTGGCGGCGCGCGATACCAGGCACGCGGCCCGATTCGCCGATCTCGCACTGCAGCGGCATCCCGACGACGGTCGGGCTTGGTCGACGCGGGGATTTGCCGCACTGTTGGCCGGCGATCTTCAGGTGGCCCATGCGGCCTTCATTCGCGCGCTGGCGGTTCTGGGCAAGCACATCGGCACATGGCACGGCCTGGGATGGACGCAGATCCTTCAAGGCGACTTGCCGGCGGCCCGCGCCAGCTTCGAGGCGGCATTGGCGCTGGACCACAACTTCGCCGAGAGTCACGGCGGGCTGGCAGTCGTCCTGGCGATGCAGCAGATTCTGCAGGAAGCGGAAACGCACGCCGAGACGGCGCTGCGGCTCGACAGGGGCAATTTGTCCGGTCGATATGCCCGTGCGCTGTTGAACGGTGAAGTGAAAGATGCCGAAGATCTTCAGCGCCTCGCCCGACGTCTGCTCGGCGGCCGCGAAGCGCCGCTGGGCGGCGACATGGCTGACTGGCTGCCGAAGCAGCAGGTCGTCGATCCGGAACGCGACAAGTCCTAGCGGCAGGGCGCCGGCATCACATCGGCGAGCAAGAGATCGCCTGCCTCTCGCAATGCCGCTTCGAGCGCGGGATCGCCTTCCATTCGATGCAGCACCGTGTCGACCAGTTGATCGAACCCGTGGTCCTCAGGCCGCCTGCGGCCCAGGGCCTCCACCAGTACCGATTCCAGAAAAATCCGAAAGGCCTTGCGTCGACGTTGCGGATCGTCCGGCGACAACGTCCGCACGCGCAGTGCGGGCGTCCGCTGAATCGTGGCGTCGCCATGGCCGGCGTGCCGCTGTGCAGGATCGCGCCGCGCGGGAACGCGTCGCTGCGCGCCCAACTGCGCGCGAACCGTGGCGGCCAGTTGCGATGGCGGATCAATCATGCAGACGACGCTGGCCGATCAATGCGCGGGGCCACGCTGCCGATAGCCCGCGAGCAGCACGTGCGCTTCGGACTCTGACAACGGCTGGGGCGTGATTTCCGGCCCCGGCACCGAGTTGCGCATCAGGGTGCGGATACCGTCGATGACCTTCTCGATATCGCTCGTCAGCGCGACATTGCCCGTGTTGAGCGCGATGCCCTGCTGGAAATCGTGCAGCGCTTCTTCGAAGCGGTCCTGCGCCAGCGATGCAAAGCCGGCCACGAAATGGGGCAATGGATCGGTATCGGGCAATTGCAGCAGCGGTTGCCAGGTGAGTAGGGCCATGGCCGCGCGGCCCGAGCTGAACTGCAGCAGGCCCAACTGAAAGCGGGCCATGGGCAACCCGGGCGCGAGGCGCGTGGCGTTGGCGAAGGCGGTCTCCGCCGCGCTCATGTCGCCGAGCGCGGCGAATTCCGCACCCAACAGGAACTGAGGCAAGCCGGCCTCGGGTGCCGTGGTGCTTGCCTTCTGGAAGCAGGCGATGGCCCGTTCGGCATCGTCGGCCTGGCTGGCAGCCAAGCCCTCGGCGATCAGGCCATCGAGTGAATTGGATTCGGGCGTTGTCATGACAAGTTATCCATCGTTTTGTGCTTTTGTTAAGAACCCCTCGATCGCGCTGGGTCATTCGCTTAACGATTTCCGAAATCCCTGGATGTATTGCTTGAGAGCCGTGCGTGACGGTTCACCAGATATCAGTAAGGGACGGAATAAAAATGGTAGCAATCGTCAGCGGCAACAGCCTGGGCCTGAGCCTGACCTCCTTCGCCACCCTGGGCCAGCGCGGCGTCATCGACACCGCGGCACAGGGCCGCAACGGCGAGCAATCCTTCGTCAATGTGGCCACCGGCAACCTGGTGCTGCAGGACTGCGACGACACCCTCATGGGCCGGGGCCTAGATTTCACGGCCTTGCGCACGTACAACAGCCAGGGCCTGATGAACGACGACAACGCCGACAACTGGCTCGTCGGTGTGGCCGCGCAGCGCATCGAACTGTCGGGCATCGTCGGAACCGCAGGCAGTTCGGTCACCGTCACCGGACGCGATGGCGCCCGATCCATCTACCACTGGGATGCCGCCCGCAGGCTGTATGTCGGCACCGCCGGCGCGGGCGCGTTCAACACGGTGAGCTACGACCCCGCTGCCGCCCAGTTCGTATGGACCGATGGCAACACGGGCGTCGTGGAGCGCTATCAATCGACAGGCCAGGGCCACCTGGTGTCCTCGCAAGACCCGAACGGCAACACCCTCACGTACAGCTACAACCGAAATGGCACCCTGCAGAAGGCCGCCGACGCCAACGGCGAGACCACCTTGTTCGACTACACGGGAGTGAGCCTCACGCAGATCCGCACGGTCTCGGGCGGCGTCGCCACGACCACCGTGCGCTACGGCTACGACGCGCAGAACCGCCTCGCGAGCGTCACCGTGGACCTGTCTCCCGAGGACGGTTCGATCGACGACGGCAACGTCTACCTCACCACCTACACGTACGACGGGGCGAGCACGCGCATTGCGAGCATCACCCAGAGCGATGGCAGCTCGCTGGCCTTCACCTATGTGCAGTCCGGCGGCGTCTGCAAGGTCGCCAGCGTCACCGATGCGCTCGGAGCGGTCACCCGCTACAGCTACGACACGACGGCCAACACCACCACCGTCACCGACCCGCTAGGTGCGCAGTCGATCTTCCGCTATGACGCCCAAGGCCAGTTGCTGGAGGTGCGCGAGGGTGCGACGGCTGCCCACCCCGAGGGCCTGACCCGCACGAACTTCACCTATGACGACCAAGGCAATGTCACGAGCACCACGGATGGCGCCGGCAACACCACCGTCTTCGGCTACGACGCTCAAGGCAACCAGGTCTTGCAGCGCGACGCCGCGGGCAACGCCATCACGCGCACGTTCAACGAGCGCAATCAACTGTTGACCGAGACCGTCCATGCGGCACCGGACCCCGATGGGGCGGGGTCTGCTCAACCTTCGTTGCCCCTTACCACGCGCTACATCTACGACGCTGCTGCAAAAAATCAGCTGCGCTTCGCCATCAGCGCCGAGGGCCGTGGGGTCGAGTACCGTTATGACAGCCATGGCGAGCTGGTGACCACCATCGAGTACGCCGGCCAGACCTACCCCACCGCCGGGCTGGGCGCGACGCAGGTCCCCACCGAGGCGCAGTTCGTCATCTGGACCGGGCTCCAGGACAAGACCAAGACCCTGCGCACCGACCTGGCGTACGACGCGCTCGGGCAGCTGAAATCCAGGACCACCTACGCCCAGGTAGGCACCGACGGGCTCGGCGTCGTCGGCACGGGATCGATCACGCAGTACGTCTTTGACCGCCGAGGCCTCCTGATTCAGGAGATCGCGCCGGACTATGTCGGGGTCACGACCTACGCGTACGACGGACTGGGCCGCCTGCTCGCGGTCACGCGCCCGTCGCTGGATGGGGTGACGCCGAACACGACGATCACAAGTCATGACGACGCCAACGGCAGGACCACCCTCACGCTCGCCAACGGCTTGGTGACCACCCAGGCCTTCGACAAGGCTGGGCGGCTCGTGAGCGTGACGCAATCGAGCGTGGGCACCGGAGTTCTGGGCACCACCCGCTACGTTTACGACGCTGACGGTCACCTGCTCATGGTGGAGGACCCGACGGGCGCGCGGCGCTTCATGCTCTACGACGAAGCCGGCCGCAAGGTCGCCGATATCGATCCCACGGGGGCGGTGACCGAATACCTCTACGGCGCGGATGGCCAGTTGCGCGAAACGATCGCCTATGCCACCGCGATCGACACCGCCCCGCTTTCCACCGGCGGCTCGCCGCTGGACTTGGCGGCCAACCTGGCAGCTGTAAGGCCCGAGGCCACTGCGCAGGACCAGAAACTCTGGCGTCTCTACGACGCGGCCGGCCGCCTCTCCTTCGAGGTCGATGCGCTCGGCTACGTGACGCAAACGAGCTACGACGGCGCCTCGCGCGTCACCTCGGTGACGCAGTTTGCCAAGCCACTGACCGCGATCCAGCTGGACCAGCTCGACACCGGCGCCGCCCTCCAGCTCGTCCCCATCGTCGACACAATCGCCGACCCCGCCAACGACCGCACCACCACCTCGCTCTACGACGGCGACAACCGCCTGATCGGGGTCATCGACGGCGAAGACTACCTCACCGAATACCTGTACGACGCCGCAGGCCGGTTGGTCGAGACCGTCTTCTACACCGCCCGGTGCGCCTTCAACAGCGCCGCGCAGCGCACCGCTGCCATGGCAGTCGCCCGCGCGAGTCATGACCTCGCAAGCGTGCGACCCGCTCCCGCCTACAACGCCACCCCCCTTCACGTCTACAACTTCTACGACGCCCGGGGGCAACTGGTCGGGCAGATGGATGCGGACCGCTATGTCACGGAGAACTTCTACGACACGCGCGGCAATGTCGTGAAGACCATCCGCTATGCGCGCCCCGGCTATCAGGGGTATCTCGTCGCGGGTGTTGCCCCGACGCTGGAGGGCGTGCGCCTGCTCAATCCAGGGCAGGACCAGATCGTCACCCAGACCTGGGACGCGGCCGGCCAGCTCGTCTCGCGTACCAACGCCGAAGGAACGGTAACGCGATTCGTCTACGACAGCGTGGGCCAACTGGTGGAGACCACCACGGCGCTGGGCACCAGCGACGAGCGCACGTCCAAGCTGCGCTACGACCTCCAGGGGCGCCTGATCGGCGAACTCGACGGCCGCGGCAGTCTGGCGGTCGGCGCCTCTTCGAGCCTGGCCGACTGGGCGGCGAACGGCACCACCCACAGCTTCGACGCGGCGGGCCGCCTCGCAAGCAGCACGGACGCCAACGGCAATCGGACCCTCTTCTTCTACGACGCGGTGGGGCGCCTGAGCTACACCGTCAACGCGATGGGCGAGGTGAGGGAGAGCCGCTACAACGCCCTGGGCCAGCTGGCCGACGAGGTGACCTACGGCACGCGCATCGATGTCGCGGTGCTCGCGACCACCAGTCCCGGCGGTCTGGTAACGGCCACCATCACAGGCGCCATCGCCGCGATCGCCGACGCGAGCAAGGACAGCCATGTCCTTCGCCGCTACAACGCTACCGGCACCGAGGCCAGCAGAACCGACCCGCTGGGCCATGTGACGAGCTACTCCTACAACGCGTTCCGCGAGGCCGTCGAGAGCAGCCAGGCGCTGGCGAGCGGCTACGTCGTCGTCGACACCGCCACATTCGATCGCCGCGGCCTGCAGATCCGCTCCATCCGGGATGTCTCGGGCACCAACGTCGAGCAGTACAGCCTGTACGATGCCTTTGGGCGACTGATCGAAACCCGCAACGCCTACGGTCGGGTGAGCCAGCAGTCCTACGACGCGCGCGGCAACCTCGTGGGGAGTGCCAACGGAGTCGGGGCGATTCGACGCACCACCTTCGACGCCCTTGGCAGGGTGGGCCGCTATAGCGACGCGTTGACCAGCGCTAGTGGCTATACCTACTCCTATGGCTACGACACCGCCCAGCGCAGCGTGAGGGTCTACCGGGGAGGGGGGGTGGAGGTCTCGACGACGGTGCATAACCGCGAGGGCCAGATCCAGGTCGAGATCGATGAGTGCGGCAACGCCACGAACCACAGCTACGACCTGAGCGGCAACCGCGTCGAGACCCAGGACGCGCTTGGCGGCAAGACCACCAGCACCTACGACAAGGCCAACCGCCTCACCGCCACCACCGACGCCAACGGCGTGGTCACCACCTACGCCTACGATGCGGCCAACCGCCTTGTGAGTTCGACGATCGACCCGGGCGGGTTGGACCTCACGACCCGCTACGAGTACGACGCCAAGGGCCAGCGCGTGAGCGTCACCGACCCCAGGGGCGTGGTCACCACGATCGAGTTCGACCTCGCCGGCCAGGTCGTGCGCCAGACCGAGGACGCGGGGGGCCTCAACCTGGAGACCGTCTACACCCACGACACCAATGGCACGGTGCTCACCGTGACCGACCCGAACGGCACGCTCACGCGCTACACCTACGACGGCGCGGGACAGCGCGTGAAGGAGCAGGTCGATCCGCTCGGCCTGAACCTCACGCGCAGCTACGTCTACGACAAGGCGGGCAACGTCGTGAAGGCGGTGGACGCCAACGGCAACGCGACGCTCTATGTGTACGACCAGGCCAACCAGTTGATCTACACCATCGATGCGCTGGGCTACGTCAAGGAGAACACCTATAACGCCGAAGGCTGGTTGACGCGGGAGACTTCGTACCCGGCGCCGCTGTCCGTGCAGACCCTGGCCAGCCTGGGCGCCACGGTAAGCTCCGCGCTCAACTTCCAGCACAACTACCTGCCGGCGCTCGGCACGGCAAGCGTCACGCAAAGGCGCGACTATGACTATGCCGGGCGCCTGACCTACACGATCGACGGCGAAGGCCGGGTCACCGGCTACACCTACGACGCTGCGGGCAATGTGTACCAGATCACCTCGTACGCCAACCGGGTCGATCCCACCACCCCGCCCGTGCTCAACCCGACCGTGGACACCGAGATCGTGGTCCGCGATCGCGCGCGCGACGAGGTCGTGTGGTTCTACTACGACGCGCTGAACCGGCTGGAATCCAAGGTCGACGCCACGGGCGCCGTCACGCGCTACATCTACGACGCCAACAGCAACCTGATCGAGACGCGGACCTACGCCGCGGTCGTCAGCGCCGCGGACATGGCGAATTACGTCTGGCGGGGCAAGATGCCGGAGGTGACCGCCGACGCGACGCTCGATCAGCGCGTGCGCACCGTCTTCGATCACGCGAACCGTCCGGTCTGGCGCGTGGATGGCGCCGGGAATGTGACGGGCTTCGCCTATGACGCCGTGGGCAATGTGATCGAGGAGCGCCACTATGCGACGCCGCTCACGCCCGCGCAGCTCGCGGCCTGGGACGGCAAGAGCGCCCCCCCGGTGGCGACCGACGACGCGCGCGACGCCGATGTGCGCACAGTCTATGACGCGGTCAACCGCCAGACCTGGCGCATCGACGGTGCGGGCTCGGTCGTGTACTCCCAGTACGACAACAACGGCAACCTGATCGACCAGCGCGCCTTCGCCCATGCCGTGGCGCCCGGCACGCCCGCAGACGCCCAAGCGCTCGCCCTGGCCACGGCGGGCCTGATCGACGATGCCCGCGACCGCCACCTGCGCTATGTCTACGACGCGGTGAACCGCGCCACCTGGAGCGTCGAAGGCGGCGCAGGGGGCACGGGGGCCGTGGTGCACGTCCAGTACGACGCCAACGGCAATGTGGTGGACCGGCGCGCCTACGCGAATGTGGTTTCCCTGCCTCCGGTTCTTGACGCAGCCTCGCTGGCGGCGGCGACGGCCGCCAGCGTCGACGACGTGCGCGACGTTCACACGCGCAGCGCCTACGACATCACGAACCGCGTCGCCTGGCAGGCCGATGGCACCGGGGCGGTCACGGGCTTCGCCTACGACGGCTTTGGCAATCTCGTGCGCACGGTCCAGTACGCCACGGCTATCGCGCCCGATGCGGCCCCCTCCAGCGTGGTGGCGAGTGCCAACGATCGCATCACCGCCATGGCCTATGACGCGTCGCGACGGCTCACCTTCGTGGTCGATGCGCTGGGCGGCGTCACGCGCACCGTCTACGACGTCTTCGGCAACGTGACGCAACGCATCGCCTACGCCAACCCGGTCGCCGCGCCTGGTGCGCAGACCACCTACACCGACGCGGCCCTGCAGGGCATGGTGAGTGCCAACCCGAGCGCGGACCGGGTGCAGCGCTACGCCTACGATCATTCCAATCGCCTGGTCTTCTCGATCGACGCCCAGGGCGGCGTGGTCGAGTCCACCTATGACGGCTTTGGCAACGTCGTGCGCACGACCGCCTATGCCCGAGCGGTGGACCCTGAGACCCTTGCGAACCTGAGCGCCACGGCAGACGCCGCCGAGGTGCGCATGCGCATCGTGAACAGCAACGTGGCGGACGCGGCCAATGACCGTATCACCCAGCGCGCCTTCGACGATGCGCGGCAACTGGTCTACGAGGTCGACGCGTTGGGCTACGTCACGCGCCTCGAGCGCGACGGCCTGGGCCAAGTCATCTCCACCACCCGCTACGCGCTGGCGATTCCCGCCACCACGGCCGGCACGGTGGCGGGCATCGCCGCGGCCATCCGCACGAACACGAACGATCGCACGACGAGTCAGACCTTCGACGCCGCCGGGCGCGTCCTCTCCAGCACCGACGCCATGGGATTCGTCGAATCCTGGAGCTACGACGCGGTGGGCAACAGGCTCTCGTACACCAACGCGAGCGGCTCGGTGTGGACTTACAGCTACGACAGCGCCGGGCGCATGACGACGGAATGGGCGCCGCCAGTGGCGTTGACCACGGTCGTCCCCGGCGCCGACGGCAAGCTCGCGGTAGACGAGGCGGCGAGCGGTGCAGCCAGCATCGTGACAGCTCTCGCCTACGACAGCCTGGGCAACCTCCTGAGCCGCACCGAGGCGCAGGGCCGCCCCGAGGAGCGCACCACGAGCTACGTCTACGACGCGCTGGGCCGCCAGGTGAAAGTGATCTATCCCCCAGTGGGCGTGTACGACGCGGCGGCGGACGCGAGCACCCCTCAGACTCTGTACACCGAGACCACCTACGACGCGCTCGGCAACGCCATCGCCAACCGCGACATCGGCGGCAACTTCAGCTACAAGACCTACGACCTGCTAGGCCAGGTGGTCTTCGACGTCGATGCGCTCGGCTACGTCACCGGCTACCAGCGCAACGCCTTCGGCGAGGTGAGCGATCTCGCGCGCCACGGCACGGCCACGACGCTCGCGCTGTCCAGGCCCGCGAGCCTGCAGACCGCGCAGGTGCGGGGCGCCCTCGATGCGCAGACCCGGGCCGAGCGTGCCGCCAACCGCACGCTGCATACCCGGTATGACCGCCTGGGCCGCGCCATCGAGGTGGTCGAGTCCACCGGCTTCGTGTTCGACAGCAGCCTCACTGCCGAGCAGCAGTACGGCTCGGGCGCGAAGACCACCCGCAACACGTTCAGCACCTTCGGCGACCTGGTGCAGGTCGCGCAACTCAAGGGCAAGGATGTCGCGGGCGCTGACATCTGGACGCTCACCACGCATGCCTTCGACAAGCGTGGCCAGGAAGTCGCCAGCATCGACGCGCTCGGCTATGTGACGACCCAGGCCTTCGACGCCGCGGGCAACATGGTCGATCGCATGGAGTACGCCAAGGCAGCAACGGGATGGGCGGGGACGAGCACGCTCGGGGGCTGGACGGGCCAGGCCAATCCGACCGACGTGCCGACGATGCCGACGCCGCTGATTGATCTCGTCAACGACCGCCACACCGGCATCACCTTCGACCTCGCCAACCGCAAGACCAGCGAGATCCGCTTCAACGTCGAGTTCAGCACCGCGTCCAACGGCACCAGCCAGCGTGGCAACCTGACGACGAGCTACGGGTACGACGCGGTGGGCAATTTGACGCGCACGACCGATGCTGCGGGCGCTTCGACCTACAGCTACTACGATGCCCTGGGCCGTGTCACGGCGGTGGTGGAACCCACGCGCACCAGCACCGAGACCGGCGAGGCCCTCGCGCCGCTGACCGTTTACCGGCGAGATGCGTACGGCAACGTGGTCCTGAAGACCGAATACGCCAATGGCGCCTCGATGGTGCCGGGCCTGGAGGGCACCCCCCTCGACCCGCGGTCCGCGCCGCAGCCCACGGTGGTCGTCGCGCCCAACCCGGAAATCGAGCACCTCACACAAGCCGCTCAAGGCTACTCCGACTACGGCGTGACCGGCTACATCTCTCTCGCGCCTTTCGAGGGCGGAGTCCCTCTGTATCGACTCTCTCAGGGCACCCAGCACTACTACACGGGCTCGGCGCAACTGCGTGACCTCAAGGTGGGCGAAGGCTTCACGGACGAGGGCATCGTCGGCTACACCGCTGCCGCGGGAACCCCTGGCACCCGAAGCCTGGTGCGCTTGGTGAAGTTCGACCCCAACCTGGGCACCCTCTACACCCTCGTGTCCGACCCCGCCGAATTTGCCTTGCTGGTCGGGGGTGGTTGGGTCGCCGACATCCTCGCCCCCGATGGTGGAAACGCAGGCTGGGTTGCGCAAGGACCGGACGCCACGCTGGGCGAACCCCTGAAGCACCTGGCCAACCTCAGCCCGTTCGTGGGCGACAACATCTTCGTGACCGGCAATACCGTGCAGGTGCTGCCGCCCGACCTCGCCGCCGTTGTGCGCTCCGACCGAGAGAGCTTCGCCCAGTACGACAGCCTGGGCCATGTCGTCCAGAGCACCGACGCCTCCGGCGCCAACCACTACAGCGCCTACAACGCCCAAGGTTTGTTGACCAAGGAGTGGCAAAGCGTCAGCAGCGAGGACGGCGCGCAGACCCTGCGGCGCGACTACCGTTATGACGCCCTGGGCCACCAGACCCATGTGCTGGACCACGGCGTCGATACCGAGCTCAAGTACAACGCCTTCGGCGAACTCATTGCGAAGTTCGTCAACGATGAGCAGGGCGAATACTTCGACTACGACAACGCCGGACGCCTGTGGCGCACCAACGCCGGGGACGGCGTCGACAAGATCGCGCTCTACGACCTGCAAGGCCGCCAGACCGGCGAGATCCGCAGCGCAGGCACCAGCCGCGCCGACCTCGACCTGCGCCAGATCGGGAGTGCCCAGGCCGCCGCGCAGCTCGCCGACGTGCGCCGCACCGACACCACCTACGACCTGCTGGGCCGCGTCGTCAGCCAAGCGCTGCCCGAGCGGCTGGAGACCCATGGCGGCGCGACAGTGCGCAACGACACGCTCACGAGTCGCATCAACGCCGACTCGGTCCGGCTTGACTGGCCGGGCTTCCTGGCCGGCCTCGGCAGCGGCGACGTGGAGGTCACGCTGGGCTATGCCATCGGTGACGGGACGGTCCGGAACGAAACCCAGCGCTTCGACGCCAACCAGGCGGCCAACGGGGTGACGCTGGCTTTGAGTGGGGTTCAACAGATCACCCACGTCACGGTGCGCAAGAAAGACTCGTTCGGCAACTGGCAGGTCATGCTCGATCGCGATGGCGCGCACGCCTCGGGCGGCTCGATCGGCCAGAGCGTCGCGATTGCGGCACCGGCGGCGGCGGTCGGCCCCGCACCGGGCGCCCAGGTGATCATGCAGGTGCGCGCCGCCGGCAGTCCCGGCGACAGTGGCTGGAGCACCGTCGCGCTCACGAACTTCGGCGACAGCCTGCGCTACGACGCCACGGGCCTCGCGCGCGGCGACTACGAATACAAGGTCACCACGATGGTGCCCGGGCAGGCCGACCAAGTGACCGCGAGCGGTCTCCTGAGCGTGACGCCGCTGCCCCTGGGCAACATCAACGTCGCGATGGGCGTCAATCCGGGCGCGCAGACCTTCGAGTGGCAGGGCCCGGGCGCCGGCGACATCCAGGTCCTGCGCCTGCGCCTGGCTGGTTCCGCCGATACGTGGGTGGAGCAGCGCATCGACCACCCCGCCGGCAACGAGTGGAGCGCAGTCAACCTCGCGGGTCTGGCGGGTGGCCTGTACGAATACGAGTTGCTCTGGAGCCACCCGGGCGACCCCGGCCCCTACGCGCATGCCACCGGGCAGATCAGCAAGGTCGCGGGTACTCCCGACCAGTACGTGCCCGGCACCCCGGGCACCCCCGCCGTGGGCGTACCGACCATCGGCGACATCACGGTGGTAGGGAACGGGGACGGGAGCTACTCGCTGCGAGTGCCCGAGCCGCCCTCAGGTATCGCCACGCTCGTCATTGCGTCGATCAACGCCTACCCTCCCTTGAGCGCGTTCATGGAGACGCAGTCTTTCTTCGGGTACGCCTATGCGTCCTTCGACGCCGGGCGAGGCTTGATGGGCGGCTATGCCTACGCTCCCGGCGACTATGAGGTCACCTACGCCTACTGCCCCGTGCCGGGGGCGGATGCGACGCAACTATGGAAGGCCCGCATCACCATTCACGAGGATCGCAGCGTCACGATGGAAGTGATTGCGCTGCCCTACGACCCCGGCACGCCGGAGATTCCGGGCTACACCATCCCCGGCGACCCCGCGCAGTACGCCCAGGCCGCCACCGACCGGGGCGCCTACGCCGTGAGCCAGGACCCGATGGCGAGCGGCCGGCTGATCAGCCAGGTCGCGGACATCAACGGTGTGAACGGCTACCAGCGCCCGGTTGTGAACCAGAACGTCGACCGCTGGGGCAACGTGATCGCCATCAGCGACCCGCGCTCGGCCGACTGGGTGACCACCTACCGCTACAACGCCAACAACCAGCTCATCGAGCAGGTGCAGGTCGGCGGCATCGTCACCAGCATCTACCACGATGAGATGGGCCGCCAAGTGGCGGTAAGGGATGCCAACGGGAACGTGAACGGCAACGTCTACGACGCCGGGGGCAACCTCGTTCAGGAGCTGCACGCCGACGGCGGCGTGGTGAGCCACGCCTATGACGCCTTCGGCAACAAGGTCCTCACCATCGACGCGGAGCACAACCCCACCTGGTACCTGCAGGACAAACTCAACCGCCTGATCCGCACCACCCGGGCCAACGGCGTCCAGGAGAGCCAGACCTGGGACGAGGCCGGGCGGCTGGTCGCCACCACCAACGGCAATGGCGAGACCATCCGCTACGCCTACGACCTGCGCGGCAACCTCGTTCGCACCACGCTGGCGATGGGGCAGACCACCGAGTTCGCCTACGACGCGCTCAACCGCAAGATCTCGGAGACCGATGCCAACGGCAACACCGCGACCTGGACGTATGACTACTTCGGTCAACTGAAGGACCATACCGACATCGGCGGGGCGAGCTACACGTATGCCTACGACAACGCGCGCCAGCTCACCACGCAGATCAACACACGCGGCCAGCAGCAGGCGTTTGAGTACGACGCGGCGGGACAGCTCATCCACATCAGGGAGAAGGTGGTCAACGACACCTTCAGGGACACGTTCTACCGCTACGACCTCGCGGGCCGCCACATCCGCGAGACGACCGTGCAGGATGAGGTGACCTACCAGGACAACTTCATCGCCTACGACGCGCTCGGGCGTATGCGCTGGATCGCGGATGCGCGCGCGGCGATCACCATCGACTACGACGCAGTGGGCAAMCGCACGCACATCCACACCCACGTCAACGATCTCGTCGCCGAGGACACCGATCGGTATTACCAATACGACGCGATGAACCGCCAGACGGTGGTSGATGCGGTGGATGCGGCCGGCAACCTCGGTGCCACGGGCCATCGGCTCACCTACGACGCGAACGGCAATCGAACCAGCGATACCCACAACGGCCTGCGTTTGGTGGAAGCCGGCGGGCCGGGCAGCGGCCTGTGGGCSGCSCAGGCGGGCGAGACCCAGGAGGTCTACGGCTATGACGCGCTGGGACGCCTGGAGACCACCGATCGCGATGGCGTGAGAGTRGACCGTCGGACCTACGATGCGGCGAATCGGGTCATCTCCAGCGGGCCGGAGGCGCTGCCTGCGGCGTACATGGCGCTGCATCGCATGCACATGGGCACCACGGGCAACGACCCGCTGCAGGGGCGCCGCAACGAGTACGACGCCAACGGCYGGCTCAGGCACCAGGACACCTTCGAGTACGGCGTGTCGCTCACCGGCGTGAACTACGACTAYGACGACGTGGGGAACGTCGTGAAGACGCTGGCGGTGCCGGTGGAAGCGGATCCGGAGAAACGGGCCTTCACCACGACGACGTACGAGTTGACGCGCTTCGAGGGCTATCAGGTCGTCAACAGCGTCAGCGCGACGCGCAAGACCGCCGACGAATACGACGTCCCGCAGTCGCTCGCGGGCCTGGCCTATGCCTACGACGTCAACGGCCACCTGATCTCCACCGGCGACGCCGGCCAGATCACGMGTCCGACCCTGCGCACGCACAACTTCGTGAACGACGCCGCAGGCAACGCGCTGTACGCCTCCTACTCGGCCGAAGGTGCCGGGCAGCATGAGCACGCCCAGCGCCAGCTGGTGGTCAACGGCGAGGTGCTCGGACGCTATGGCGAGGTGGCGGACCAGCGCTTCGAGGGCTTCCCGATTCCGCAATTCAAGGGCGAGGCGCAGTTCAGCTTCGGCTACCAGCCCATCAACGGGAGCTACCCGGCGGGCAGTCCGGGCACCTATGCGGTGGCTGCCGGGGACACGCTCAAGAGCATCGCCAAGGGGGCCTATGGGGATGCGAGCCTGTGGTACCTGATCGCGGACGCGAACGGGCTCTCCAGCGACGCGGACCTGAGGACGGGCCAGGTGCTGACGATTCCCACGCGGGTCTCGAGTGCCAACAACGCGAGCACCTTCAAGCCTTACGACCCGACGAAGATCGCCAACGACACGCCCACCATGCTGGCCATGCCGCAGGACAAGGGCGGCTGCGGGGGGATCGGGCAAGTCCTTGTGGCGGTAATTGCCGTGGTCATTGCGGTCTACACCGGGGGCATCGGTGGCGCCATTCTGGGAAATGTCGTGAGCCAGGGCGTCGGCATGGCGATTGGTGTGCAAGACGAGTTCAGCTGGAAGTCGGTTGCTCTGACAGCGGTCAGCGCCGGCGTGAGCCAGGGCTTGGGGGCCAGCGGGTTCGAAGGCGCCGTGAGCCGGGCGACCAACGACACTGTCGGCAGGATCGCCACCCAGGCGCTGGGTAGCGCAGTGACGCAAGGCATCGCGATGGCGATCGGACTGCAGTCGAGCTTCGATTGGCGCGGGGTGGCTGCGGCCGGCATCGGTGCGGGCGTGGGCCAGGCCATTGGCGAAGCGCTGGGCAACTCGAACGCCTTCGCGGGCTTGGACGCGGCGGCCCGGCGAACTGCCATCGGCGCAGTGTCGGCGTTTGCGGGCAGTGTGACGACGGCGGCCATGCGGGGTGGAAGAATCAGTGCGATCCAGGTCGCCGTGGACGTCTTTGGCAACGTGGTCGGGTCGTCGCTCGCAGCAGCCAACGGGCAGCAGACGCAAGGCGTCGGGCCTTGGTCGGATGCGGGCTACGAAAACGGCGCCGACGTGCAGGACAGCATCGCCGCTGCCAACCGGGGCGGCGCGGGTGCGCAGCTGTTCAACGAGCCGGATTGGAGCCGCGTGTCGGGCTCTGCGGGGTATGCCTACGGTCTCGGCGGCAACGGCATCACGGACCGGCAAGGCAATGCAGCGGCCAAGGGCGAGCACAGCGCCTCGCTGGAGCGCGTGGCGGGCTCTGAACTTGGCAAGGAGCCGGGAGCCTCGAACGAGGATGCCTTCGTCGGCGAGATGAACTCCCAGCGCGACCTCAATATGTCAGTGTCGCGTCGGGCGGCCAACGTGGCCTACAACGGTGATTCGGCGATGGCGTCGTACCAGCTCCTTGGTGGTGGGCCGGGCGGCATCATGAACGTCACGCCGTTGAATGCGGGTGCAGGCGGCGCGGGCAACTCGCCAGGAGCGGGACGCTCCTACATCGGCGCCGATGGCGAGGGGTGGCTACCAGAGGTGACTGTCAGCGCCAACGCAGCCGAAACCGCCGCCCCGTGGCAGCCTGCGCCGGTGTCGAGTTGGGACGCGTTCGAGCAAGCATGGCGCGGGGATAGCTGGAGCGTGCTTGAACACGGCACGCAGCCCAAGCCGTTTGCCTACGGGCTGGGCGGCGGGACGCGAACTGTGGTCGATAGCCTGACCGGCGCTGGCGCGTTCAACCAGGCGCGGCAAGCCTTCGCCAACGGGCAGAACACGCGCGGCGTGATCTACGGCATGCAGGGCATTGGTGAGGCTGGCTTGACGGCGATGACGCTCGGGCAATATGCCCTGGCCAAGACGGCAGTCATGGGTGCGATCGGCGCGCGCGGGTCAGCTGGCGCCATCGATGCAACGGCTTCTGCCTATTCACGCCTCTCACAGCCGGGTGGCCTAGCTGCCACGGAAGGTAGCCAAGTCTTGCGGCCTAACGGCACACTAAGTGCCGCGAGCCATCCTTTGGCTAAGCACGGTCCCGATGTCACGAATCAATACCTATACGATCGTGTGGCGACTGAGCTATCGGTGAACAATCGCACAGGTCTCAGAACAGCCTTTAATGATCGGGTTCAAATGGAGGCGGCAATCGACAAGACGTTCAGCATTCGCCAGCAGGACATCAACTCATGGCTTGCTGGAAAACCGAGGGCAGGTGTTCCCCAGGCATTCGAGGCGGACGTAGGCATGGGAAATCTTGGCCGTGGCTATGAAGTAACTAGTAGGGGTGGCCCGATCGCGCCGATCAGCCAACCTATGCCAGGCGTCAACCTAGTGTTGATGCCTGACGGCCGAGGCAGGTTCTTCATTCACACTGCGCACCCTATCAAATGAGATCCCAGATGACTCACCAAGAAGCTTCATGGCGCGCTGATCTTCAGCAACTGTTCGCGGCTTCCGTAAATCAGCAGACCTTGGAAGAGGCGGCTGAATTGATGGTGTCCGTGAGCGCTACAGAGCCGAACTACCACGCGGAATGTTTGACACTGCTCGACGCTGGCATCGATGCCGCTATGGCCCATGACGAAGCCGTCATCCCGATCATTAACAAGAGTGGGTATCAAGTAGTCTCAACAGCGGAGGCTGCTGAGTTGCTACAGGAATTCAAGGCGATCTACCTGAAAGAGTTCGATCGCGTGACGGGGAAGAACGCGTAGCACGTGGCTCGTGTCCTGTCCGCATAACCGCATCGCTTTGGCGTTGCCCCTGGATGGCGATTTTTGCGGCGTTCAGTTCAAGCTGACCGCCGCGAAGTGCCGTTCCAGGCAGTTTGGATCATGTTCAACGCATGCGACGTGCTTGATCCCGTCCTGCTTGGACACCCTTCGTCGACCGTCCGCTTTGCCTGCTTCCATTTCTTCGACCTCAACATCGAACGTGATGACCCACCATCCGGCCATCGAGCGCCTGCGCCCGGCGCCCCTTGCCTTCAGCAGCTGGGTGGGGGACGCCCGCGCGGCCATCACGATCGACTATGACTTGGCGGGCAACCGCACGCACATCCACACCCATGTGAACGACATCGTCGGCTCGGAAAGCGACAGCATCTACCAGTACGACGCGATGAATCGCCAGAAGGCGATCGACACGGTCGAGGTGGCAAACGGGGTCGCCTCATTCGAAAGTCACCGCCTGACCTACAACGCCAACGCCAACGCCAACGGCAACGGCAACGGCAACGGCAACCGCAAGAGCGACACCCACAACGGCTCGACGGAGACGTAAGAGTACGACGCGCTCAACCGCCTGCGCGACACCTGGCGCGACGGCGTGCGCGTGGACCATCGGGAGTACGACAACGCGAACCGCGTCACCCAGAGCGGCAGCGCGAGCGAAGGCCGCTTCAACGAATACGCCGCCAATGGCCGCCTCAAGATCCAGCAAGTCCTGGAGCCCAACAAGACGCACACCCTCGTGGAGTACACCTACGACGACGTGGGCAATGTGAAGAGCTATCGCGCGGCCGATCTGGTGGGTCAAACGATCTCCATGACCGAGAACACGCTGCGCGTGGGCGAGGGCTACCAGATCAGCGAGAGCGTGACCACGGGCCAGAGCGCAGGAGCCCTGGTCTACAAGTACGACGTCAACGACCGCCTGTGGAGCACCGGCGACCCCGGCCAGGTCATCGCCCCCGGCTTGCGCATCCACGACTACGTCAGCGATGCGGCGGGCAACGTGCTGTACGCCTACTACACCGACGAGAGCCACCAGCAGCGCAACAACGCGCAGCGGCAATTGATCGTCAACGGCGAGGTGCTCGGGCGCTACGGCGACGTGGCGGGCGAGCGCATCCTTGACGGGCGGTTGCCGACCTTCTCGCCGCAGGTGGACTTCAGCTTCGGCTACCAGCCCATCGATGGGAACTACCCGGCGGGCAGTCCCGGCACCTACGCGGTGGGCGCGGGCGACACGCTGCAGACCATCGCCAAGGGGGCCTATGGGGACGCGAGCCTCTGGTACCTGATCGCGGAGGCCAACGGGCTTGGCAGCAGCGCGGACCTGCGAGTGGGCCAGATGCTGACGATCCCGACGCGGGTAACGAGCGCGAACAACGCGAGCACCTTCAAGCCCTACGACCCGTCGAGGATCGTTAACGACACCCCGACCATGCTGGCCGCGCCGGGCAACCAGGGCGGGTGCGGGGGAATCGGACAGGTCCTTGTGGCAGTGATCGTGGTCGTGGTGGCGGTAGTCAGCCAGCAGTACTGGTTGGCGAACTACGGCACAGCGATTGGTGCGACAACTGCGGGTCCGGCCGTCCTGAGCGGCGCCGGAGCGACAGCGGGGGTCGCCGCTGGCACTGCCACGTGGACTACCGGGTCGCTGCTCGCGGCAGGTGCTGTGGGCGGCGCGGTCGGATCGGTTGCAGGCCAGGCTGTTGGCAACGCTCTCGGTGTGCAAGATGGCTTTAGCTGGAAGCAGGTCGCTCTCAGTGCAGTGGGCGCGGGCGTCACCGCTGGGCTGGGTGGCAGCGGCCTCGTCAACACCGGAAATGTGGTGGGCGATGCGGTCATTCGCGGCGCTGTTGCCAACGCAGCGACGCAAGGCATCGCGGTGGCGACCGGGCTGCAGTCGAGCTTTAGCTGGAAGTCCGTCGCGGCCTCGGCGGTGAGCGCTGGTGCGGCGCGGGGCCTGAACGCCGCCCTCGATTACAACCCGGCAGTCTCAGGCTTCGATCTCGGCAAGAGTCTCGTGACCGGCATCGGCGGCAGCCTCGTCGGCCAGGCGGTGCGCGGCGGCAGGATTGACGCGGCGACGGTCGCCACTGACGCGTTTGGCAATGTGTTGGGGGACAGCCTCGCAGCGGCGAATGGGCAGAAGGCGCAGGGCGTCGGGCCTTGGTCGGATGCGGACTACGAAAACGGCTCCGACGTGCAGGACAGCATCGCGGCAGCCAACCGGGGCGGCGCGGGCGCGCGGGTGTTCAACGAGCCGGATTGGAGCCGCGTGCCGGGCTCTGCGGGGTATGCGTACGGTCTCGGCGACAACGGCATCACGGACTGGCAAGGCAATGCAGCGGCCAAGGGCGAGCACAGCGCCTCGCTGGAGCGCGTGGCGGGCTCTGAACTTGGCAAGGAGCCGGGCGCCTCGAACGAGGATGCCTTCGTCGGCGAGATGAACGCCCAGCGCGACCTCAACATGTCGGTGGCGCGTCGGGCGGCCAACACGGCCTACAACGGCGACTCAGCGATAGCGTCGTACCAGTTGCTTGGCGGTGGGCCAGGCGGGATCACGAACGTCAAGCCGTTGAATTCAGGTGCTGGCGATCGCTGGTATCCCGATGCTGAGGGCTTAGGGGGAACAGTGGTTGGCCAACGCATGACAGCGGCCGAGATGGCGGCGTTTGATGCACTTGATGCGCAGACATCGAGCCCGCAGAGCTTTGGCGAGTTCGTCAACCCGAGCGGTCAACCTGCCTACAACGCGAACTGGCAGGCGGACCTCATTCGGAACACGCTCGACAATGCGATGGCACATCAAGCTCGCGAAAACAGCGCACCGGTGCCTATGGCGCCTAGCCCGGCGGCGTATCCGAGATCTGTTTCAACGTCGAGTCGCGGCAGTCTGAACTACGAGTCGATCAGCGGCGCTGCAGGAAGATCCGGCGCAGTGATCGGTGCGATTGACAACGCTGGAACGGCCGTCGGTAAGGCATCCGCTATCGCTATCCTTCAAAGGGCCGGATCATTGCACATCGATCGCATGGCTCAGATTGGGAGGGCTGCTGAACTTTCGGGCGCGATGAATGCGGTCAGCTCAGCCTCGAAATCTGGCCAAGCGATGGCCCGTACAGCACGAGTGACGAAGGGATTGGGCCCTCTGGGATTTGTCGCCGGCGCTGCAGAAATTTCGGCCGATGTTGCCGGTGCTCCGGTGAACCAAAGAGTGGAGACGTTTGCTTCGTCTACGACAAGCGCTGCCGTGGGAGGCGTCGCAGTGCTGGGGGCGGCCCAGTTGGGTGCGAGCTTAGGGCTGGCGGTGACTTTCGGTAACCCGATCGGAGGGGTGATTGGCGGCGGATTGTTCGGAATCGGTGCAGCTTTAGGCTATGAATTTGGCGGTGGATCTAATGCTGTAAAGGGCTTTGTTAAGGATGAATTACTGGAATTCAATGGGAAAAACAAATAAATCAAGGCAGTCAATTTATGCATGGATCGCCGGCACGATGATTGCGTTTGTGCTGGCTCCGCTGCTTGCGACGAATTCGATGAGCATTCCTTTTGTATATAGAGAAAAGTGGCTTTTCTTTACAATTCTTGCTTATTTTCAATTGGGTCTATTGAGTGGCTACTTGCTGGTACGAGTGGTTCCAAGCGGCTTTTGGAATCGACTTCCAAAGCGTGAACGCTGGGGAGCCGTTGGTGGTCTTGTGATTGGGCCGCTGCTGCTGTCTTATCTCTTGCTCTTGCTATTCCCGTTAGTGGGAAACAGCCTCGCCGTTGAAGTCGTCGACAGGAGCTTTACCTATGTTTCGTCAAAGCCGTACGCAGGAACATCGCGTGGCCTCGTTCAACTAGAGCTTCTGGACAGTGGGGGCGCTAGCCACTGGGTGGTGTTCACGAAAGAGCGCGCAGAGAAGTTGGCCATGAAATGCGGCGATATCTTGGTAGCACGGGGCAGAAACTCATTTATCGGATATGTGATCGACGGTGAAGCCAAGACACGCGAAAGTGCCGAACCGTGCTTGCGCGACCGGCAGCCCTGAATGTGCTGCCCACATGCACACATGACCTTTGCGTTGCCGCCGGATGGCGGCGCTTCTGTTGTAGAGCCACGGGCCATACCGACATCGGACGAGTTGCACCTGCGACAACGCCCGTCAGCTGATTGCGCAGAGCAGTCGCAACCAGGATGGTGAGCTTCGACAGAACCAGCGCTTCGACTACGACGCGGCCGGCCAGCTTGTGCACATCAAGGAAGTGGTGAACCCTGGCGTCTTCAGAGACACGTTCTACCGCTACGACCTCGCGGGCCGCCACATCCGCGAGACCACCGTGCAGGATGAGGTGACCTACCAGGACAACTTCATCGCCTACGACGCGCTCGGGCGTATGCGCTGGATCGCGGATGCGCGCGCGGCGATCACCATCGACTACGACGCAGTGGGCAAACGCACGCACATCCACACCCACGTCAACGATCTCGTCGCCGAGGACACCGATCGGTATTACCAATACGACGCGATGAACCGCCAGACGGTGGTCGATGCGGTGGATGCGGCCGGCAACCTCGGTGCCACGGGCCATCGGC